>NZ_VIUM01000008.1:0-358489 GCF_007828315.1 Burkholderia sp. SJZ089 | reverse complement strand
TACGAGCAGATGCGCGACGAGTATTCGCGCCGCAAGCTGCTGCTCGGCGTGGACCGCCTCGATTACTCGAAGGGCCTGCCGCAGCGCGTGCAGGCGTTCCGCGAGATGCTCGACCGCTACCCGGAGATGCGCCAGAGCGCGACGCTGATCCAGATCGCCGCGCCGAGCCGCGAGGACGTCGACGCCTACGACCACCTGCGCCAGGAGATGGATACGCTGTGCGGCTCGCTCAACGGCGACTACGGCGAACTCGACTGGATGCCGGTGCGCTACATCCACCGCAGCCTGGACCGCAGCTCGCTGCCGGGGCTGTACCGCGCGAGCCGGGTGGCGCTGGTCACGCCGCTGCGCGACGGCATGAACCTGGTGGCCAAGGAGTTCATCGCCGCGCAGGACGGCAAGGACCCCGGCGTGCTGGTGCTGTCGCGCTTCGCCGGCGCCGCCGAGCAGCTGACCGATGCGCTGCTGGTCAATCCCTACGACATCCAGGGCACCGCGCGCGCGATCCAGGCGGCCCTGACCATGCCGCTGGACGAGCGCGTGCGACGCCACACGGCCCTGCTCGCCGAGATCCGCAAGCACGACGTGCACTGGTGGACCACCGGCTTCCTCGGCGCGCTCGACGACGCGCCGATCCCGCCCACGCGCCGGCCGGCCGGGCTGGTCTGAGGATCCGCTGAAGCCGGGGCGGCGCCGCGCGTCACGCCCCCGGCTCGTTACGGCAGCTTGCCCGGCGTTACGTAGCACCACGCGGAACATCGGGCTCGCCGCGTTAACAATTGCGGCGCGGTTTCGCGCATTGCGCTCGCTTTCCTGGGATTGTTCGCAGGAAATTTCACGAAGCCAACGCTCCACGCATGATGGATATGCGTGGTCCGGATTTTGCAGCAAGCCCCTCCAGAACAACATTTTTTCTGTGAGGATGCTATGCGCGCGCTATTCAAGAAATCCGCGATCACCGTCGGCGTGTCGTCGCTGCTCGCGTTGCAGGGTTGCGGCGGGACCGACGCACTGACCACGCCGCCGGGCGGCAATCTCGGTATCGCGACCTCGGGTACCTCGGGCGGCGCGTCGGGGACCTCGGGTACTTCGGGTGGATCGTCGGGGACGTCGGGCGGCGGGACTTCGGGTAGCTCGGGCACTTCGGGCACTTCGGGCACTTCGGGCACTTCGGGCACTTCGGGCACTTCGGGCACTTCGGGCACTTCGGGCACCTCGGGTACTTCGGGCACGTCTGGTACTTCGGGCACCTCCGGTACTTCGGGCACTTCTGGTACTTCAGGCACCTCCGGTACTTCGGGCACCTCCGGTACTTCGGGCACGTCTGGTACCTCGGGCACCTCCGGTACCTCGGGCACCTCCGGCACTTCGGGCACGTCTGGTACCTCGGGCACCTCCGGTACTTCGGGCACTTCTGGTACCTCGGGCACCTCCGGCACTTCGGGCACGTCTGGTACTTCGGGCACCTCCGGTACTTCGGGCACCTCCGGTACTTCGGGCACCTCCGGTACTTCGGGCACCTCCGGTACTTCGGGCACCTCCGGTACTTCGGGCACCTCCGGTACCTCAGGCACGTCTGGTACCTCGGGCACCTCCGGTACTTCGGGCACCTCCGGTACCTCCGGTACCTCGGGCACCGGCACCAGCCCGCTCGGCACCATCATCAACCAGCTCGGCAACATCGTCACCGCCACCGGCAAGACCGTCGCCGACGGCGGCACGCAGGTCGCCAGCAGCGGCATCCCGATCGTCAGCACGGGCACCACCACCGGCATCGGCAACGCGGTCAACAGCCTCGGCAACGGCATCGTCTCGCTCGGCAACGGCCTGGGCGCCGGCCTCGGCCAGATCGGCACCTCGTCGAACCCGCTCGGGCCGACGCTGAGCTCGGCGGCCAACCTGGTGTCGAACGTGGCCAACTCGGTGCAGTCGCTCGGCGGCGCCGTGTCGAGCCTCGGCAGCGGCCCGCTCGCGCCGCTCGCCCCGCTCACGCAGACGCTCGGCACCGTGGTGAACTCGCTCGGCGGCGTGGTCGGCAACGTCGGCACGGGCCTCGGCACCGTGCTCGGCAGCGCCCCGGTCCAGCAGATCGAGACGGGCGTCAGCTCGCTGGTCAACCCGATCACCAATGCCGTCACCAACGTCACGCAGACGGTCGGCTCGGCCACCGGCCTGGGCGCGCCCGTCAACAGCCTGCTCGGCACCATCGGCGCGGGCCTGGGCAGCGCGGGCGCGGCGATCTCGAATGCCACCGGCAACCCGGTCGGCAAGGATCTCGGCAACGTGGTCACCCAGCTCGGCAACACCGTCTCGAGCACCGGCGGCCTGCTGACCGGCTCGACCACCAACCCGCTCGCCCCGCTCTTGAACCTGACCGGTTCGCTGGGCCTGAACCTGGGCCTGGGTGCCACCATCGGCGGCGGCTCGAGCAGCGGCAGCAGCACCTCGGGCTCGGCCTCGTCGGGCACCTCGGGTACCAGCACCGCCGGCCTCGGCGCCCTGCTCACCCCGGTCACCAATCTGATCGGCGGCCTGACGGGCAGCGTCGGCGGCACCGCCAACGGCGGCGCATCGGCCGGCCTGGGCGGCCTGCTCGCGCCGGTCACCAACCTGGTGGGCGGCCTGACCGGCAGCCTGGCAGGTGGCGCGCAAGGATCGATCGGCTCGAACGGCGCGGCCGCCGGCGTGACCGGCACCGTGTCGGGCGCGGTGGGCACGGTCGCCAACGCGACCGGCTCCGTGACCGGCGCCGTGTCGGGCGCGGCCAACGGCGTGACGGGTTCGCTGTCCGGTTCGAGCACCGCCTCCGGCGGCACCTCGGCGGGCCTGCTTTCGCCGGTGACCAACCTGCTCGGCGGCCTGCTCGGCGGCGGCAAGAAGTAAGGCGGCAAACCCGGCGGCGGGAACATCCGCCGCCGGCATCCAGGCCGCGCCGTGGCGGCAGGAATCGACACACGGCGGCAGGCAACAACACGCAGCAAGCAACGAGCAACAAGCAGCGGAAATACGGCGGCCGGGCACCTATACTCCAACAGCCCGGCCGACCGATCACAAGATGTCATCACACGAGGAATGACATGAACTCGACCATCGATAGTCTCTCCGACGTCGGGGCCCGGCCACCCCGTTCCGCCACCCCCTTCACGGTCGGCCTGGCCGGCATCGCCGCGGCGCTGGCCGTGCTGTGGTTCTCGCGCGACGGCAGCCTGCTGAGCGGCGCCGGCCGCGGCTTCGCGGCCTGCTTCGCGATCATCGTGGTGGTGGCCAGCTACGAGCTGTTCGTGGCGCGCGCCTACCTGCGCCCCAGCGCCGGCCTCGCCGCCGAGGCGATACGCCCGATGAGCTTCGCGCGCGTGGCGATGCGGCTGGCCGGGCTCGGCTCGATCTACGCCGGCATCGCCTTCATCTACTGGCTGCTGCCCGAATACCACGGCGACTTCTACAAGCCGTTCTGGAGCCTCTGCGCGATGCTCGCGCCGTACTTCGCGGTCGGTGCGCCGCTCTACTTCGCCTGGATGGACGCGCGTCAGCGCGAGGTCGACGACGCCTACCTGTGCTGGGCGCGCTTCGTGTTCCGCGGGCAGAAGCCGGAAAGCTGGTCGAGCGTGCGCGAGATGCTGGCCGGCTGGGGCGTGAAGGCCTTCTTCCTGCCGCTGATGTTCGTCTACGTGTCGAGCAACGCCGACCACCTGACCGCCTCGCTGACGGCCCTGCAGAGTGCGCCCTACTCGCTGGCGACCTTCCGCTTCCTGTACGAGCTGGCCTTCACCATGGACCTGCTGTTCGGCTCGGTCGGTTATCTCTGCACCTTCCGCATCCTAGACAGCCACGTGCGCACCGTCGAGCCCACCACGCTCGGCTGGCTGGTCGCGCTGGTCTGCTACCAGCCGTTCTGGTCGCTGATCTCGGATCGCTATATCCGCTACGAGGGCACGCTGTTCTGGGACAACTGGCTGGCCGGCGTGCCGCTGATCCAGTGCCTGTGGGGCGCGGTGATCATCGCCCTGGTACTCTGCTACGCGCTCTCGACGATCTCGTTCGGCCTGCGCTTCTCGAACCTGACCAACCGCGGCATCATCACCTCGGGCCCGTATCGCTTCACCAAGCACCCGGCCTACCTGACCAAGAACCTGTCGTACTGGATGATCTCGGTGCCCTTCGTCGGCGCGCTGGGCTGGCAGGTCGCGCTCGCGCACTGCGCGGCACTGCTGGCCGTCAACGGCATCTACTTCATGCGGGCCAAGACCGAGGAACGCCACCTGATGCGCGATCCCGAGTATCGCGCCTACGCCGCGTGGATCGCGCAGCACGGCTTGTTCGCGAGAATCCGGCAGGTGTTCGGGCAAGCCTGAACCTCGAAACGAAACGAGCCGCGCACCAGCCATGCGCGGCTCGCCCTCCCGCCGATGCGCTCCCCGCATCACCGCCCCGTCAAAACATCCATCGATATACAGCGAATCGCCCAGACATTTCGTTTAGCTTAAGATCGATGGATTCCCCGCGTTCGAAAATTCGCAGCAAGCCGGGAAATCTCCTTCCATCCCCACCTGGAAATCTCATTGAGCGTTTGATGCAGGTCGCATCCCGCATCGCGGCGCGTCGCTAAGATGGCGTCGCCCGATGCGGCGCAGTCGCGGTACCGGTAACGGATCAGTCTGTCCGGCACGCCCGGCGGACCGGAGCGACCCGCAACGCAGTTCGGCCAAACGTCCCCCAACGCGAGGTTTCGATGAGTCACTTCCTCGACCGGCTGCGGTATTTCACCGTGGCCCGGCAGTCATTTTCCGATGGTCACGGCACGGTCACCGACGAGGACCGAAAGTGGGAGGACGGATACCGGCAACGCTGGCAGCACGACCGGATCGTGCGCTCCACGCACGGCGTGAACTGCACCGGCTCCTGTTCGTGGAAGGTCTACGTGAAGGGCGGCATCGTCACCTGGGAAACCCAGCAGACCGACTACCCGCGCACCCGCCCCGACATGCCGAACCACGAGCCGCGCGGCTGCGCGCGCGGCGCCTCCTATTCCTGGTACCTCTACAGCGCGAACCGCATCAAGTACCCGATGGTGCGCAGCGCGCTGGTGCGGCAGTGGCGCGAGAAGCGCCGCACGCTCGCGCCGGTCGAGGCCTGGCGCGCGATCGTCGACGACGACGAGGCGCGTCGCGGCTATCAACGGCGTCGCGGCCTGGGCGGCTTCGTGCGTTCGAGCTGGGAGGAGGTCAACGAGATCATCGCGGCGGCCAACGTGCATACCATCGAACGACATGGCCCCGACCGCGTGGTCGGCTTCTCGCCGATCCCGGCCATGTCGATGGTGTCCTACGCGGCCGGCTCGCGCTACCTGTCGCTGATCGGCGGCGTCTGCCTGAGCTTCTACGACTGGTATTGCGACCTGCCGCCGGCCTCGCCGCAGACCTGGGGCGAGCAGACCGACGTGCCCGAATCGGCCGACTGGTACAACTCGACCTTCATCATGATGTGGGGCTCCAACGTCCCGCAGACGCGCACGCCCGATGCGCACTTCCTGGTGGAGGCGCGCTATCGCGGCACCAAGATCGTCTCGGTGTTCCCCGACTACGCCGAGGGCGCGAAGCTCGGCGATCTCTGGCTGCACCCGAAGCAGGGCACCGACGCGGCGCTCGCCTTGGCGATGGGCCATGTGATCCTCAAGGAATTCCACCTGGCCGGGCGCGGCGACTATTTCCTCGACTACTGCCGGCGCTATACCGACATGCCCTGCCTGGTCCGGCTGGTACCGCATCCCGAGGGCGGCTACCTGCCCGAGCGCATCGTGCGCGCCTCCGATTTCGACGGCGCGCTCGGCGAGACCGAACGCGCCGACTGGAAGAGCGTGATGATCGACGAGGCCAGCGGCGAGTTCGTGGTTCCGGTCGGCTCGATCGGCTTTCGCTGGGCCAGGCCCGGCGAAGCCGATCGCGGCAAGTGGAACCTACGCGACCAGACCTCCGGCGGCGCCTGCTTCACGCCGCGACTGACGCAGACCGCCGCGCACGACGAGGCGGTCGAGGTGTTGTTCCCGTACTTCGGCAACCAGCCGCATGCGCACTTCGCGCATACCGGGCACGGCTCGACGCTCAGGCGCCGGATCGGCGCGCGCCGCGTGGCGACGCACAACGGCGAGATGCTGGTGGCCACCGTCTACGACCTGTTCGTCGCCAACTACGGGCTCGACCAGGGGCTCGGCGGGCGCGACGTGGCCGCCTCCTACGACGACGACCTGCCCGGCACGCCGGCCTGGCAGGAGGCGATCACGGGCGTCAAGCGCGCCGACGCGATCGCCGTCGCCCGCCAGTTCGCCGACAACGCGCACAAGACCCAGGGCAAGTCGATGGTGATCATCGGCGCGGGCATCAACCACTGGTTCCACATGGACATGTCGTACCGCGCGATCATCAACATGCTGGCGATGTGCGGCTGCATCGGCAAGTCGGGCGGGGGCTGGTCGCACTACGTGGGGCAGGAGAAGCTGCGCCCGCAAACCGGCTGGCTGCCGCTGGCCTTCGCCACCGACTGGTATCGCCCGCCGCGCCAGATGAACTCGACCTCGTTCTTCTACGCACATACCGACCAATGGCGCTACGACGGCATGGACCCGCGCCAGTTGCTCTCGCCGCTGGCCGATCCGACGTCCTTCCCGGCCACGCCGATCGACTACAACGTGCGCGCCGAGCGCATGGGCTGGCTGCCCTCGGCGCCGCAGCTCGGCGAGAACCCGCTGCGCGTCGGCGCGAGCCTGGACGCGAACGACGCCGCCTCCGATGCCGCCCATCAGGTAGCGCAACGCCTCGCCTCGGGCTCGCTGGCGATGGCCTGCGAGGACCCGGACGCGCCGCGGAACTTCCCGCGCAACCTGTTCGTCTGGCGCTCCAACCTGCTCGGTTCCTCCGGCAAGGGCCACGAATATTTCCTCAAGCATCTGCTCGGCACCACCCATGGCGTGCAGGGCGAGGACCTCGGCGCCAGCGGCGGCGCGCGTCCCGAGGAGGTGCAATGGCACGAGGAGGCGCCGCGCGGCAAGCTCGACCTGCTGGTCACGCTGGACTTCCGCATGTCGACCACCTGCATGTACTCCGACATCGTGCTGCCGACCGCCACCTGGTACGAGAAGGACGACATGAACACGTCCGACATGCATCCCTTCATCCACCCGCTGTCGGCGGCGGTCGATCCGGCCTGGCAGTCGAAGAGCGACTGGGAGATCTTCAAGGGCATTGCGAAGCGCTTCTCCGATCTGTGCGAAGGCCATCTCGGCGTCGAGCGCGACGTGGTGCTCGCGCCGATCGCGCACGACACGCCCGGCGAGCTGGCCCAGGCCTTCGAGGTGCGCGACTGGAAGCGCGGCGAATGCGAGCCGCAGCCGGGCCGCACCATGCCCGCCATCACGGTGGTCGAGCGCGACTATCCCGCCACCTACCGACGCTTCACCTCGCTCGGCCCGCTGCTCGATCGGCTCGGCAACGGCGGCAAGGGCATCGGCTGGCAAACCCATGAGGAAATCGAACTGCTCGGCGCCCTGAACCGCCGCACCGAGCCAGGCGAGCACGGGCCGGCAGGTCGCCCGCGCCTGGACAGCGCGCTCGACGCGGCCGAGACGATCCTCGCGCTGGCGCCCGAAACCAACGGCGCGGTGGCGGTCAAGGCCTGGCGGGCGCTGTCCGCGATTACCGGCATCGAGCACGCGCACCTGGCGGCCGCGCGCGAGGACGAGAAGATCCGCTTTCGCGACATCCAGGCCCAGCCGCGCAAGATCATCTCCTCGCCGACCTGGAGCGGCATCGAATCCGAGCACGTCTCGTACAACGCCGGCTACACCAACGTTCACGAGCTGATCCCCTGGCGCACGCTGAGCGGCCGCCAGCAGCTCTACCAGGACCATCCCTGGATGCGCGCGTTCGGCGAGGCGCTGTGCGCCTACAAGCCGCCGATCGACACCGGCAACTATGCACACCTGCTCGGCACGCGCTCGAACGGCAACCCCGAACGCGTGCTGAACTTCCTCACCCCGCACCAGAAGTGGGGGATCCACAGCACCTATACCGACAACCTGCTGATGCTGACGCTGTCGCGCGGCGGCCCGATCGTGTGGATCTCGGAGAGCGACGCGCGGGCGATCGGCGCGGCCGACAACGACTGGATCGAGTGCTACAACGCGAACGGCGCGCTCTGCGCGCGCGCCGTGGTCAGCCAGCGCATCCCGCCGGGCATGGTGATGATGTACCACGCGCAGGAAAAGATCATCAACACGCCGGGCTCCGAGATCACCGGCACCCGCGGCGGCATCCACAACTCGGTCACGCGCGTGGCGCTCAAGCCCACCCACATGATCGGCGGCTACGCGCAACTGTCCTATGGCTTCAACTACTACGGCACGGTCGGCTCGAATCGCGACGAATTCCTGATCGTGCGCAGGATGAACCGGATCGACTGGCTCGACGGCGAAACGGTGGATGCCGGCGCCGCGGACAGCCTCAACGCGGGAGAGCTCGAATGAAAGTGCGCGCACAGATCGCGATGGTGCTCAACCTCGACAAGTGCATCGGCTGCCATACCTGCTCGGTGACCTGCAAGAACGTCTGGACCAGCCGCGAGGGCATGGAATACGCCTGGTTCAACAATGTCGAGACCAAGCCCGGCATCGGCTACCCGAAGGACTGGGAGAACCAGACGCGCTGGCGCGGCGGCTGGCAACGGCACGCCGACGGCCGGCTCGAACCGCGCCTGGGCAGCAAGTGGCGGCTGCTCGCGCAGATCTTCGCCAACCCGCACCTGCCCGAGATCGACGACTACTACGAACCCTTCAGCTTCGACTACGCCCAGCTGCAGCAGGCTGGCGACGCCACGGCGATGCCGGTGGCGCGGCCGCGCTCGCTGGTGAGCGGGCAGCGCATGGAGAAGATCGAATGGGGACCGAACTGGGAGGAGATCCTCGGCGGCGAGTTCGAGAAGCGCTCGCAGGACGTCAATTTCGAGGCGGTGCAGAAGGACATCTACGGCCAGTTCGAGAACACCTTCATGATGTACCTGCCGCGCCTTTGCGAGCACTGCCTGAACCCCGCCTGCGTGGCATCCTGCCCATCCGGCTCGATCTACAAGCGCGAGGAGGACGGCATCGTGCTGATCGACCAGGACAAGTGCCGCGGCTGGCGCATGTGCGTGTCGGGCTGCCCGTACAAGAAGATCTACTACAACTGGCAGAGCGGCAAGGCCGAGAAATGCATCTTCTGCTACCCGCGCATCGAGGCCGGCGAACCGACCGTCTGCTCGGAAACCTGCGTGGGCCGGATCCGCTATCTCGGCGTGCTGCTCTACGATGCCGACCGCATTGCCGAGGCCGCCGGCGTCGAGCGCGAGACCGATCTCTACGAGGCCCAGCTCTCGGTGTTCCTCGACCCGCACGACCCCGAGGTGCTGGACCAGGCCACGCGCGACGGCGTGCCGGCCGCCTGGCTGGAAGCGGCGCAGCGCTCGCCCGTCCACAGGATGGCGATCGACTGGAAGATCGCGTTTCCCCTTCATCCCGAGTACCGCACCCTGCCGATGGTCTGGTACGTGCCGCCGCTCTCGCCGATCAACGCCGCCGCCAACAGCGGCGTGCTCGGCATGAACGGCTGGCTGCCCGATGTCGAATCGCTGCGCATCCCGCTGCGTTACCTCGCGAACCTGCTGACCGCCGGCGACGAGGCGCCCGTCAAGCTGGCGCTGCAACGTCTGCTGGCGATGCGCGGCTTCATGCGTGCACGGCATGTCGACGGCGTGGAGGCCAGCGGCGTGCTGGAGCAGGTCGGGCTCTCGCTCGCGCAGGTCGAGGAGATGTACCGCTACCTGGCGATCGCCAACCACGAGGATCGTTTCGTGATCCCGACCACCCATCGCGAGACCGCCGAGGATGCCTTCGAGATGCGCGCCTCCTGCGGCTTCTCGTTCGGCAACGGCTGCTCCGACGGGCGCACCTCGGGCAGCCTGTTCAGCCCGAAACAAGGCGCGAAGACGATTCCTATCCGGGAGGCTTCATGACACGCCATCCAGGCGAACCCGATCCGATCCACGCGGCCCTGTCCGCGCTGCTCGACTATCCCGACCAAGGCCTGCTCGAGGTGCTCGACTCGATCGAGGCGCACCTGCGCGCGCATCCGCGTCTCACGAAGGCCGCGCGCGCCGGGATCGACCGCTTCCTCGCCTACCTGCGCGAGCGCGACCTGCTCACGCTGCAGGAGAACTACGTCGCGCTGTTCGACCGCGGCCGCGCCACCTCGCTGCACCTGTTCGAGCACGTGCATGGCGAGTCGCGCGATCGAGGCCAGGCGATGGTCGACCTGCTGCGCATGTACGAACGGCAGGGCCTGCAATTGCAATCCGGCGAACTGCCCGACTACCTGCCGGTGTTCCTCGAGTATCTCTCGCGGATTCCCGCCGCCGAGGCGCGCGCGCTGCTCGGCGAGACGGCCGGGATCCTGCGCGCGCTGGCCGGGCAACTGACGCAGCGCAACAGCCATTACGGCTTCGTGATCGGCGCGCTGCTGCCGCTGGCCGGCGTGGCCGCCTCGCAGGCACCGGACGCGCCGCGCTCGCCCGACGACGACGATGCCGGGCGCCGCCCGGCGCGCGAGGACTATCGCGCGCTCGACGCCGCGTATGCCGACGAGGCGGTGCGCTTCGTCGGCGCCGCCATCCCGGCCGAGCAGCCGCTGCCCTTCCACGCGCAGCGCCCGGCGCGCCGCGCATGAGGCGCGAACCTCGCCTGCCCATCCGATCCGACAGGGAATCGTCATGAACGCCTATCTGCATCCGTTTCTGTTCGGTGTCTATCCGTACATCTGCCTCGCCGTGCTGCTGGTCGGCAGCCTGATCCGCTTCGACCGCGAACAGTATTCCTGGAAGAGCGACTCCTCGCAGTTGCTGCGTCGCGGCGCGCTGCGCCTGGGCAGCAACCTGTTCCACTGGGGCGTGCTGGTGGTGGTGCTCGGCCACTTCGTCGGCTTCCTGGTGCCGCACTGGCTGGTCTCGCCCTTGCTGTCCGCCTCGGCGCACCAGCTCGCGGCGATGATCGCGGGCGGCGCGGCCGGCGCCGCCGCGATCGTCGGGCTGACGATCCTGATCGTGCGCCGCCTGGGCGACTCGCGGATCCGCCGCCACAGCCGCCGCTCCGACATTCTGATCGTGCTGATGCTGTGGCTGCAGCTCGCGCTCGGGCTCGGCACCGTGGCGCTGTCCACGCGCCACCTGGACGGCGCGATGTTCGAGCAGCTCACCGACTACGTGAAGGGCATCGTCACTTTCCGGCCCGGCGTGGCGAGCCTGCTGGAAGGCGTGCCGCTGACCTACCGGCTGCATATCCTGCTCGGCTTCACGATCTTCCTGGTCTCGCCGTTCACGCGGATGGTCCATGTCTGGAGCGGCATCGCCTCGCTGGCCTACCTGGTCCGCCCGTATCAACTGGTACGCAAGCGCTGAGCTGCCGCCATGTCACCGACCGCCACCAACCCAGCCGGCCTCGCCGCGCCGCTCGCCGTCAACGGCATCGCGATCGAGGCCGCCGCGCTGGCCACCGAAGCCGCGCTGCACGAAGGCTCGCCCGATGCCGCCGAGGCCGCGCGACACACGCTGGTGATCGGCGAACTGCTGCGCCAGCGCGCCGTCTCGCTGGCCCTGCTCGCCGACCATGCCGAACTCGACGACGCGACGCTCGACGCCCTGCTCGCGCGCGAGCTGACCCACCTGCCCGAGCCGACCGAGGCCGATTGCCGGCGCTACTACACGCACCACCCCGAGCGTTTCCGGCAGGGCGAGCTGGTCCATGCGAGCCATATCCTGTTCGCCGTGACCGAGCGCGTGCCGCTCGCGCCGCTGCGTGAACGCGCCGAGACCGCGCTGGCCGAGGTGCTGGCGGCACCGGAACGCTTCGAGGCGCTCGCGCGCGAGTCATCGAACTGCCCGTCGGCCGCCGTGGGCGGCAGCCTCGGGCAATTGCTGCGCGGCGACTGCGTACCCGAGTTCGAGGCGGCGCTGTTCGGCAACGAGGCGCTCGGCGTGCTGCCCGGGCTCGTCAGTACGCGCCACGGCTTCCATATCGTACGCATCAAGCGGCGCGTGCCCGGCGAGATGCAGCCCTTCAAGGCCGCGCGCGAGCGCATCGCCGGTTTCCTGGCCGAGCGCGTCAGGCGCGACGCAATGCGCCAGTACGTGGCGATCCTTGCCGGCGTGGCGCGCATCGAGGGCATCACGCTGGCGGGCGCGCAAGGCCCGCTGGTCCAATGACGCGGAGAACCTCCCATGACCCCCACCCATGACGCCACGGCGGCGGCCAGCGGCGATGCCGTCCCGCCCCGTGCCTGGTCCGTGCTCGCCGCGAGCACGCTCGCCTTCCTGGTCTGTTTCGTCGTCTGGATGATGTTCGGCGTGCTTGGCGTGCAATTGCGCGCCGAGCTCGGCCTGAACAGCACCGAGTTCGGCCTACTGACCGCCACGCCGGTGCTGACCGGCGCGCTCATGCGCCTGCCGCTCGGCATCTGGACCGACCGCTTCGGCGGGCGCATCGTGATGACGGTGCTGCTGGTCGTCTGCGCGCTGCCCGTCTATATCGTCAGCTATGCCACCGAGCTCTGGCAGTTCTTGATGATCGGGCTGTTCCTCGGCTGCGTCGGCGCCTCGTTCGCGGTCGGCACGCCCTACGTGGCGCGCTTCTTCCCGCCGAAGCGGCGCGGTTTCGCGATGGGCGTATTCGGCGCCGGCACCGCGGGCGCGGCCGTCAACCTGTTCGTCACGCCCTCGCTGCAGCTCGCCTACGGCTGGCGCTTCGTGCCGCGCGTCTATGCGATCGCCCTGCTGGTCACGGCCGTGATCTTCTGGTTCGCCTCCGCGCCGGACCCCGGCGCCGGCAAGCAAGGCGGCTCCCTGCTCGATTCGTTCCGGGCGCTGCGCGATCCGCGCGTCTGGCGGCTCTGCCAGTATTACTCGATCAGCTTCGGCGGCTTCACCGCGCTGTCGCTGTGGATCCCTCAATACCTGACCAGCGAATACGGCATGACCCTGGTGGCCGCCTCGGCCTTCGCGGCCGGCTTCTCGCTGCCGGGCTCGCTGCTGCGGGCGGTGGGCGGCGCGCTGTCGGATCGCTTCGGCGCGCATGCGGTGACCTGGTGGGGCCTGTGGGTCGCCTGGATCTGCCTGTTCCTGCTCTCCTATCCCGCCACCGACCTGGTGATCCACACCATCAAGGGCACCGCCTCGCTGAGCATCGCCATGCCGCTGGCCGGCTTCGTCGCGCTCGCCTTCGTGCTGGGTGCCGTGTTCGCCTTCGGCATGGCCTCCACCTTCAAGTACGTGGCCGACGACTTCCCCGACAACATGGGCGTGGTGACCGGCATCGTCGGCCTGGCGGGCGGCCTGGGCGGCTTCCTGCTGCCTATCCTGTTCGGCATGCTGCTCGACCTGCTGCAGGTGCGCACCACCTGCTTCATGTTCCTGTACGGCATCGTCTGGGTCTCGCTGATCCTGATCTACCTGTCCGAGGTGCGCAGGGCGCCGGTGGTCGGCGAGGCGCCCTCGCGCTGAACCGGGCCCGGCCACGCCGATTGCAGGCCACAAAGAAGAAACGCCCGCTCGTCCATCGAGCGGGCGTTTTGCCTTGACGAACCCTCAGCGCCTCAGTGGCGGTCGATCGAGAACCGCCCCGGGCCCGAGACGGCCAGCACCAGCAGGCCACCCACGATGCTGATGTTCTTGTAGAAATTGATCAGGTTGACGTACTGTTCGGCGCCCGTCATGGTCCAGTAGTGATGGCCGACGAAGGCGGTGCCGAGCGTGTAGAGCGCGAGCAGCAGCGCCACCGGCCGCGTGTAGAAGCCGACCACGATCAGCAGCCCGGCCACCAGCTCCATCACCACCGCGATCACCGCCGCCAGCATCGGCGCGGGCACGCCGGTCGAGCCCATGTAGGCGACCGTGCCGGAGAAGCCCATCAGCTTCTGCCAGCCGAACATCACGAACAACACCATCATCAGCACGCGTGCCACCAGCAGCACGCCGTCCCTTTGCTTGTCGAGAGAGAGGTAACGCATGGTCGAGATCCTTGTGAAATATTGAAATCCTGAGATCGACGATGACCGGCACCACGCCGGCGGCCAGAACGCGCGAACCGCCGGGCGGCGCGCGCTGGTTCATCATCGACTGACAAGTCATGCAAATCAACAACGGGATGATGCGCGATCGGACGAGTGCCGGCCGCGCGCCTCGCGGGACGCGCGGCCGGCACCGCCGAGGCGTCGCTCAGGCCCAGTCGGCCGTCACCTCGACGGGACGCAGGTCGAACACCAGCACCTCGGCATCCTGGCCATTCGCGAAGCTCAGCGCCTGCTCGGCCCGAATCCGCGCGCCGTCGCCCTCGCCTAGCCGGCGGCCGTTGAGCTCGACGCTGCCGCGGGCGACGTGCACGTAGGCAAAACGATCGGCCGGCAGCGTGATGCTGGCGCTTTCCTCGCCGTCGAACAGCCCGGCGTAGATCCGCGTGTCCTGGCGAATCGCCAGCGAGCCCTGCGCGCCGTCGGGCGAGACCACCAGGCGCAGCTTGCCGCGCTTCTCCCCGGCGGGGATGTTGGCCTGCTGGTAGCGCGGCTGCGCGCCCTTCTCCGCCGGGCCGACCCAGATCTGCAGGAAGTGCACCCGCTCGTCCTTCGAGTGGTTGAACTCGCTGTGCGCCACGCCGGTGCCGGCGCTCATCAGCTGCACGTCGCCGGGCACGATCACCGAGCCGGTGCCCATCGAGTCCTTGTGTTCGAGCGCGCCTTCCAGCACGTAGGACATGATCTCCATGTCGCGGTGCGGATGCGTGCCGAAACCACGGCCCGGGGCGACGCGATCGTCGTTGATCACCAGCAGGTCCGAGAAGCCGACCTGCTGCGGGTCGTAGTAGTTCGCGAACGAGAAGCTGTGGCGGGAGCTGAGCCAGCCATGTTCGGCACGGCCGCGGGCGTCTGCGTTTCTGACTTCGATCATGATGGTTCTCCGGTGGATCGCGCCGCGCCACTGCGGTGCGGCGTCGATCGATGGGATGAATCTTAGGTCAACCATCCTGATAGATAAATCTCATGTGAGATAATCATCGTCCTGTTTTAGTGGACAATCGACCGGGAACCGCCCCTGCCATGCAACTCGACGACCTGCGCATCTTCCTCGCCACGGTGGACGCCGGCAGCTTCACCGGCGCCGCCGACAAGCTGCTGCTGTCGAAACAGTTCGTCAGCCGGCGCATGGCCGCGCTCGAGGCCGCGCTGCACGTGCGCCTGCTGAACCGCAACACGCGCAAGCTGGCCGTCACCGAATCGGGGCAGGCCTTCTACCTGCATGCGCAGCGCATCCTGGCCGAGGTCGCGCAGGCCGAGGAGGCGATGTCGGCGCGCCGCACCGAGCTGCACGGCTCGCTGAAGATCAGCGCGCCGATGTCCTTCGGCGTGAGCCACCTGTCGCCGCTGCTGGCCGAATTCCTGGCCGCGCATCCGGCGGTGCGGCTCGAGGTGGAGTTGAGCGACCGCCGCGTCGACCTGATCGGCGAGGGTTTCGACCTGGCGCTGCGGATCGGGCAACTGGCCGATTCGACGCTGGTGGCGCGCACGCTCGGCACGCTGCGCATGATCGCCTGCTGCAGCCCCGCCTATCGGCGATCGCATGGCGAGCCGGCCGCGCCGGCCGAGCTGCATCGCCATGCCTGCCTGCTCTACGGACAGGAGAGCCGCGACGGCTGGGAATTCGAAACGCCGGAAGGGCGGCGCGCCTATGCCGTGCAGGGGCCGCTGATCGCCAACAACGGCGACGTGGTGCGCGATGCGGCGATCGCCGGGCTCGGCGTCGCGCTGCTGCCGCAATTCATCGTCGGCCCGGCGATCGCGAGCGGCGCGCTGGTGACGATCCTCGCCGCGCATGCCACGCCGCCGCTGCGGCTCAGCGCGGTGTATCCGCAGCACCGGCAGGGATCGACGGCAATCCGCACCTTGTTCGCGTTCCTGGAGGAACGGCTGGTGGCCTCGCTCGAGGCCGCGCCCTCGGCGGCGGTACCGGCCAAGGCCAAGGTCACCGCCGGCGCCGCATCGACCCGGCGCAAACGCTGAAACATGCCGGCGATGCAGGACGCGATCCGGCGCTTGCAACATCGGGCGAGCCTCTCTATAATTCGCGCCTCGCAGGCTCGTAGCTCAGTTGGTTAGAGCACCACCTTGACATGGTGGGGGTCGTTGGTTCGAATCCAATCGAGCCTACCAACGCATCCGACATGGACGGCAAGCGCCGCGCTCCAGGTGAACGCGGAACACGCTAGCCGTCCATTGTCTTTTCGGCGCTCCGCTTGTCACGGATCGCCATGGCAGCAGGCAGTATCGCCACGCAGCATCACGCGGGGCACATAGGCTCGTAGCTCAGTTGGTTAGAGCACCACCTTGACATGGTGGGGGTCGTTGGTTCGAATCCAATCGAGCCTACCAACGCATCCGGCATGGACGGCAGGCGCCGCGTGTTCAAGCGAACATGCCCGCGCTTCCCGGCTGGCCACCCAGGCAGCACCGCCGCGCATCACGCAAGGCATACAGGCTCGTAGCTCAGTTGGTTAGAGCACCACCTTGACATGGTGGGGGTCGTTGGTTCGAATCCAATCGAGCCTACCAACGCATCCGACATGGACGGCAAGCGCCGCGCTTCTCTCGAACGCGGGCCCGCTTGACCGTCCATCGTCATTTCAGCGCCGGCCCCGCACGCGGCCGTCGCCGCGCCGATTCCGCGAGCGCGCGCGAACTCATCTACACTTGCCGTTTTTCGACGCGCCGCCGCAGCGGCCGCCCTCGCACCACGCCGACCGCCCATCGCCCATGCCCGCGCCTTCCGATTCGTCCGGCCCTTCTCCCGCCGTCTCCCGCCCTTCCACCTTCCAGCGCTTCTGGAGCGCGCGCGTGCTGTCGTCGATCTCGTTCCAGATGCTCTCGGTGGCGATCGGCTGGCACATCTACACGCTGACCCAGAGCGCCTACGCGCTGGGCCTGGTCGGGCTCGCGCAGTTCCTGCCGATGTTCGTGCTGACCCTGGTGGCCGGCCATGTCGCCGACCGCCACGACCGGCGCCGCGTGGTGGCCGTCTGCCAGTCGCTGCTGGCGCTCGCCTCGGCGGTGTTCCTGGCCGGCACGCTCGGCGGCTGGCTCAACGCGCCGGCGATCTACGCGCTGGCGGCCTGCCTGGGCGCCGCGCGCGCCTTCGAGAACCCCACCGTGGCCTCGCTGCTGCCGGCCGTGGTGCCGCGCGCCGAGCTGCCGCGCGCCACCGCGCTGTCGACCTCGGCGACCCAGACCGCGCTGATCATCGGCCCGGCGGCCGGCGGCGTGCTGTACGGGCTGGGGCCGCAGGTGGTCTACCTGCTCGGGATCATCTGCTTCGGCTGCGCGGCCTGCCTGATGGGCTCGCTCAAGCTGAGCAGCAAACCCGTTGCGCGCGCACCCGTCACGCTCGAATCGGTGTTCTCGGGTATCGCCTTCATCCGTCGCGAACCGGCCATCCTCGGCGCGCTCTCGCTCGACCTGTTCGCGGTGCTGTTCGGCGGCGCGGTCTCGCTGCTGCCGATCTATGCGCGCGACTTCCTGCACACCGGGCCCTGGGGGCTCGGGCTGCTGCGCTCGGCGCCGGCGATCGGCGCGCTGGCCGGCACGCTGTGGTTCGCGCGCTTCCCGATGCGCAAGCGCCCCGGCATGGCGATGTTCCTCGGCGTGATCGTGTTCGGCCTGGCCACCCTGGTGTTCGGCCTGTCGACCTGGCTGCCGCTGTCGCTGCTGGCGCTGGCCACGCTCGGCGCGGCCGACGTGATCAGCGTGGTGGTGCGCTCCTCGTTGGTGCAGCTGCGCACGCCCGACGAGATGCTGGGCCGCGTGAGCGCCGTCAATGCGCTGTTCATCGGCACCTCGAACCAGCTCGGCGAATTCGAATCGGGCATCACCGCGGGCTGGTGGGGCGCGCAGCCGGCGGTGCTGATCGGCGGCGCCTGCACCATCGCGGTGGCCCTGCTGTGGATGCGGCTGTTCCCCTCGCTGCGCACCATGCGCTCGCTCGAGGCCGAGCGCAAGTAGGCGCGCCCGGCAAGCCTTGCCGGCAGCGGTTGCCGGCGGCGCGCGCCGCAGGCATCATCGCTCGACACGGCCGCCCGCCAGGGCGGCAACCCGCGCCCGCTCGCGCCGCCCCGCCATCGCGCCGCGGCTCGCGACGCGCCTCGTCCCGATGATCGCCGCCCATGTCGATACGCGCCTTCCGCACCCTCGTCGCCATCGCCCGCCACGGCACCTTCGCGCGCGCCGGCGACGCGATCGGCCTCACGCAATCGGCCGTGAGCCTGCACGTGAAGGCGCTCGAAACCGAATTCAGCGTGCAGTTGTTCGACCGCTCGCGCCGCCAGCCCACGCTGACCGAGGCGGGCCGCATCGTGCTGGCCCAGGCCGAGCAGATCCTGGCGATGGTGGACGGCATCCCCGATGTGCTCAGCGACGAGAAGCAACTGGTCGGGCGGCTGCGCGTCGGCGCGATCCAGACCGCGCTGTCGGGGCCGATGCCGGATGCGCTGCTGTCGCTGCGGGTCGCGCATCCCTCGCTGCGCGTGCATGTTGCCGCGGGCCTGTCGCTGGCGCTGGCGCAGCGCGTCGCCGGCGGCGAGCTCGACGCGGCCGTCACCACCCACCCGGTGCGCCCGCATCCTTCCGGGCTGGTCTGGCAGACGCTCTACGAGCACCGCTACTGGCTGGTCGCGCCGCCGCGCCACGAGGGCTGGAGCGTGCGCGAGCTGCTCGAGGCGCTGCCCTTCATCCGCTTCGACGCGCAGGCCTGGGCCGGCCGCGAGATCGCCGCCGAGCTGCGCCGGATGGGCATCAAAGTGCGCGAGGAGATGGTGCTCGACAGCACCGAGACCATCGTCCACATGGCCTCGCGCGGCCTGGGCGCCGGCGTGGTGGCGCTGCACGACTCGGTGCTGGCGCGGCTGCCGCCGGTGGTGCGCCTGCCCTTCGGGCAGCCGCAGTTGCGCAGCGCGGTGGTCCTGCTCGAACACCGCTCGCGTCCGGCGCAGCGTTTCGCGCAGGCGCTGGCCGCCGAGCTGATCGCCTCATCCATGAGGTTTTCTCATTGATCACCCGAGAAATCACCATCATTTCTCGTGGCTGCGCGTGCTTAACTTGAGGGCATCCTCACTACCGCGCAAGCTGCCATGTCTTCGATCCTCCCTCGCCATCGCGGGCGTCGCGCCGCCTCGATCGGGGTTCCGGCATGAGCGGCGCGATCGTGCTCGCGCTGCTGCCGGTGGCGCTGCTGGTGGCGCTCGGCCACGCCCTCAAGCGCACCGGCTTCATCGCCGACGCGTTCTGGCCGCCGGCCGAGCGGCTCTGTTACTACGTACTGCTACCGGCCCTGTTCGCGCACGGCCTGGCCACCGCGCAGCTCGGCGCCCTGCCGATCCTGCCGCTGGCCGCCGCGCTGGTCGGCGCCACGCTGGCCGCCGCCGTCGCGCTGCTGCTGATGCGCCGCTGGGTGAGGGTCGACGGCGCGGGCTTCACCTCGGTGTTCCAGGGCGCGGTGCGCTTCAACAACTACGTGGGCACCGCCGTGGCGGCCGGCCTGCTAGGCCGGCAGGGCATCGCGCTCTCGGCGGTCTGCGTGGCGGTGATCGTGCCCACCGTCAACCTGTTCTGCGTGCTGGTCTTCGCGCGTTACGGCCAGACGCGGCTCGGGCCGGCCGCGGCGCTGCGCCAGGTGCTGACCAACCCGCTGGTGGTGGGCTGCGCGATCGGCGGCGCGATGCAGGCCGGCGGCATCGCCGTGCCCGCCGCGATCGAGCCGGCGGTGCGCGCGCTCGGCGCCGCCTCGATGCCGCTCGGCCTGCTCTGCGTCGGCGCCGCGCTGCGCTTCGGCGCGACCCGCGCCTGGCTGCAGCCGATGCTGGTCGCCTCGCTCTTCAAGTTCCTCGCCATGCCGCTGCTGACCTTCGCGGCCGGCCGCGCGCTCGGGCTCGGCGAGGCCGTCATGACGGTCGCGCTGCTGTTCCAGGCCCTGCCGACCTCCTCCTCGTCCTACATCATGGCGCGCCAGCTCGGCGGCGACGCGCCGTTGATGGCCGGCATCACGGCCATGCAGACGCTGCTCGCGATGGTCGCCATGCCGGTCATGCTGGTCTCGCTGGCGAGCCTCGCGCACGGCGCCTGAGGCGGCGCGAGCAAAGCTCGGCGGCGTGGTCGAAAACCCCGGCAAGCAAGGGGTTACCCTGACTTTTTCCGCCGGACGGGCGACACTGCGGGACTATCGAGCGAATCCGGCCGCCCTGTCCCATGAGCGGCCGCGGCTTTCGCCATGTCGTCCGCTCCAGGAGTGTCCATGACCGACCCAACGCGCGCAGCCGCCGACGAGGACGCGCGCCAGTTGTTCCGCCACGCGATGGCGCATCTCGGCGCCGCCGTCAACCTGATCACGACGGCGGGCCCGCACGGCCGCTGCGGCGTGACGGCGAGCGCGGTCTGCTCGGTCACCGACGCGCCGCCCACCCTGCTGATCTGCCTGAACCGTTCGAGCAGCACCCACGCCACGCTCACCGGCAACCGTTCGCTGTGCGTGAACGTGCTGCCCGGCGAGCACGAGCCGCTGGCGCGTCATTTCGCAGGACTGACCAGGATGCCGATGGACGAGCGCTTCGGCCTGGCCGCCTGGGACGAAGGCCAGGACGGCGTGCCGGTGCTGCGCGACGCGCTGGCCAGCGTGCAGGGGACCATCGTGGAGATGAAGGAGGTGGGCTCGCACACGGTGGTGTTCGTCGAGGCCACGGCGATCCGCGTGCGCGGCGATACGGACGGGCTGATCTACTTCGGCCGCGCGTTTCATCGGGTGGGTGGGATGGTGGAGGCTTGAAGATGGCCGAGCGGCCAGGCCCATTCGGATAAGGATGAGGAGAATGGGCGCCGCTTCGATCTACAGGTCGAGAAAACTGCGGACAGCGAATCGAATCGCCTGCATTTCCTTGTCCGTGGCCCGCTCCCCGTCGCATGTGAAAACACGTGTCCTGAACGACAGATTGACGATCTGATCGACAAGTGCCACGCCGGGCCGAGCGAGGCTCGAGAGAGGTATTTCCGAATCCCAGCCCCGGATCGTCGAGGTAATGGGCAGACCGACTATACGTCCGGTCAACTCATTGATATCCAGGGCCGTCAGAACAACGACCGCTCGATATCCATCCTGTTCGTTACCTTTACTCGGCCCGATATACAAACGAATCACATCTCCCGCTTCCGGAATTCCATCAAGCATCGTGGCCCCCCTTCAGCGGCGCGCCGGATCGTCCGGACCACCAAACTCATCGCCCTGAGGCTCGCCAAACTCGACATGGGGGTGCGGGGCAAGCTTCGCCTCACGAAGTTGCTGTAGATACCGCTCGCGGGAAAAACGCTTGATTGCGCCATGCGCTCGTATTTGCAAATTGCCATCAACGACCTGCACATCGACCTCCTGCCCTTCGGTGAATTTCACTTCCTGTGCGACATTGGCCGGAATTCGAACCGCGAGACTATTACCCCAGCGCTTCAGCGTTTGAACAGCCATCACTCAATCCCCCTGGAAAAGCGAGACGGACCGAACATCGCACGACATGCTCTTGCACCTCGTCTCCTGGCTTTCATGATCCGTCGTTCGCAAACGTATCAACACGTCGATACACGAAAAGTGTAGAAAACCGAGCAAGATGTGTCAACGTAGTTGATACGTCACGACACCTACTTGTGACATGTCAAATACAAAAGCAAATTCCCGGGTCCAGGAAAACTTGTCGCGATATCAGCGGCTCGACTCTGCCCCGAGCATCACCCGCTCCACCAGCGGATGGTGCTCGCCGCGCCGCGAGCGGATCGCGTAGATCTCGTCCACCACCCCATCGGCCCGCCCGAGCCGGCGCAGGCCGCGCAACATGGCCGCGTCGCCGGCCCCCGCCTCGCTCAGCGGAAACACCCCCAGCCCGCGCGCGCCGAACACCGCCAGCAAGGCGCTGTCCTCGAATTCGCCGGCGATGCGCGGCCGGATCCCGCTCGCCTCGAAGCTGCGCTCCAGTTGCGCGCGCAAGGGTGAATGCGCGGTCGGCAGCAGCACCGGCAAGCTGGCGAGGCAATCGGGAAACCGCTCGCGCGAGGCCCGCGTGACGAGGCTGGCCGGCCCGTACCAATCCACCGCCGAAGCCACCAGCCGCTCGCTCGTCAGGCGCAGGGTGGGATGCGGCGGCGCCGGCTGGCTGGCCAGCACCAGGTCGAGCCGGTGCAGCGCCAGTTCGGCCAGCAGGTCGTCGAGCTCGCCCTCGTGGCAGCGCAGCCGCAGCGACGGCGTGTCGAGCGCGGGCTCCAGCACCGCGTGCGCGGCCAGCTTCGACACGCCATCGGTCAGCCCCACCGCGAGCCGCGCCAGCTCGCCGCTGGCCGCCGCGCGCACGTCGTCGGCGATATGCGCGCCGATCCGGAACATCTCGTCGGCGCGCGCGAAGGCCGCCTGGCCGGCCTCGGTCATGGTCACACCGCGCCCGGCCGCTTTCAGCAGCGGATGGCCGAGCGCGCGCTCGAGCTCGCGCACCTGCGCGCTGATGGTCTGCACCGCCATGTCGAGCCGCTCGGCGGCGCGCGCGAAGCCGCCCTCCTTCACGACCACCCAGTAGTAGTACAAATGTCGAAAATTCAGCATGATGGCTCCAGCAGTCGTGACGAACTTCGGAAAAACCGACGTCGGAATCAGTTCCGAGATGGTTTTCCCGAAGCCGACGATCGCCGATCATAACAAGCCTCGACACCAGCCCACCAATGGATTCCGGAACCCGACCGCCATGGACCACCTGCTGACCCTCGCCGCCGACCCCGCCGTCTGGGCCGCCCTCGTGACGCTCGTCGCGATGGAGATCGTGCTCGGCATCGACAACCTGATCTTCATCTCGATCCTCAGCAACAAGCTGCCCGAGGCGCAGCGCGCACGCACCCAGCGCATCGGCATCGGCCTGGCGCTGTTCCTGCGGCTCGCGCTGCTGGGCACGGTGGCCTGGATCGCGCGGCTCACCCAGCCGGCCTTCACGCTGTTCGACCACGCCTTCTCCTGGCGCGACATGATCCTGATCTCGGGCGGCCTGTTCCTGGTCTGGAAGGCGACCAAGGAGATCCACCATCACGTGGCGCCGGGCGAGCAGGCCGGCGCGGCGGGCGGGGTGGCCGCCGCGATGCTGACGCCGGTCGCGGCGATCGGCCAGATCCTGGTGCTCGACATCGTGTTCTCGATCGACAGCATCGTGACCGCGATCGGCATGACCGAGCACGTCGCCATCATGTTCATCGCGGTGATCGCCGCCGTCACGGTGATGCTGGTCGCGGCCGGCCCGCTGTCGCGCTTCATCGACCGCAACCCGACCATCGTGATGCTGGCCCTGAGCTTCCTGGTGGTGATCGGCATGACGCTGATCGCCGAAGGCTTCGGCAGCCACGTGCCCAAGGGCTACATCTACGCGGCAATGGCCTTCTCGGCCTTCGTGGAGGGGATGAACATGCTGTCGCGGCGTGCCAAGGCGAAGCGCGGGCAGCCCGAAGGCGGGCACTGAGGCTCGAGCGGCCAGGGCGCAGCAGTCGCTCGCTGCGCCCGCCGCGATCCGCTCGGCTCGACGCGTGCGACGCGCGAGCGGATCGACAGCAGGAAAGGGGAAAAAGATGGGGACGGGCGGCGCGGAAACTCGACGACGCCCCGCGCCTCAGCGCTCGGCGGTCTGCAGGCCGCGCACGCGGCCGCGGCGCTGGGTGGCGAGCCGCTGCGTCTCGCGATGCGCGCCGGCTGCCTGCATCGCGCGCTCGATCGCGAGCGCCGCATGCGAGCCGGTCGGCTCGCCGATCGCCAGCTCGGCGTAGTTGCGCGCATCGGCGGCCCATTGCGAGGCCAGCGTCGCGTAGCGGCGCGCACGCCGGGCGCGGTCCTGCAGGCGCAGCGCCAATGCTTCGGAGCCCGATACGTTCGGGCGCGCGTTGCGCACCGCCTGCGCGGCGCGATGCTCGAGATCGACCGCGTCGGCATCGGCCTCGCGCGCCTCGCGAATCGCGGCCTTGGCGGCGGCCTGCGCGTCGCGGGCCGCCGAGCCCAGCGCGGTCGCGCCATCGGCCGCCTGGCGCCCCTTGGCGGCGGCGTCGGCAACGGGCGGCACGAAACCGGCCACGGCGGGAGAAACCAGGCGAGAAGCGAGATGGGACGCGACCGGATCGGTGCTCGCGCGACGCTCGGCGGGCACGGCCTCGCGCACCAGCGCGTGACGGGCATAGGGATTCCGTCTTGCCTGGCGTCCGGCGAACCAGACGCCGGCGCCGATCGCGATGATCGCGACGCCGATCGACGCGGCAATGAGCAACAGGGTTTCTTGCATCGTCCAGGGTGAAATCACGGATGGCGGCGCAGCCCGCCGGAATTTCGGCCGGCGCTGGGGAGGCGCCGGCGAGCGCGCCTACTATACCGCTATCAGCGCTTTTATGTAGGTATTCACCCTGATGGGCCCGATAATTTTTTCGTCATAGGAATCAAATCCGGCTGGCGAAACAGCACGAAATTCGTGATTCGGCAGCCGGTCATTTCGCGTCGCAACATCGGCCTTCGGATTGCATCGCGTGCCATCGACGGCATCGATGCGGATGGTTTGCTGCTTTGCAAACCTGCCGTTCCAGACGCCGTGGAAGGCGGGCGCGACGCGTGTCCACGATGCGACAGCAATGATGGCCATCGTGCACGTTTTCGCTCGCAATCGAGGCTGCACGTTCCGCTCGCCGCCGCCCCGCCGATCCGGGCGAACCAGTCCCGCATGCAACCAACTTGCTTCGGGTAACTGACGACCGCGAGCCTCACCGATGCCCATCGCCCCGCTCCGGGCCGTTGCGGCCCGCCCCGAGCGCAAGGTCGATTCCGGTTAGACTCTGTGGATGGAAAAATGCCGCTACTGCGAACGAATCCGCGACGAATGGGAATGCCACGGCCCGGCGTGCCGGGGTGCGATCGCCCGCGCGCTGAAACGACAGCGGGCCGGCCTGCCGCTGGTCGCCCAGGTGATCCGCAATGAAATCCCGGCCGGCGCCAGCACCGGCGAGGTGATCTCGGTGCTCTCCCGCCAGCGCCTGCGCGCCCGGCGCGGCAACGAGGAGCGCCGCGAGCGCAAGGAAATCGACGAGGATCTCGGCTGAACCGCTTCGCCGCCTGAGCTCCTGCGCTCCGACCCCGCTTACAAGTCGTCACAACCCCGGCCGAACGAATTCGGGCCAGCCATGCCTCACCGTCATCGTCGTTGACACGAGGCCCCCTGATGCCAGAACCATTCGACGCCCCGTCGTCATGGCACCCCGCTCACCCCGCTCCTCATCGCGGGCGTGCGATCGCCTGCCTGGCCTGCGCGGCATTCGCCGTGCTCGGCACCCTGCCCGCGCCGGTGCTGGCCGCCGAGGCTCCGGAGCCTGCGCCCGCTTCCGCGGCGCAGGCTCCGGCCGGCAAGGCTGCGGCACCGGCTGCAGAGCCTGCCGCGGCCAAGGCGTCGTCACACGCCGACGCGGCTCCGGCTTCCACGGCGTCCGCCGCTTCGGCAGCCTCCAGCGCCAGCGCTTCGGCCGCCTCGTCGGCCTCTGCCGCCGAAGCGCCCGAGGTCCCCGCCGAACTCCCCCCGCCCGTGTTCCATCCCGCGCCGAAGAATGCCGAGGAAGCCCTGGCGATCACCCGGCGCGCGCTGGCGATGCGCGATACCTATGCGCGCGAGGTCACGCGGCGCCTGACGGTGCCGGCCGCGGCCCAGCGCGAATACGCGACGCGGCTGCAGCAGGCGCTGGCTGCCAAGGGCCACGGCGAACTGGCCGGCGAATACGTTGTGCTGGTCGACCGCGCGCGCAACGTCCAGGCGCTGTTCGTCTACTTCCGCACCACGCCCGGCAACGAGTGGCAGTTGATCGGCGCCTCGCCCGTCGGCACCGGGCTGCCGGGCCAGTACGACCACTTCGTCACGCCCACCGGCGTGTTCGAGCACTCGCCCGTCAACATGGATTTCCGCGCCGAGGGAACCGAGAACGAGAACAAGATCCGCGGCTATGGCGCGGCCGGTCGGCGCATCTTCGATTTCGGCTGGGTGGACGGCCAGCGCGGCTGGGGCAAGGGCGGTACCTCGCCGATGCGCTTCCAGATGCATTCCACCGATCCCGACAAGCTCGAGCCGCTGCTCGGCATCCGCCACTCGAAGGGCTGCGTGCGGATTCCCGGCTCGCTCAATGCCTTCCTCGACCATCGCGGCATCCTCGATGCCGACTACGAGACGCGCGCGAGCGAGGGCGAGGCGCCGTGGATCCTGCGCGACCAGCCGCGCGAGCCGACGCCCGACGCGGGCCGCTACCTGGTGGTGATCGACACGGCGAAGGCGGCGCGCCCGGCCTGGTCGCCGCTGCCGGGGCACGCCGCCTGGTCGAAGCTGCCCAAGGGCGGGGATACGGCCGACTGAAGGCCGCTTGCCCCCTCTCACGACCGGCTGAAGCGCCACTCGCCGACGAGGGCGGGTCCAGCGCTGCCGAGGCTGATTCGGCAGCCGCCGGAGCGCTGGCAACCCGGCGCCGCGCCCGTACTCAGGCGAGAACGACGCGCTCCCAGTCGCGTACATAAGCGGGCGTGCCATCGGGCGCCGCCTCGACGATCGGCGCCCCGCGCGCCACGCCCAGCGGCAGCACGCCGGCCCAGACCGGCAAGCCGAGATCGTCCTCGTCGTCCTTCGGGCCGCCCTGGCGAACCTTGGTCGCCACCTCGTCGAAGCCGATCCGCAGCACCGTGGTCGCCGCCAGCTCCTTGGCATTGCCGGGGCGCGCCTCGCGGCTGCGCCCCGGCGCAAGCTGTTCCAGGAATACGTCGAGCACGGCACCCTTGCGCGCTTCGGGCACGACCTCGAAGCGGCCGTAGATCATCGCCGAGCGATAGTTCATCGAATGATTGAAGGCCGAGCGCGCCAGCACCAGCCCGTCGAGATGCGTGATGCTCACGCAGACCTGCGCGCCGGCCGCGGCCAGCTTCAGCATCCGGCTGCCGTTCGAACCATGGATGTAGAGATGATCGCCGTCGCGCCAGCAGGCGGTGGGAATGCAATGCACGCCCTGCTCGTCGGCGAACGCGACATGGCAGACATGGGCCGCGTTGACGATCGCCTCCAGCGTGGCGCGATCGTAATGGGCGCGCTGCGCGACACGGCGCACGCGGGTGCGCTCCGAGCTGGGGAGATCCCTGGCGGGGGCATCGTTCATGGCCTGGCTCCGGAATGACGGGATGGAAAGCACCGGACGATACGCAAACCATGGCACCATGCCTAGATCCAGCCGATCATCGATTCTTGGAGCCACGATGGATTTCCGCGTCCTGTTCGCCGCCTTCCTCGAGCCCGCCGGCGGCGCCGACGAGGCGCGCCAGCCACGCCAGCATCGCCTCTACGCCTGCCTGCGCGAGGCGATCCTGCAAGGTCGGCTCGATGCCGACACGGCCCTGCCCTCCTCGCGCACGCTGGCCGAGCTGCTCGGCATCGCCCGCAACACCGTGCTGCACGCCTACGAGCGGCTGACGGCCGAAGGTTACGTGATCGCCGACCGGCAAGGCACGCGCGTGGCGCGCACCGGCCTGCCGCCCGCGCGCGCCGAGCGCGTGCCGCCGCTGGCGCCGCCGCCCCTGTCGCGGCGCGCCGCGAGCCTGAGCCGCAACGTCGATCGCCCCGGCGAGCTGGGCGCCTTCGTGCTCGGCGTGCCGGCCCTCGACGCCTTCCCGCTGACGGCCTGGCGGCGCTCGGTGGAACGCGCCTGGCGCCGCATCGGCCCGGCCCAGCTCGACTACCAGCCTGCCGCCGGCAACCTGCGGCTGCGCCAGGCGATCGCCAGCTACCTGCGCGTCTCGCGCGGCGTGGCCTGCGAGGCCGAGCAGGTGCTGATCACCGACGGCACGCAATACGGCCTCGATCTCTGCGCGCGGGCGCTCGCCGATGCCGGCGACATCGCCTGGATCGAGAACCCCGGCTACGGCGGGGCGCGCGTCGCGCTGCAGGCCGCCGGGCTGCGCCTGGTGCCGGTGCCGGTCGACGCGCATGGCCTGGCGCCCACGGCCGAGTTGTGGCGCAGCGCGCCGCCGCGGCTGGTCTACATCACGCCCTCGCACCAATACCCGCTCGGCGCGGTGATGTCCCAGGAGCGGCGCGTCGCGCTGGTGCAGGCCGCGCGGGACGTCGGTGCGTGGATCGTCGAGGACGACTACGACAGCGAGTTCCGCCACCACGGCACGCCGCTGGCGGCCCTGCAGAACGTGGTGCGCGACGCGCCGGTGATCTATCTCGGCACCTTCAGCAAGGTGATGTTCCCGGCCTTGCGGGTGGGCTTCGTGGTGGTGCCGGGCGCCATCGCGCCCGAGCTCGAGCAGGTCTCCTCGGCGCTGTCGCCGCGCGGGCGGCTGGCCGACCACCTCGCGCTGGCGGAATTCATCGAGGCCGGCCATTTCAGCCGGCACCTGCGCCGCATGCGCCGCGTCTATGCCGAGCGCCGCGACGTGCTGCACGAGGCGCTGACGCGCCGGCTCGGCGGCCTGCTGACGGTCTCGGCCGGCGACGGCGGCATGCATCTGTCGGCACGGCTCGACGCGCCGGTCGCCGACGTCGAGGTCGAGCGCGCCGCGCGCGCGCACGGCCTGGTGCTGCGCGCGCTCTCGCCGTTCTGCCTGCCCGGCTCGGACAGCTCGGCCTACAACGGCCTGGTGCTCGGCTACGGCAACGTGCCGGCCGAGTCCATGGAGGCGGCCGTGACGCGGCTCGAACGCGCGATCGTCGAAGTGCGGGGCGCGACTGGCCTCACCTGAATCACGCGCACGGAATAGCCCGCTCAGGCCGGCGCGTCGAAATCGGTCGAATGCGCCAGTTCGCGATCGGCCTCGACGGCGGCGAGCCGCTCGCCCAGGGCATTGCGGATCATCGTGTAGGCATCGCGGCCAAGCGCGATGCGTTTCGGCGCCGGCGTGCGATCCACGCTGTCGATCATGATCGACACCATCTTCGCCGGGTCGCCGCTGGCGACGAAACCGGGATCCGACAAGCGCGCGTACAGGGCCCCCACCGGCGTGTCGCGATAGGCTTCCAGCTCGGCGCCGAAATGCCGGCCGGCCGCGCGGCGGAACGCGGTGCGCGCGCCGCCCGGCTCGACGATCGTCACGCCGATCCCGAACGGCGCCACCTCGGCGGACAGCGCATCGAAGAAACCCTCCATGCCCCACTTGCTGGCGTGATAGAGCGAGGCGCCCGGGTGCGTGGCCTGCCCGCCATAACTGGAGATCGCCAGGATCCGGCCACCGCCCTGGGCGCGCAGCCCCGGCAAGGCCGCGCGCGTGACCTGGATCGGGGCGATCAGGTTGGTGTCGATCTGATGACGGATCTGCGCGTCGGACAGGCCCTCGGCCGCGCCGAACAGGCCGTAGCCGGCATTGTTGACGATCACGTCGATCCGGCCGAAGACCTCGAAGGCCTGCGCGACCACGCGCTGGATGCCCGGCAGGTCGGTCATGTCGAGCGTGGCGCTCCAGAGCGCGTCGCCATGGCGCTCGCGCAGGTCCGCGACGGCCTGCGTGTCGCGCACCGTGCCGGCCACGCGATCGCCGCGCGCCAGCAACTGCTGCGTCATCTCGCGGCCGAAGCCGCTGCCGATGCCGGTAATGAACCAGGTTCGGGACATCTCGCTCTCCTTGTGGCGGTGATGGAACGGCACGCAATTTAGCAGCGATAATGCGAGCCGATAACCGCCCTGAACCGGCATACCCTGATGGCGAAAACCCATGAATGAGCGCGTCACGCTAGTCGAGCTGCGAGCGCTGGCCGCGGTGAGCTCGCAGCGCAGTTTCCGCAAGGCGGCCGAGGCGCTGGAGCTGGCGCCCTCGACGCTGAGCCACATGATGCGCGAGCTGGAGGAACGCCTCGGCACGCGCCTGTTGAACCGCACCACGCGCAGCGTCTCGCCGACCCAGGCCGGCGAACGGCTGGTGGCGCAGCTCGCGCCGATCCTGGCCGGCCTCGACGAGGCGCTGGCCGAGCTCAGCGCCTCGCGCGAGGCGCCCGGCGGCCGGCTGCGGCTGACTGCTTCGGAGACCGTATCGATGCTGCTGGTCCGGCACGTGATGCCGGTGTTCATCGAGCGCTATCCCGAGGTGGAGGTCGACCTGGTGGCCGAGCCGGCCTTCGTCGACATCGTCGCCGAAGGCTACGACGCCGGCTTCCGGCTCGGCGACGACGTGCCTCGGGACATGGTCGCGATCCGCTTCGGCAGCCCGTCGCGGATGCTGCCGGTCGCCTCGCCCGCCTACCTGAAGGGCCGCCGCGCGCCGCGCACGCCGGACGAACTGCGCGAGCATCGCTGCATTCGCGCGCGCACGCCGGCGGGCCGCCCTTACCGCTGGGAATTCGAGCGCCACGGCGAGGCGATCTCGCTCGACGTGCAGGGCGCGCTGACGCTGAACCGCACCGAGCTGATGATCGAGGCCGCGCTGAAGGGGCTGGGCATCGCGATGGTGCCGGAAAAGCTGGCACTGCCCCATCTGCGCGACAAGTCGCTGCGCGCGCTGCTGGCCGACTGGTGCCCGGTCTATCCGGGCCTGTTCCTCTACTATCCCGGCCACCGCCAGGTGCCGGCCGCGCTGCGGGCCTTCATCGAGGTGCTGAAGCAGCTCGACGCGACGCGCGCCTGAGCGCCGGGCCGAGCGCACATCGCGCGCCGGCGCCCTGCGATCGACCGCGCGGTGCCTTTCCGGATGCGTCGTTTTCCTTGCGATTCGATGTCGATCGGGATGCGCGAGTCCACCGCACGGGCCTGCGCCGATGACATACGCCGAACGTATCGCGGCGTCGCCGAAAATGTATTGGTCGCGGCCCCGGCCGCTGGCGTACGCTAGGCGCGCGGTGCAATCGCGCCGCCCCGCTTTCGTCCCAGTTATCTCGGTGGTACTCAGCACATGATTCGTCGGTCCCGCTTGTCCATCCTCGCCGTCGCGCTGCTCGCGCTCGGCTTCTCCCATGGCGCGAGCGCGCGCCGCCCGTCGGCGGACGAAGTGCCGCCCCCGCCGCCCACCAGCGTCGCCGCCGGCGCCGATCTCGCCACGCGCAGCGCCGTGCAGGACCTGCCGCTACCCGGCGGCGAGCACCAGCGCGTGCTGTTCTACGGCCCGGCAGGCCCGATGCGCGGCGTGATCCTGATGTTCCCCGGTGGCGCCGGCGACGTCGACATCGAACGCGACGGCGCGATCCGCCACGACAACAACTTCGTGGTGCGCACGCGCGAACTGTGGGCCCGGCTCGGCTATGGCGTGGTGATCGTCGATGCGATCGGCCACAAGTCGATGCGCGGCGAGCGCAGCACCGAGGCCTATCGGCAGGTGCTGCGCGAGATCCTCGACTACGCGCACACGCTCACCGATCGCCCGCTCTGGGCGATGGGCACCAGCCAGGGCTCGATCGCCGCGATGGCGGCCGGCTCGAGCGCGCGCGACGGCGAACTGGCCGGCATCGTGCTGACCGAATCGGTGTCGGTGGTCGGGCATTCGGGCGAGACGGTGTTCGACGCGCGGCCCGAACGCGTGCGCGCGCCGGCCCTGGTGGTGGCCAACCGCGACGACACCTGCACCGTCGCGCCGCCCTCGCGCGCGCCCGAAATCGCCGCCGCCATGAAAAACAGCGCGGCCACCGTCCTGCATGTCGAGGGCGGTGTCGCGCAGTCGTCGAATCCGTGCAGCTCCTTGTCGCCGCACGGCTATTTCGGCATCGAGAAACAGGTGGTCGGCGATATCGCGCGCTGGATGCGCAGCGTCGCGCCGCAATGACGAACGGCGGCAGGCGCGCGCGCCGCTTCGCGATCGCGCCCGCCGCCCCGTCTTACTTCGCCTCGCCCGTCGCTTCCAGGATCAGGTTCGCCACCGCGGCCGGGTGCGAGATCAGCGACACGTGGCTCGACTGGATCTCGATGGTGTGCGCATGCATGCGCTTTGCCATGAAGCGTTCCAGGTCGGGGTTGATGGTGCGATCCTCGGTCGACACCGCGTACCAGGTCGGCTTGTCGCGCCAGGCGGCCACGGTGGTCTTCGCCATCGTGATCGGCTTGCCCATCGGCTGCTGCACGGCGTAGTAGACGCGCGCTTCCTCGGGCGGCAGGTCGCCGGCGAAGTCGTGCACGAAGGCCTGTTCCGAGAGCTTGCCGAAACCGTCGGCCGACCATTGCAGGCCCGCCGAGGCCGGCGCGGCCGGGAATTTCTTCGTCAAGGCCGGATAGTCCTCGCCGGCATCGGGCGCGCGCGCCGCGATATAGACCAGCCCCGCCACCTTCGGATCGTCGCCGGCCTGGCTGATCACCATGCCGCCGTAGGAGTGCGCGACCAGCAGGGTCGGGCCGTCCTGGGCCGCCAGCGCACGCTTGACCGCGTCGACGTCGGCATCGAACGAGGTGGTCGGGTTCTGCACCGCCGTCACGTGCAGGCCCTTGGCCTGCAGCAGCGGAATCACCTTTGCCCAGCTCGAACCGTCGGCATACAGGCCATGCACCAGCACCACGTTCTTGATCGGCGCGGCCGGCGCGGCGGCGGCGTTGTCCTGCGCGAAGGCCGAGCTCACGCCCGAGATGGCGGTACAGGCCAGGGCGGCGGCGACAAGCGATTTCAACTTCATCTGACTTCTCCAGAGGCATTGCATTGACGGGAGTCCCCACTTCGTTCACCTTTCATGCGGTGAGGCGAAGGCCGGACCATACCCAGGCTGTCGTCGGCGATTCGCGGCTGAGCGCTTGGGTTACATGAGGGCGAACACAGGGTCCGTGCGTTTATTCCCGGCCGATGCAAAATTTTTTTTCGACCGTCGGGAAATCGTGAAGGCGCCTCGCACCGAGCACGACTACAAAAAGCTTTCAGCCTCGCCGGGCAGCCGGACAACCGGTCCCGCCTTCCTTTCCACGCCAGGGAGCAGCGATGCAGACAGGGACAGTCAGGATCCTCTACGTGCAATGGCCCGACGGCCTGCAGCCGAGCGGCGCGGCCTGGGAGGCGATCCGCCGCGCCGTCGATGCCGAACAGGCCGACCTGCTGGTCACCAACGAGATGCCCTTCGGCCCGTGGCTGGCGATCACGCCCGACTACGATGCCGAGGCGGCCGCGCGCAGCGTGGCGCTGCACGAGGAGGCCCTGGCGGCGCTGGGCCGGTTGCAGGTGGGGGCGGTGCTGTCCTCGCGGCCGGTGGCGCAGGCGCGGCGCCTGGCGAACGAGGCCTTCGTGATCGAGGGCGGTGCCTATCGCTACCTGCATCACAAGAAGTTCTTTCCCGAGGAGCCGGGCTGGCACGAGGCGAGCTGGTTCGAGCGCGGCCGCGAGGGCTTCGAATGCGCGACGGTCGGCAAGCTGAAGCTGGGCGTGCTGCTCTGCACCGAGCTGTTCTTCAATGAGCATGCGCGCGCCTACGGGCGCCTGGGCGCCGACCTGATCGTCACGCCGCGCGCCACCGGCCACGCCGTCCAGCACTGGTTCACGGCCGGCGCGATGGCGGCGATCGTGGCCGGCGCGGCCCTGGTCAGCTCGAACCGCCATGGACGCGCCACGCCGACGCTCGAATTCGGCGGCACCGGTTTTGCTATCTCACCGACGGGCGAATCGCTCGGCACCACCTCGCAGGCCGCCCCATTGCGCGCGATCACGCTCGACCTCGCCGCCACGCGGGCCGCCAAGCTGGCCTATCCGTGCTACGTGAAGGAATGAGGCGAACGCAGCGAACCGACCGCGGCCGGCGGATCATGCAATCCGGCCCGGCCGCCGCCGCGTGCGAGGCGATTCGCCCGAGCTGATGCATCCTGTGCCGTGCGCGCAGCCAGCGACGCGCGGCACACCGTTTCCACGCTTCCAGGGACTCCGAATCATGCAAATCAACCTGACCGGCAAGACCGCCCTCGTCACCGCCTCCACCAGCGGCATCGGCTATGCCATCGCGGAAGGCCTCGCGCGCGCCGGCGCGACCCTGATCATCAACGGACGCAGCGAGCGCTCGGTGGATGCCTCGCTGGCCACGCTGCGCTCCTCCGTGCCCGGCGTGAACGCCTCGGGCGTGGCCAGCGACCTGTCCGGCGCGGCCGGCGTCAAGGCCCTGGTCGAGGCGGTCCCGGCCGTCGACATCCTGGTCAACAACGCCGGCATCTACGGCCCGAAGCCCTTCTTCGAGATCGACGACGGAGAATGGGAGCACTACTTCCAGATGAACGTGATGTCGGGCGTGCGGCTCTCGCGCCACTACCTGCCGGCCATGCTCGAACGCGACTGGGGCCGGGTGGTGTTCATCTCGTCGGAATCGGCGCTCAACATCCCGGCCGACATGATCCAGTACGGCTTCACCAAGACCGCGCAGTTGTCGATCGCGCGCGGCCTGGCCAAGCTCGCCGCCGGCAGCGGCGTGACGGTCAACTCGGTGCTGCCGGGCCCGACCATGTCGGACGGCGTGAAGGCGATGCTCAAGGAAACCGCCGACCAGGAAGGCAAGACGGTCGACGAGGTGGCCGTGGAGTTCGTGCGCACCCAGCGCGCCAGCTCGATCCTGCAGCGGCCGGCGACCACCGAGGAAGTCGCGAACATGGTGGTGTACGTGTGCTCGCAGCAGGCGTCGGCCACCACGGGCGCCGCGCTGCGCGTGGATGGCGGCGTGGTGGACACGCTGGCCTGAGCCGGGCCGGCGGCGGCAGGAAATCGACGAGAGCGCCCGGTGATAACCGGGCACCGGGGGCGAGCGGGCCGCCGGGTGCCGCGGGAAAAGCGGGAAGACCTCAGGAAACCGGCACCGCGCGCTTGAGCAGGCCTTGCCGGTCCGCCTCCATGCAGGTGGCGAAACCGTGATGCGTGACGATGCCGTGACGGTCGAACACCACGTAGTAGGGCCGATGTTCGTTGCCGTGCTGGAGCAGGTAGTTGTAGCAAGTGCCGGTCCCGTTGCGCACCATCCAGACGCTGGCGGGATTGCCGCCCGCGCCCACCACGCGCTGCTGGGTGGCGCCCGGCTGGGAAGCGGCCTTCGGCACCGGCAGCTTCGCGTACGAGAACGAGGGATGATGCAGCCAGCCGAACCAGGAGCAGCCCGACAACAGCAGGCTCGCGGCGAACGGCGCGGCGAGGGAGGAACGCGGGGGCGGGGCTAGCAGGCCGGTCAGAACCCGGCCAACACGATCGGTCGTCATTTCCGCATCCTAATCCACCTCGACGACACGAATGTGGAAAACTTTAAAACCCCGCATCGAAAATCGACCGGCCCTCGCGTGCGAACGGGCATGCAAGCATGTGCCCGGGAAGGCCGATGCGTTGCGTGCGCAACGATCGAGGCGAATCCTCAGTGGATCCATTCGGTCCACAGCACGGTCAGCACCGTCATCAGCGCGGGCCCGATGAACAGGCCCAGCAGGCCGAAGGTCTCGGCGCCGCCGAGGATGCCGAACAGCACCAGCAGGAACGGCAGGCGCGCCGAGCCGCCGATCAGCACCGGGCGCACGAAGTGCTCGGCGACGAACACCACCACGAAGCCGAACACGGCCAGGCCGATCGCCCAGCCCGTCGCGCCCTGCACCAGGAACAGCCAGATCGCGGCACCGCAGAACACGATCGGCGCGCAGAACGGCAGCATGGCGGCCACCGCCGTCACCAGCCCCAGCAGCGCCGCGTGCGGCACGCCCGCGAACCCATAGGCGATGCCGAGCAGCGCGCCCTCGCCGAGGCCCACCACCACCAGCCCCGTCACCGTGCCGTAGATGGCCGAGGCCATGCGCTGGATCAGCGAGGCGCCGTTGGCGCCGAACGCGCGCTGCACGCCGCGCATCAGCGATGCCGAGATGTTCGGGCCGGCCCGGAAGATCACGAACAGCGTCACCAGCATGAAGCCGAACAGCACCGCCGCATGCACCACGCGCGAGCCAAAGGCCTTGCCGTAGCTGACGAAGACCTCGCTGTTCATCGCCTTCACGCCGGTGGGCGCATGCAGCGGCTGGGCCAGGTTGGCCTGCCACCAGGTGCTGACCTGCTGCGCGCCGAACGGCAGGTGCGAGACCGCGTCGGGCACCGGGATGCCGTTCAGGCGCGCGTCGCGCGCCCAGGCGAACACTTCGTGGACCTGGCCCGCGGCCTGCACCACCGCCACCGCCACCGGCACCACCAGCAGCAGGCCGACCGCCGAGGTCAGCACGATCGAAACCACGGTGTGGCGCCCCGACAGCCAGGGCACCTCATCGATGCGGCGCAGCGCGGGCCACAGCGCGATGGCGATCACGCCGGCCCAGGCCACGGCCGGCAGGAATTCACGGATTACCCACAGCGCGAGCGCGACGAGTGCTGTGTAGAGCACGCCGAGCGCGATCGCCTGCGCTTTCGGGCGTTCGGAATCCGACGTCGAACGGGAGGAATGGATCATCGGGACACTCTGGGCGCAATGGAATACGCAGATGGTGACGGTGTCGTCATCTTAAAGGACGATCACGGCGGGCTTGCGAAATGCTTGGTGGAATCGAGCCGCGTGGCGGGTGATGCGGATGGGCCGGGGCACAGCGGCCGGCAGCCCTCGAAACGGTTCGATAGCGAACGAAGTCAATCGTGGCCTGCTTGCCGATAATTCGTTCGACATGGCAGGTAATCGAAGAAAACGCGTAGCAGACAGGCGCCGGTCGTGGGTGATCGGCGACGCGTCGGCAAAAAGAAAGAAAGTGGCTTGCGCATCTCGCGAAGCCGGATCGCAAACGAAGCGGATGAACGAATCAGAAAGCCATCAGGGCGAAGTCTTCCTTGCCGACGTCGCAAAGCGGGCAGCGCCAGTCGTCGGGCACCGCCTCCCAGCGCGTGCCCGGCGCGAGGCCATGCTCGGGATCGCCGCTGGCTTCGTCGTAGATCCAGCCGCAGATCAGGCAGACGAACTGGCGGAATTCGACGACGCTCGGCACTGGCTGGTTGGGCTCGGCCTCGGCGGCGGCGGAATCGAGCGCGTGAGCAGGCACCGGCGCATGGACCTCGCCCTCGTCGTCGAGGCTCACCACCAGCGGCTCCGCGCCCTGGGCCGGCGCGGCGGCCAGGTAGGCGTCGAGCGCGCGGTACAGGCGCCCGGCGTCCTCGCCGCTCAGGCCGAGGCTCAGCGGCTGCCCGCGCGCCTCGCCGAGCCGGCGCGGCGAAAACTGCAATTCGAGGGCGGTACCTTTCTTGTACATGGAACAGCTCGGGATAATTCGGATACTCGATGGTATCTGTATACTGCCCGGCATTCAACCGAGATTCCGATTCGACGGAGACAGGCATGGCCAGACTGACGCGCGAGGAAAGCCAGGCGCAAACCCGCCATCGGCTGCTGGAGGTAGCCGCCGCGCTGTTCACGCGCGACGGCTACGCGGCCACCTCGCTCGAGCGCATCGCCGAGGTGGCCGGCTTCAGCAAGGGCGCGGTCTACTCGAACTTCCCGGGCAAGGAAGCGCTGTTCCTGGAAGTGCTGGAAGCGCATGGGCAGCGCAGCCTCGCCGACCTGCACGCGGCGATCGACGGCGCCGCCACGCCGGCCGACGCGATCGAGCGGATCGCCGGCTGGGCCGACCGGCATTCGCGCCTGGGCAGCTGGCCGCTGCTGGTGCTCGAATACGCGCGCCACGCCAAGCCTGCCGACAGCTTCCGCGCCTCGCAGGAAGCGGTGCTGCGCTCGCATTGGCGCACGCTCGGCGAGCGTCTGCGCGGGCTCGATCCCGCGCTCTCGGTGGATGCCGAAACGCTCGGTGCGCTGATCTTCGAGCTGACCTACGCGCCGGCCATGAGCTTCGTGAGCCGGCCAAGCTCGGGCGAGCTGCTGCGCGCCGCGCTCGGCGGCCTGTTCGGCACGCTGCGCTGAGCCGCGCCGGGGCTTCCCCAACTGGTTGCCGATACAAGCAGTTCGACAAACGGCTTTCAGCCGCCTGCCACCTTCCCCACGATCACCCCGCATCGCGCTTGCGGCCGGCTTCGATTCCGATCGCATCGGCTTGCGGCGCGACGATCGATTGATGCGCGCGCAAGGCCGCCATTGCGGCGCGCAAGCGCGATTGTTCCACTCATACGCGGCGCTCATCGTTTCATCCGCACAATGCATTGGACGCTCATCGGGCTGCCCGGTAAGTTGCGCGTCAGCCCAGCGCGCGCGACACGCGAGACCCTCGCCGTCATTGCCGCGCGTCGCCGCTTTCGTCACGCTCGCACCAGGAAGTCCCGATGTTCCGCTCCCCCGCCGCGCGCCTGCGCGTGCTGCTGCTGTCCCTCTTCTGCGCCGCCGGCGCCCCGCTGGCCGCCCATGCCGACAACGTGGTGGTGCTCGATTCGGGCGAAGCCAGGCTGAACCTGATCGACGAGGCCTCGCGCAAGGTGGTGGCCACCCTGCCCGCCGGCAAGGAGCCGCATCACCTGATGATCACGCCCGGCGGCAAGACCCTGATCGTCGCGAACTCGGTGTCCGACAACCTGATGTTCGTCGACCCGCCCACCGGCCGCGTCGAGGGCACGCTGCAGGATATCGAGGACCCCTATCAACTCGGCTTCTCGCCCGACGGCCGCTGGTTCGTCACCAATGCGCTGCGGCTCGATCGCGTCGACATCTATCATTACGAGGCGCCGCTGCACTTCACGCTGGCCAGGCGCCTGCCGCTCGAGAAGATGCCCAGCCACATGACCTTCTCGATGGACAATCGCACCGTCTACGTCTCGCTGCAGGAATCGGGCGAAATCGCCGCGATCGACCTGCCGACCCAGACCGTCGACTGGCGCATGCACGTGGGCCAGGACCCGGCCGGGCTGTGGATGACGCCCGGCAACCGCTACCTGCTGGTCGGCATGACCGGCGAGGACGACGTGGCGGTGGTCGACTGCGTCACGCACCAGGTGGTGAAGAGGATCCATACCGGCCGCGGCGCGCACAACTTCCGCTCGCTCGACGACGGCCGCCACGTGGCCGTCACCAATCGCGTCGACAGCACCATCAGCGTGCTCGACTACGCGGCCCTGACCAACACCGGCGACATCACCGGCCTGATGCCCGGCCCCGACGACATGGAACTGTCCGCCGACAAGCGCTTCCTGTGGGTCACCTTCCGTTTCTCGCGCCATGTCGGCGTGATCGACCTGGCCACGCGCAAGCTGGTCAGCACGATCGCCGTCGGCCGCTCGCCGCACGGCCTGTTCTTCGCCGACCGCGCGCCGGTCCATGCACCCAACCCGGATTGAGGCGGGCCCGCCATGATCGACGCGCTGCTGGCTTCGGCCGACAACCTGATCGCCACCGCGCAGACGGCGCTCTACGTGGACCTGGTGCAGCCGCTGCTGTTTCGCGCCCACCTGATGGACTATGACGAGGACATCTACGACGCGCTGTACTGGGTGATCGTCGCGGTCTGCGAGATCGCGCTGACCTGGGCGCTGCTGCGCCCGCTGGAGGCCTGGCGGCCGATCGAGCGCTGGCCCGAGCGCCGCGCGGTGCGCGCCGACGTCTGGTACACCTGGATCGCCAAGCTCGGCGTGGTCAATGGCCTGTTCTTCGTCTACCTGCAGCCGCTGTTCAACCACGCCGAGACCTGGATGCAGGTGCATCGCGTCTGGAACGTCAATCTCGACGAGTTCTGGCCCGGCGTCTCGGACCGGCCGCTGGTCTCGTTCGCGATCTACGCGCTCGCGCTCGACTTCGCCGGCTACTGGTACCACCGCTGGCAGCATCGCTTCGGCGTGTGGTGGGAACTGCATGCGGTGCATCACAGCCAGCGCCGCATGTCGTTCTGGAACGACGACCGCAACCACTTCCTCGACGTGCTGATCCAGGCCGCGTTCTTCGCCCTGCTGGCGCTGCTGATCGGCGTGCAGCCGGGCCAGTACGTGGTGCTGGTGGCCGTCGGCAATACCCTGCAGAGCATCCAGCACGTCAATGCGCGCCTGTCCTACGGCTGGCTGCTGGAGCGGCTGCTGGTGAGCCCGGCCTTCCATCGACGCCATCACGCGGTCGAGTATGGCCATACCGGCGTGGCCTATGGCTGCAACTTCGGCGTGCTGTTTCCGTGGTGGGACATGCTGTTCCGCACCGCCGACTGGACCCGCAGGATCGAGCCGACCGGCATCTCGGACCAGTTGCCGGGCGATGCGGGCCCGGGCCGCGATTACGGCGAAGGCGTCTGGGCGCAGAACTGGCTCGCCTTCATGCGCATCGCCAGCCGCATCCGGCTGGCTTGCGGGCGGGCTTTCGCGGCGCGCTCGGCCTGAACCGGCGCCGGGCGCGCCGCCGCTCGCCGCCTCAGGCGAGCGGGACCGGCACCTCCTCGGCCTCGGGCTGCCGCGCCTCGCTCGCGACTTCATGCGCGTGCGCACGCGCGCGAACCTCGGCCAGCGTCACCTCCTCCAGCAGGCGCCCCGTATCGAACACGGTGCGCAGCGCATCCTCCCATTCGCCCTCGACCGCGTGGTCGTCCCATGCGGCCGGCATCGCCACCGTGCGATAGGCGCCGGTGCCGCGATGGCGCTGCAGCGTCAGCCTGCCCTGCTTGGAGCGCTTGCCGGGATCGGTGACCGGGTCCTTGCCGACCGGGTGCCAGACCTCGCCGCGTCGGATCGCCGAGCACTTCATCGCGAAGCGCTGCGTATCGCGATCGACCTGCTGCAGCAGCGCGCCGCCCATCCCGAACACCACGTTGCCGGCCGAATAGCCGGCCGCGTCGAGCGATGCCAGGATGGCCTCGATCGAGGCCTCGTTGACGCCGTCGCCCTGGATCACGCGCACGTGGTTCAGCACGCGGTGCCCCTTGCGGTTCACGCTCGCGCCGAAGGCGGCGTCGAGCGCGCGCACGGTGGCCAGCACGATGGTTTCCGGGTCGCCCGAATCGGGGCGCACCACCAGGGTGGCGCCCGAGTCGATCACCTGCTGCCGCAAGGGACCGCCCCACAGGTCGAGCGCGGCAAACAGGTCGTAGGAATCGGACACCACCGAGACGATGCCGCCCGGCTTCGCGCAGCGCGCCAGCACATGGCGGTAGGCTTCGAGCTCGCCGTCGCGGCCCCAGGAGGTGATCGTGCTGTGCTCGGCGGCCGGCACCGAATAGGCCGCCATCGGCTCGCGATAGAAGCGGTTGGCGGCCAGCACGCCGAGCACCGTGTCCGAACCCATGAAGCTGACCAGGTGCGCGGCGCCGCCGATCGCGGCCGACTCCGCGCTCGACACGCCGCGCGCGCCGAAATCGTGGAGCTTGAACGGCAGTTGCGAGAGATCCTCGTCGCCGCGTTCGAGCCAGTGCCGAATCGTCTGGCGCAGATGCCAGCTGCGGGTGGCGACCGTCACCGGGTACCAGATGCGCAGCAACATGGTCTCGACGTGGGACGCCAGCCAGAACAGCTCGGGATCGGTGCATTCGACCGTGATCAGCGCATTGCCGACCGGCACCACCGAGCCTTCCGGCACCGCGCGGATGCGCACCGGCAGGTAGCCGTCGTAGCGCTCCACCACGCGGCGCCAGCCGGCCTCGTTGAAGGGCTCGCCGTGCAGCGCGAAGAAATCGCGCGCCTCGTCCACCATCGAGTGCGTGACGGGCCGGTACAGGTATTCCTTGAGCAGCATCTGCAGGCCGAAGAACAGCGTGCGCTCGTAGCGGCCGCCGCGCGATTCGACGTAGGAGAACATCGCCGTCGCGTCGGGCGGATATTGCAGGTAGTGGGAGGCCTTGTACGAATCCGTGTTGAGGATCGGGTTGGCAAGGATCGCGGCGAGGCCGCCGGCTTCGGTGCTGTGCATGGTCAGAGCTCCTCTGGACCTGGGGGAAGGCCGCCGGGTCTATCCTGGCGGGCCGGTCGCGCCCGGCGTGGCCGGGCGCGTGAACTACGGTGAAGCATGGACGATGAGAATCAGAGCTTGCCGAGGAAGTGATAGGCGATGTCGAAGTGATCCTCGAACATGCGCTCGCGCATCGTCTCGAACTCGTTGAGCGGCACCCAGCGCGCCTTGTCGGCATCGTCGCTGCCCTTCACGCGCGGCAGCTCGCCGGTCGGGAAGTGGAACAGCGAGGCATGCGTGATGGTGCGCCCGCGCAGCGAGCGCGTCGGGTGGTCGAACACCTGGCGGTCCTTGAGCGAGCCGCGCAGCACCGGCTCGGGCAGCTTGAGCCCGGTTTCCTCGCGCAACTCGCGGATACAGGCCGCGTCGATGCGCTCGTCCTGCTCGACGAAGCCGCCCGGCAGCGCCCACAGGCCCTGCCCCGGCGCGCTGCGGCGGCGGATCAGCAGGATATGGCCGGAGTGCACCACCACCGCGTCGACGGTCACGAAGGTGACCGCGTAGGGCGCGGCGGCCCACTTGCGGTGATAGGCGGCGATGAACTCGGCTTCCGACTTGAGCTGCGCGAACTCGGGCCGCGCCTGGAACTGCTCGAGCCAGGCGAACACCGGCGCGGGCACGGCCCAGGACACGAAGCTGTTCGGGCGCTCGGCGAAATACTGCGCGCGGATCTCGGTGGCGGAGATGTCCTCGTTCGGCTCGACCTCGACGAAGGGCCATTGCGGGAACATGCGCAGGTAGTACGAGGAGGCGTCCTTCTCGTGGCCGATCAGGCCCACGCGGCCGGTGGCGGCGGCCTCGCCGAGCGCGGCGGCCACCGCCTGCTGGATCCAGCGGACCCAGTCGGTGTCGTTGTACATGGAGTCCTGCACCGGGACGATCATGACGCGCTCGCGCTCGTCGGCGTCGAGCATCGACTCGAGCATCTGGCGGCGCTCGTCGAACGAGAACGGATCCTTGATGGTGCGGGGGCGATCGGTCGAGCCGACCAGCACGCATACGCGCGGCGCCTGGGCCAGGGCGGCCTTCAGGACATGCAGGTGACCACGGTGGGGCGGCTGGAAACGACCAATGAAGACGAGCGCGTCGAAGCGCCTGGACTGCGTGCTCATGAGGCTCCCTCAAGAGTTGGAACGCTCCGGGTCTATCCCGAAGACTGGTGCCATCCTAAATCGGCACGAGTTCGAGCGTCAATTCGAATTCGCGGGCAGGGCCAGCGCCGCAGCGGGGCTCACCAGGGCGCACGCGCCCGATGAGACGCGGCGCCGGCCGGCCACCGCGTCGGCAACGCGCCCCGCGTTCAGCGCGCCGGGCTTTCCAGCCAGTGCAGGCTGAACAGTTGCGCCTCGTCGGTCCACACCTTGCGCGGCACGTAGCCGGCACGCTCGGCCATCCCGCGGAAGCCGTCGAGCGTGAACTTGCGCGAATTCTCGGTGTGGATCGTCTCGTCCTCGGCGAACTCGAAGGCCTGGCCGCCGACCTTCACGGTCTGCGCGCGCAGGCTGACCAGGTGCATCTCGATGCGCTGCAGCCGGCTGTCGTAGAACGCGCGATGGCGCCAGGCGTCGAGATCGAAATCGGCGCCCAGCTCGGCATTGGCGCGCGCCAGCAGGTTCAGGTTGAAGGCCGCCGTCACGCCGGCCGCGTCGTTGTAGGCGCGCTCCAGCACCGCCGTGTCCTTCACCAGGTCGACGCCGATCAGCAGGCCGCCGCCGGCCAGCAGCGCGGCGGTGCGGCCCAGGAAGGTATCGGCCTCGCGGTTCGAGAAATTGCCGATGGTCGAGCCGAAGAAGATGCCGATCCGTCGATCCGGCACGCGCGCGAGCTCGCGCATCGCTTCGGGCTGCAGATAATCGGCCGCCACCGGCTGCACCTCGAGCGCGGGATAGTGGCGGCGCAACGCGGCGGCCGACTCGCGCAGATAGGCCGCCGAGATGTCGACCGGCACGTAGCTGGCGGGCGGCTCGGCGGCCAGGCAGGCGTCGAGCACGAAGCGGATCTTCGACAGCGAGCCCGCGCCGAACTCGATCAGGTTCGCCTCGGCGCCGATCGCCTGCGCGATCTCTCCCGCGTGCGCCGCCAGGATCGCGTGCTCGGTGCGCGTCGGGTAGTACTCGGGCAGCTCGCAGATCCGGTCGAACAGCGCCGAGCCGGCCGCGTCGTAGAAATACTTCGGCGAGATGCTGCGCGGCCGGGTACCCAGCGCGTCGAGCAGGTCGCGCAGGAAGGGGTTCCGGGCAGGCGGGCGACTCGCGCTGTTGGGGTTCGCGCGGAACAGCTCAGAGGTCTCGTACAAGGCGTACTCCTGTGAATTGCCAGCGCGCGGCCGGCGGGAAGAAATTGCGGTAGGTCGGCCGCGCATGGCCCGGCGGCGTGGCCAGGCTGCTGCCGCGCAGCACCTGCTGCCCGACCATGAACTTGCCGTTGTATTCCGATGCGATGCCCGGCAGCGGCCGGAAGCCCGGATACGGGTCGTAGGACGAGCGCGTCCATTGCCAGACGTGGTCGAGCATCTGCGCGATGCCGGGCAGCGCGCAGGCCGCCTCCCATTCGAACTCGGTCGGCAGCCGCGCGCCGGCCCACTCGGCATAGGCGGCCGCCTCGAAGAAGCTCAGGTGCGCCACCGGCGCGTCGGGATCGAGCGGCCGCAGGCCGTCGAGGCCGAAACCGAGCCAGCCGGGCAGGCCGGCGCCGGGATCGTGCGCGTCACTCGCGAGGCCGAGCGCGCCGGCCTCGCGCGACTGCCAGTAGGCCGGCGCGCACCAGCCCTCGCGCTGCACCGCGGCCCAGCCGTCGGACAGCCACAGCGCCGCGGTCGTGTAGCCGCCGTCGGCGATGAAGGCCGCGTAGTCGCGGTTGCTCACCAGGCGATCGGCGATCTCGAAGGGCCGCAGCAGCGCCTGGTGGCGCGGGCCCTCGTTGTCGAAGGCGAAGCCGCCGCCGTCATGGCCGATCTCGACGATCCCGCCCGCGTGCGCCAGCCAGCGCGCCTCGCCCGCCGGGCTGGCCGGCATGCGCGGCGCGGCGCCGTCGTCGCGATAGGCGGGCAGCAGCGGATTCACCGAGAAGGCATGCAGGATGTCGGTCAGCAGCAGTTCCTGGTGCTGCTGCTCGTGGTTGAGCCCGAGCGTGATCTCGGGCGCGATCTCCACCAGCAGCGGCAGGTCCGCGCCGCGCACCAGCTCGAGCAGGGCCGTTTCCACGTGATGGCGATAGGCCAGCACGTCCTCCAGCGAGGGCCGCGACAGCATCCCGCGCCGCGGGCGCGCATGACGCGGCCCGAGCGCCTCGTAGTAGGAGTTGAAGAGGTAGGCGTAACGCTCGTCGAAGGGCGTGTAGCCCGGCGCGTGACGCGCCAGGATCACGGTCTCGAAGAACCAGGTGGTATGCGCGAGATGCCACTTGGTGGGGCTCGCGTCGGGCATCGACTGCAGGACCTGATCCTCGGGGCTCAGCGGGCTCGCGAGCTCGAGGCTATGGCGCCGCACCGCGGCGATCTCCCGTTCCAGGGTCGACGCGAGCGTGCGCGCCGTCAGTTCGTTCTTGGTCATCGGTCGGATTCCGGGAGTGGCGGCCGGCCCGCTTCGGCGGACCTGGCCATGGATATCTTCAGCGAGAGTCCGCGAGCCGCGGCCCGTGCCACGGTGGCGGATGGTGCGCAAGGTCGCCCGGGCGCGATACGCGCGGGCGGGCGGATCGGCACGCGAATCATGCGTTCCTCGAGTTCGTGGAAAACGCGGTCGCGGTTACAGTGCCTTGGCGGATTGGATCAGGCGGCGATCTCGATGGCGTCGACGCGCTCGGGATAGAACGCGAAATGGCCGGCGATCGGTGCCACCGCCTCGTGCGGCGATTCGTAGGACCAGATCGCGTTCTCGCCGCGCGGGCCGAGCGCGGGAATCGAGTAGTAGGTGGCCTCGCCCTTGTAGGGGCAGTAGCTGGTGTGGCTGCTGCGCACCACGCGCGTGACGTCGATATCGGCGCGCGGGATGTACTGCACGGGCGGATAGCTGGCCTCGCGCAGCGTCAGCGCGCCGTGCGTGTCGGCCAGCGGCGCGCCGTCGGCCAGCACGCGGACATGGGCGCCGGTGGGCGCGATCGTAATCGGATGATCCGGGCCGGGAACCCGGACGGGGCGATCGGATGACGAGGACATGGGGTCGCTCCTTCAGCGTGCTTCGCGCTTGAATATTTCGGCATCGTACGTCGATTTCGTGACATGCGTACGAGGCCGGCACCAACCCGGGCCGCCGGCCCGCGCACGGCACGCCATGCAGGGCCGGCAAGCGCTGGCGCGGCCGCTCGCGCGATACGGAAATGCGAGCAGGTTCGGCCAGCCGCAGCCGGGCTTGTCTCCCGCCGCAGGTTCCATGCCCGCAACCGGGGCCGGATGATGCACGCCGGCGGCGGCCCAGGCCGAGCGCCCCGCCCGGCCTAGGGCAATCTTTACCAAAAACGTGACAAAAACATTAAATAAAACTGCCTCGATGCCCATATGATGGCGTCCGTCACCATACCAACCGCGAAACGCGCGATCGATCGCCACTGAGAGGCCGATCGGCAAGGCGCATCGCCATTCCGACCGAGACCGCCATGCCCCGTCCCATCCTTGCCCAGATCCGCCCCGCCGCGGTCCGCCACAATCTCGCGGTGATCCGCCGACGCGCCGCCAGCTCGCGCGTATGGGCCGTGGTCAAGGCGAACGCCTACGGCCACGGCATCGAGCGGATCTATCCGGGGCTGGCCGAGGCCGACGGCATCGCCCTGCTCGACCTGGACGAGGCGGTGCGCGTGCGCGAGCTGGGCTGGACCCGGCCGGTGCTGCTGCTGGAAGGCCTGTTCGAGGCCGCCGATGTCGCGATCGCGGATCGCTACCGGCTCAGCGTCGCGGTGCACACCCCGGAACAGCTCGACATGCTGGCCGCCGCGCGCCCGACGCGCCCGATCGACATCCAGCTCAAGATGAACTCCGGCATGAACCGGCTGGGCTTTCGCCCCGACGTCTATCGCGAGGCCTGGCAGCGCGCCTCGGCCACGCCGGCGGTGGGCCGCATCGCGCTGATGATGCACTTCGCCAATGCCGACGAAGGCCAGGCCGACTGGCAGATGCAGGTGTTCGACGCGGCCACCCAGGGCCTGCCCGGCGAACGCACGCTGTCGAACTCGGCCGGGGTGCTCTGGCATCCGGCCGCGCACCGCGACTGGGTGCGCCCCGGCACCATCCTCTACGGCGCCTCGCCGACCGGCGTGGCGCGCGACATCGCCGACACCGGCCTGCTGCCCTCGATGACGCTGAGCAGCCGGCTGATCGGCATCCAGACCATCGAGGCCAACGAGACGGTCGGCTACGGCCGGCGCTTCGCCGCCTCCAGCGCGATGCGGGTGGGCGTGGTGGCCTGCGGCTATGCCGACGGTTATCCGCGCCACGCGCCCACCGGCACGCCGATCGTGGTCGACGGGGTGCGCACGCGGGTGGTCGGCCGCGTCTCGATGGACATGCTGACGGTCGATCTCACGCCCTGCCCGAACGCGCGTATCGGCTCGCCGGTCGAGCTGTGGGGCAGCCAGGTGCATGTCGACGAGGTGGCCGAAGCCGCCAGCACGATCGGCTACGAGCTGATCTGCGCGATCGCGCGGCGCGTGCCGGTGGAGGTCGAGCCGCTGGTCGACACCGAGCCGCTCGAACTGCCGGCGCTGCGCACCGGCAGCTACGGGCGCTGATTCGGCGTCGCTGCATTCCCCGCGGGCACCGGCTCGCGCCCGAGCCATCCCGGCGGACGCGGGCAACAGGCCAGCCGGCAGCGCGCGCCTCGCGCGCGCCGCCGGCCTCGATCTCAGGCTTCGCCCGATCGGCCCCAGCGTGGCGGCCGCTTCTCCAAGAACGCGTCGATCCCCTCCTCCACGTCGGGCTCCATCATGTTGTCGGCCATCACCGCGGCTGCGTGGCGATAGGCTTCGTCGAGCGGCAGCTCGCGCTGGCGATGGAACATCGCCTTGCCATGACGCACGGCGGCCGGCGACTTCGCCACGATGCTGGCCGCCAGGCACGCCACCGCCGCATCGAGCGCGTCGGCCGGCACCGCCTCGTTGACCAGCCCCCAGTCGCGCGCCGTGCTCGCGTCGATGAAGCGCCCGCTGACCAGCATCTCGAAGGCGCGCTTGGCCGAGACGTTGCGCGACAGCGCCACGGCCGGCGTCGAGCAGAACAGCCCGACCTCGATGCCGGAGACGGCGAAGCGCGCCGTGTCGGCCGCCACCGCCAGGTCGCAGGCCGCCACCAGTTGGCAGCCGGCCGCCGTGGCCACGCCCTGCACGCGCGCGATCACCGGCACCGGCAGGCCGCGGATCGCCTGCATCAGGTCGCTGCAGCGCGTGAACAGTTCGAGGTAGTCGCGGCGGGCCGTGGCCGAGCCGAGGCGCGCGCGCATCTCGCGCAGGTCGTGGCCGCCGCAGAAGGCGCGGCCCTCGGCGGCCAGCACCACGCAGCGCAGCCGCGTATCGCCGGCCAGCGAGTCGAAGGCGCGACCGAGCTCGGCGAGCATCGCGTCCGACAAGGCGTTGGCCTGGGCCGGCCGGTTCAGGCGCAAGGTGGTCACGCCCTGGGCGTCCTCGCGCAATACGTGGGGTTCGTCCTTGCCTGCTGGGGAATGCATGTCGCCCTCCTGGCTGCCTCGATGTTTTCGTATTTTTCAACGGGGCGTCGCGCGCACGCGACGGTCCTGCGCGCCACCTTACACCGCTTCGGACCGAGCCGAGCCGCCTCGTCGCCTGTCGCAGCATGCCCTGCCGCGGGCAGAACCGCGCCGCGTCTGGCGCCGGCGCCGACGCCGCGTTTCATGCCTCGCGACCGCACCGAAAATACTGTATATTCATACAGCACTCGACTCGCCGGCGGCCGGTAAAAATCGCCTGCCGGACAGTGTGTCCATGAGACAATCGCTCGTTGGCCGAAGCTCGCCGCGCAGTGCAATCGCGCGGGGCACCGGCCGACACGGAACGCGCCGCCATGGCGGCTGGTTCCGGTGCCACACGGAGAATACATAGTGAAACTGGTTGGATGCGGGTTGCTGTTGCTGGCGGTCACGTCGCCGGCATTCGCGGGCGACCACTACGTCGAAATCTGGAATCCGCCCGAAGCACGCGGCGGTGCCCACCACGACATGGCGCCGGCCGTGCCGAAAGCACCGAAACAACACAAGCGCGTCGCACCGCGCCTGGTCGACGCGGGCGTGCGCCCGCCGGCCGTGGAAGCCGCCAAGCCGCTGGCAAGGCCGCACGCGGCCACGCCGGATACACCGCGCGCCGCCCCGGGCACGCCCGAGATCCCGCGCCTGTTCACGCCGGACGGCAACGTGCTGCGGGTCGGCACGCCGGCCGCCGCGGGCGTCACCATCCTGCGCTGACGAAAGCCCCCGCCGATGGAAGCCGAAACCTACAAGGGCTACCAGATCTGGGGCCATGCGATCCTCCAGCAGGAGGAGATCATGCAGCCCGATCGTTATGCGGCCAGCGGCACCATCACGCGCAACAACCGGCTGGTCGACGCCTCGAGCGTGCTCGGCGTGTTCGATACCGAGGATGCCGCGCGCTTGGCCGGGCTCGAATGGGCGCGTGCCTGGGTCGACAGCCACGGCTGATGCCACGGCTTGCTTGTCTTCCCCGCTGTACCACCACATGCATGGCCTGATCGGGCCAGCCATCCTTTCCAGGCAATTCCCCTCGCTCGACATCTCGCCGCCGGCTCGCCTGCGCGACCGATCCGCCGGCAGCCTCATCGTCCAGCCATGAAAAAACGGGCAGCCCCGCCGAGGCGGGAGCTGCCCGTTTTGCATTCGCGAGCGCGCCGCGATGCGCCGCGCCCGCGCGCTCGATCAGAAGCGGTGGATCAGGCCGACGCCCAGGCCGACCTGGCCGCGCGTGGTGGCCGGCGTGCTGTTGAAGCCGTCGCCGATCGAGGCCGTCGCCGCGATCACCTTGCCGTTCGACAGCGTGTTGCCCGAGGCGTGCTGGTAGGCCTCGACCGCGTACAGGCCGGTGCGCTTGGACAGGCTGTAGTACTGCGAGGCCGTGACCTGGTGGTAGCGGGCCGCGCTGGACACGCCGTTGGACAGCGTCGCCGCCGTGTAGCTGTAGCCGAGCCCGAAGTCCCACACGGCAACCGGCTTGAAGTGCAGCACCGCGCCGGCGGTGTTGAAGGTGGCCGTGTTGCGGAAGGTCGAGTTGGCGCCCGGGATGTACTGCACGTTCGAGTAGGAGACCGTCACGTCGAACTGCGAGGTGAACTGGTAACCGCCCGTCACCGCCACGCGCTGCTGCGCCTGCGCCGTGATGTAGCCGTTGTTGATCGCCGACACGGCCGTCTGCGCGCCGCCGTTCGAGGTGGTCGAGTTCGGGCTCCAGGCGCCGCCGCCCGAAGCCGCGTTGTTGACGCGCTGGAACGCCGCGGCCACGCCGAGCGGGCCGTTGGTGTACTGCAGGCCCGCGCTCCAGGTCGAACCGGCGTTGACGCTGCCCGGCTGGCCGCCGAACGAGTAGGAGCCGCCGAACGTGAAGCCGTAGTACTTCGGCGACATGTAGACCAGCGAGTTGTTGGCACGGTAGCTGGTGTCGAGCGAGTCGATATCGCCCGGGTGCGCGCCGAAATAGCCGGTCAGCCAGGTGGTCGGGCTCCACGGCGAGAGCAGCGTGTAGTAGGCGGTGTACTGGCGGCCGGCGGTCAGCGTACCGTACTTGGTATCGGACAGGCCGACGAAGGCCTGGCGCGTGAAGATGCCGCCGCTGAACTGCGAGTTGCCGTTGGCGGTATTGACGCCGGCTTCCAGGGTGAACACGGCCTTGGTGCCGCCGCCCAGGTCTTCCGCGCCCTTCAGGCCGAAGCGGCTGCCCGCCCAGACGCCCGTCGACATCTTCACCGACGAATGGCCGTTGGCCGTCTGGCCCAGCGAGCCGCTGCTGTTCTGGTAGGCCAGGCCATTGTCGACGATCCCGTACAGGGTCACGCTGCTCTGGGCGTGCGCGGCCGTGGCAAGGCCGGCTGCCGTGATGGCAACCGCTACGTGCTTTTTCATTGCTTCTCCATCCTCAGGATTCTTTGGTCTCGTGTGCTACGGGCATGGGCGAGTTTCCATGCCGGCGCCATTCTGACCGAGAAGCTGACAATTCCCTACCTGTCAAAAGTGCATCGTCGGTTCGGCGCAACGCGGGAATTCACTAAACGGTGAGCGTTTGAGCGCGATGCACAAAGCGTTTTTCGTTTGATTGTCGAATCGATGAAACCGGTCCCGGCATAAACCCTGATTTACATTTCAGGCGCCAAACCCAGGTGCGTCAGGCTGGCGCCGGCGTTTGAATTGATGCGACGCAGCAAATCAATTGCATGCGATGTATTGCCTTGTCTCGGCCGGAAACGCGAGTAGACAGACTTACAAGTCTGTTTGCGGATCGGGCGATCGAAATGTCATATGTAAGGATCGACCGGGGAGCGCGACGAGGCAGGGACATCGCACGTCGCGCGTCGATCGAGGCGGGGAGTCGGCCGCGAACGGCGGCCGGGAAGGAAGCGCCGCTCAGATCACCTTGAAATGATGCGTGCCGTCGCGGCCCAGTTGCTCGACCAGGCCGAACTCCCAGTCGAGATAGGCCTGCATCGCGGCGGCCGCGTTGTCGGTGCCCTCGTAGGGACGCCGGTAGCGATCGGTGCGCGGCGTGGCCAGGCGCGTCTCGCCCGCCTCGACGGGCAGGCCCGCGTCGATCCAGGCCAGCGTGCCGCCCTCGAGCACGAACACGCCGACCTCGGCCGGCAGCAGCGCGCGCAGGTCGACGGCCGCGAAGGCGGCCAGTTGCGAGGTATTGCAGGTCAGCACATAGCGCCGCGCGGCCGGAATCGTCGCGAGCGCCGCGCGCAACTGCGCGCGCACCGCGTACCAGGCGCCCGGCACGTGCCGCTTCACGTAGTTGGCGCTGGCCGTCACGTCGATCACGGCCACCGCGGCATCGGCATCAGTATCGGCATCCACTCCGGCTTCGGCGCGCCAGGCGGCCAGCGTGGCCGGCGCGATCCGCTCGATCGGCGCGGCCTCGGGCACCTCGGCGCGCCAGGCGCCCAGCGCCGAGCGCGCCTCGGCCGCCACCGGCTCGACCACCCTCACCTCCCAGCCCATCTGCGCCAGCCACGAGGCGCTCATGTCGGCGCGCACGCCGTCGTCATCGGCCAGCACGATGCGCGCGCCGCGCACCGGCGCGTGATGGTCGGTCTCCTGCACCAACTGGCCGCCCGGCGCGCTGGCGAAACCGGGCAGGTGGCCCGCCGCGTATTCCTCGGGCGTGCGCACGTCGAGCCGGTAGACGGTGCGGCGCCCGCCCTCGGCCAGCGCCGCCACCTCGGCCGCCGCGATGCGCGGCACGCCGGCCTTCGCGGCCACCTCGCGGGCGCTGCGGCGGGCGGCCTCGCGATGCGCGTCCGAGATGGTATCGGGGAAGCGTTTCGCCGCGCCATGGTCGAGCGTCTGCCCGGCCAGCAGCCAGCCGATGGTGCCGTTGCGCAGCGCCGCCACCGGGTTCGGCAGCCCCGCGTTGACCAGCGACTGGGTGCCGATGATGCTGCGCGTGCGCCCCGCGCAATTGACGATCACGCGCGTGGCCGGATCGGGCGCCAGCTCGCGCACGCGCAGCACCAGCTCGGCGCCGGGCACGCTGGTCGCGGTCGGGATGCTCATGGTCTGGTATTCGTCGAAGCGGCGCGCGTCGACGATCACCACGTCGGCGCGCGCGTCGATCAGCGCCTGCACCTCGGGCGCCGACAGCGAGGGCGTGTGGCGCTCGGCCTCGACATACTCGCCGAAGGACTTGCTCGGCACGTTGACGTCGATGAACAGCTCGCCGCCGGCCGCGCGCCAGGCGTCCAGGCCGCCGTCGAGCAGATGCACGCGCGTGTAGCCGAGCGCGGCCAGCACGCGCGCGCCGCGCGGCGCGAGATCCTCGCCGAGCGCCTCGCCGTACAGCACGATCGTGGTGTCGCGGCGCGGGATGCGCGTCCAGGCCTCGAGCTCGAGCTTGGACAGCGAGAGGTTGGCGGCCCACAGCGGATGGCCGTGCGCGTAAGGGTCCTCCTCGCGCAGGTCGACCAGGGCGATCTCCTCGCGCGCGAGCAGCGCGGCGCGCACCTCGGCGACGGACAGGCGGGGAAACTCGACGGGAACGGCGGAGGAATCGACGGAAGAAGCAGGCACGGTGTTCATCGACAAGAAGAAAGGGAAAGGAACGATGGAATCGGAATCCGGGTAGCGCCCAGCTCAGTTGCGCACGGCCTGCGCCGGCAGCGTGTAGCCGGAAATGAACAGCTTGCGCGTGCCGTCCTCGCGATAGACCGAGCGCTCGACCGCGCCGATGTCGGCACCATACACGTGGATGCTGATCGAGACGCGGTCCGTGTGCACGTTGCTGACGCGATGGATATCGCCGAGCGCGGGCGAGACCGCCTCGACCTGCCCCGGCGCGAGCCGCACCGGCTCGCCCTCGGGCAGCGGCCGGCCATCGGCGGCCAGCGCGTAGGGCTGCGAATCCTCCGCGCCGCGCAGCATGCCGATCAAGCCCCAGACGGTGTGATCGTGGATCGGCGTGGTCTGCCCCGGGCCCCACACGAAGCTGACTACCGAGAAGCGCGCCTCGGGATCGCGATGCAGCAGGAACTGCTGGTAGCGCTCCGGATCGGGCTGCGCGAAGTTGTCGGGCAGCCAGTCGTCGCGGGCCACCAGGTCGGCCAGCAGCGCGCCGCCGTCACGGACCACGCGCGCCTCGTCGGGCCGCGTGTCGATCAGCCGCGAGAACGCGGCGACGAACTCGGCCAGCGGAGGCGCGGCACGCTGCGCGTCTTCCGCCAGCGACTGATGCAAGGAAAACGAACTCATCGGGGACCTCTTGGAATATGATTCGGGCTTATAACCCTGATCGGATTGCATGCAAAAGTAACATGAAAATCGGCGATATCGATGCATTCGCGGCCGTGATCCGCTGCCAGTCCCTGAGCCAGGCCGCACACGAGCTCGGCATCACGCAGCCGGCCATCACGCGGCGCGTGCAGAACCTCGAGGAAGCGCTCGGCGTCGAGCTGCTCGACCGCAACACCAAGCCGCCGCGCCCCACCGACCTCGGCCGTCGCGTGCACGACCAATGCCGCGCGGTGCTGCGCGAGGTGGAGGCGCTGCGCGAGATGGTGCGCGCCACCCAGCCGCCGGCCGGCGCGTTCCGGCTCGGCATCACGCACGGCATCGGCGAGCTGATGCTGCCTGAATTGATCGCGATGCTGCGCGAGCGCTGGCCCTCGGTGGCGCCGCGCGTCGAGGCCGGCTGGGCCGGCGCGCTGCTCGACAAGCTCTCGCTGGGCGAGCTCGACGCCGCGCTGGTGTTCGTGGCGCGCGACACCGCCCTGCCGCCGCACGTGACGGGCGAGCGCCTGACTGCCACGCGCCTGGCCGTGGTGGCCGCGCGCGGCGCCTGCCCGAAGCGCAGCTACCGGCTCGCCGAGCTGCACGCGCGCGGCTGGGTGCTCAATCCCGACGGCTGCGGCTTTCGCGCCAGCCTGAAGCGCGCGCTCGACGCGCAGCGGCTGCCGCTCGCGGTCACGCTCGACGCCTTCGGACGCGACGTGCAGCTGCAAAGCGTGGCGAACGGCTTCGGGCTCGGCCTGGTGCCCCTGCCGCTGGTCGAGGCGAGCCCGCTGCGCGCAGCGCTGGAGATCGTCAACGTCAGCGACTTCCGGCCGCCGATCGATCTGTGGCTGGCGCAGCGCGACGGCGTGGAGCGGCTCGCGGCGCCGGCGCGCGCGGTGGGCGAGGCGGCGCGCGAGCAGTTCGAGGCGCTTGGCGCGGCCGACCTGGCCGCCTGAACGACAACGGGCGGCGCGGCTTCGGGCCGGCCGCCTCGTCGCGTGGCTCGCGCCGCGGCTCACGTCGTTCGTCTTCGCTGCTTCCCCCGCTTCAGCGTCGCATCCGATTCCCTCGCCAGCGCCCCTCAAGCCGCGTCGCGCGAAGCGATCTCCGCGGCCGCCGCGCGCCCCGCCGCGACCAGGATCGCGTCGTTCTGCGGCGTGTGGATCCGGCTGCACAGCACATCGCGATGATGACGCTCCAGCGGATGACGACGGCTCAGCCCGTGATTGCCCGACAACTGCAGCGCGAGCTCGGTGACGCGGATCGCGTGATTCGTCACCGTGTACTTGACCAGGCCGGCGCTCACCACGTCGGGCGGCGCGCCCGCGTCGGCGCGCTCGGTCAGCTCGTCGAGCAGCACGCGATTGGCCAGCAGCAGCGCCTCGATCTCGCCTAGCGTCTCCTGCACGCGCGGCAGCGTCGCCAGCGGCGCGCCCAGGCTGGCCGGCGCGCGCGCGTTGACGAAACCCAGCAGCCAATCGCGCGCCGCTCGCGCCACCGCATCGTAGAGGCCGCCGAGCAGCGCGATCATCCAGGCCTGCTGGTCGGCCTGCGCGCCGCTATCGGCCTGGGCCGCGCCCGAGGGCAGCCAGTCGGCCGGCGCGCGCAGGTCGGCGGCATGCTCGATGGGAATCCAGGCCTCGTCGAACACCACCTCGTGGCTGCCCGAGGCGCGCAGCCCCAGGTGGTTCCAGCTCTCGATCACGCGGATCGCCTCGCCGCCTTCGCGCCGGCGCGCCTCGCGCGGCACCAGGAACACGCCCACGCGAGGCTCGGCTTCGTCGGTGCGCGCCCACACCGCCAGCCAGCGCAGCGCCGGAACGCCGGTGCTGTAGATCTTGTGCCCCGACAGGCGCCAGCCGTCGCGGTCGCGGCGCGCGACGGTGGCCGGCAAGCCGCCGCGCGAGGGCGAGCCCAATTCGGGTTCGACGCGCAGCGCGTTGATCAGCGCGCCCTGCTCCACCGCGCTGGCATAAACCCGCCGCCGCAGCGCCTCGGGCCAGCGGCTGTCCTCGCGCACCAGCGCGCGGTGCTGCAGATAGGTCATGGTCAGCACCAGGGCGGTGGCCGCGTCGGCGCGCGCGATGCCGGCCACGATGCGGCGCGCGCGGGCCAGCGAGGCACCGCCGCCGCCCGCCGCGCGCGGCACCACCTGGGCGACCAGGCCATGCCGGTGCAACAGCGCGAGGTGCTCGTGCGCGAAGCTGCCGTCCAGGTCGTGACGCGCCGCGCCCTCGGCCAGCGCGGGCGCGAGCGCGAGCGAGGCCAGCAGCGCGTCGAGCGCGGCCTCGTCGGCGGGAGCGGGAAAGCCGGCCGCGGTCTCGACCGGGTCGCTCAGCAGGGTAGCCATCGAATTGCCATTCCTCGGGTTCGAAACGCCGGCGGCAGCCCGCCGGCAAAGGGATCGGCCATCAGCCTAAGGGCTGGGCGGCGCCCGCCAAACCATGCAAAAAAGATATTCTTTGCGCAAATAATTATTTCCATCTTGCATGATCCCGCGGCTAATCTGGCCGGCATGTTCCGGTGCGTGGCCCCCTGGTCGCCGCCGGCCCCGCCCTCTTTCCATTTCCGCCCGGCCCGCGCCGGGCCGCCCGCACCCGGAGCCCCGCGATGAGCGTCGAATTCATCGGCATGATCCAGAGCCAGAAGCAGTCCGAGATCCACCCGCCCGCGGGCCCCGTGGTCGATCGCGACTATGTGCGCGCCTTCGCCCAGGCCCACGAGCAGGCCGGCTTCGACCGGATCCTGGTGCCGCATCACTCGACCGGTCCCTCCGCGACGCTGACCATCTCCTACGCGGCGGCCGTCACCGAGCGCGTGAACTTCATGCTGGCGCACCGGCCCGGCTTCACCGAGCCGACCCTGGCCGCACGCCAGATCGCCACGCTCGACCAGTTCAGCGGCGGGCGGCTCGGCGTGCACTTCATCTCGGGCGGCTCGGACAGCGAGCAGCAGCGCGACGGCGATTTCCTCGATCACGACCAGCGCTACGCGCGCACCGACGAATACCTCGGCATCCTGCGCCGGATCTGGACCGAGGACCGGCCGTTCGACCACGAGGGCACCTATTACCGCTTCCGCCAGGGCTTCTCCGAGGTGAAGCCGGCGCAGCGCCCGCACGTGCCGATCTATTTCGGCGGCGCCTCGGCGGCCGCGCTGGAGGTGGCCGCGAAGCACGCCGACATCTACGCGCTGTGGGGCGAATCGCTCGACCAGGTGCGCGAGCTGACCGGCCGCGTGCGCGCCGCCGCGGCCGCGCAGGGCCGGCAGATCCGCTTCTCGGTATCGTTCCGCCCGATCCTGGCCGCCACCGAGGACGCCGCCTGGGATCGCGCTCGGCGCATCCTGGCCGAAACGCGCCGGCTGCGCGAGGCGGCCGGGCTGGGCGTGGGCAGCCCGCAGCAGAGCGAAGGCGCGCGGCGCCTGCTGGCCGCCGCCGAACGCGGCTCGCGCGTCGACAAGCGGCTGTGGACCGAGATCGCCCAGTTGAGCGGCGGCCGCTCGAACTCGACCGCGCTGGTCGGCACGCCCGAGCAGGTGGCCGACGCGCTGGCCGACTACTACGACATCGGCGTCTCCACCTTCCTGATCCGCGGCTTCGATCCGCTCGAGGACGCGATCGACTACGGCCGCGAGCTGATCCCGCGCGTACGCGAGCTGGCGGCGGCGCGCCAGGCAAACCGCGCCGCGGCGTGAACCCGTCAGCGTCGATTCGATTCGCACGCGCGAAGACAGCGCAAGCAAGCAGGCAGCGCGAACGGCACGGGCAGCCCCGCCGAAACCGGGCCAAGACGCACCCGCCGCCGCGACTGCCGTGACCGACCGCGGCCCGGGCCGCCACCCGCCTCCCCGCCCCCACAACCTAAGAGCCGATCATGTCCACCGTCCTGCCGCTGCAGTCCCGCACGCCTTCCGGTCTCGCGATCAATCCGCGACCGCAGCAGAAATTCTGGTTCGATCCGCCGGCGCCGCGCGCGAGCATCGCGGCCGAGCGCCGCCATCGCCAGGAGCGCCTGGCCGGCGCGTTCCGCCTGTTCGCGCGACACGGTTTCGCGCTGGGCCTGGCCGGGCACATCACCGCGCGCGATCCCGAGCTGCCCGACCATTTCTGGGTCAATCCGCTCGGCGTGCATTTCTCGCGCATCAAGGTCTCGGACCTGCTGCTCGTGAACGGCCGCGGCGAGACGGTGATCGGCGAGCGCCCGCTCAACAAGGCCGCCTTCGCGATCCACGCGGCGATCCACGAGGCCCATCCCGAGCTGGTGGCCGCCGCCCACACGCACTCGACCTACGGCAAGGCCTGGTCGACGCTGGGCCGCCCGCTGGCGCCGCTGACCCAGGACGCCTGCGTGTTCTACGAGGACCGCGCGCTGTTCGACGACTTCACCGGCATGGTGGTCGACACCAGCGAGGGCGATCGCATCGCGCAGGCGCTGGCCAAGCCCGAGGGCGGCACGCACAAGGGCGTGATCCTGAAGAACCACGGCATCCTGACCGGCGGCCCGACGGTCGAGGCGGCGGCCTGGTGGTACATCGCGCTCGACAACGTCGCGCATACCGCCCTGCTCGCCGAAGCGGCCGGCACCACGCAGCCGATCGACGCGGCCACCGCGCGCCACACGCACGGCCAGATCGGCAAGCCCGACGGCGCGCTGCAGGCCTTCGAAAGCCTCTACGCGGGGCTGGTCGAGCAGGAACCCGAGCTGCTCGACTGACCGCCGTTCCCGATTCCAGGGGCCGGCCATGCACCGGCCCCGCCACCTTCACGCCACTGCTCGCTACGTTGAGGAATCCGATATGTCTCGTCCGCTCGATACCGCATCGCCCGAGGCCGCGCGCCCGGGCCGCCGGCGCGCGCTGCGCACGGCCGGCGCCGCCGCGCTGGCGGGCGCCGCGCTGGCGCTGGGACGCAGCGCCTGGTCGGCGCCGCCGCTGCGCAAGCTGAAGTTCGCCTGGAACCAGACCGCCTTCTGCCTCACGCCGATCGTGGTCGCGCAGGAGCGCGGCATCTTCGAGAAGAACGGCCTCGCGGTCGAGCTGGTGAACTACTCGGGCTCGACCGACCAGTTGCTCGAATCGATCGCGACCGGCAAGGCCGACGCGGCGGTGGGCATGATCCACCGCTGGCTCAAGCCGCTCGAGGCCGGCTTCGACGTGAAGATCATCGGCAGCTCGCACGGCGGCTGCGTGCGCCTGCTGGGCGCCAACAAGGCCGGCGTCACCTCGCTGGCCACGCTCAAGGGCAAGACCATCGGCGTGAGCGACCTGGCCTCGCCCGGCAAGCACTTCTTCGCGATCCTGCTGGCCAGGCATGGCATCGACGCCGAGCGCGACGTCGCCTGGCGCCAGTACCCGGCCGACCTGCTCGGCACGGCTGTCGACAAGGGCGAGATCCACGCGATCGCCGACGGCGACCCGAACCTCTACCTGCTGGAGAAGCGCAGCCCCGGCCAGTACACGCAGCTCGCCAGCAACCTCTCCGACGAGTACCAGCACAAGGTCTGCTGCGTGATCGGCGCGCGCGGCGAGCTGGTGCGCAACGACCGGCCGGCCGCCGCCGCGCTGGCGCGCTCGATCGTCGAGGCCACCGACTACACGCGCGAGAACCCCAACGAATCGGCCCGGCTGTTCGCGAAGTACACGCCCAAGGTCAACCCCGAGGACCTGCGCAAGCTCTACGCGACGCTGACCTACGAGCACCATCCGACCAATGTCGACCTGCAGCAGGAAATCGCCTTCTATGCCGACGATTTCCGCCGCATCGGCGTGATGCGCAAGTCGACCGATCCGCAGCGCTTCGCGCAGACGGTCTACGCCAACGTACTGGGCTGAGGATCATGTCCACGCTCGATTCCACCCCGCTCGACCGGCACGCCGCGCGGCAGCCGGCTGCCGCGACGCCAGCCGGCCACGCCACGATCGAGGCACCGGCAGACAAGCCGGCCGCGCTCGCCTGCTCTGCCTGCGCCGCCGACGCATCGGCAGCCGCGCGAGAACCGCGCGTCTGGGGCACGGGCCTGATCGCCGCGCTGGCCTGGACAGCCTTCGGCGCCGTCGCCTGTCTCTGGCCGAACCGCGTGGTGGGCTTCGCCGACTGGGCCTATACCGAGGAAATCGGCCTCGCCGGCTGGGCCGTCGCGGCCTTGCTGGCGCTGCTGGCGATCGCGGGCCGCCTGCTCGCGCCGGGCCGCGCGCTGGTGGCACGCCTGCAGCCGGCCGGCCCCTGGCTGGCCGCGATCGCGCTGCTGCTGGCCGCCTGGGAAATCGCCACCGCCAAGACCGGCTGGCTGCCCACGCCCTTCTTCGCGCCGCCGCAGGCGCTGATCGAGGTCTACCTCGACGATGCGCCGCGGCTGGCCGGCAGCGCGCTCAACTCGCTGAAGCTGCTCGGCGTGGGCGTGGCCACGGGCGCCGCGATCGGCTTCCTGGTGGGCGTCTCGGTCGGCTGGTCGCGCGCGATCGGCTATTGGGTGCATCCGGTGCTGCGCGTGCTCGGGCCGCTGCCGGCCACCGCCCTGCTGCCGCTCGCCTTCTACCTGTTCCCATCGAGCTGGTCGGCCGCGGTGTTCCTGATCGCGCTGGCCACCGGCTTCCCGGTCGCCGTGCTGACCTGGTCGGGCGTGGCCGGCGTCGGCAAGGCCTATTACGACGTGGCCCGCACGCTCGGCGCGAATTCACGTTTCCTGGTGCTGCGGGTGGCGATTCCCGGCGCCCTGCCGCAGGTCTTCGTCGGCCTGTTCATGGGGCTGGGCGCCTCCTTCACGGTGCTGGTGGTGGCCGAGATGATGGGCGTGAAGTCCGGCCTCGGCTGGTACCTGACCTGGGCCCAGGGCTGGGCCTCCTACACCAACATGTACGCGGCGCTGATCGTCATGGCCCTGCTGTTCTCGGGCCTCATCACCCTGCTGTTCGCGCTGCGCGACCGCGCGCTCGCCTGGCAGAAAGGAACCGTCAAATGGTGAGCCCCGCCACGCTGTCCCCGGCGCCCGCTGCACGCGGCGCCGACGCGCCGATCGAAGCCGCGCGTCACGCGGACCTCACGCGCCGCGCCGATGTCGAGCGCCACGCCGATGCGCCGCGCGGCGACGATGCCTCGACCGTCACCGGCGCGCGCATCGACATCCGTCATGCCAGCCACTGGTTCGATACCCCGAAGGGGCCGCTGCACGTGCTCGACGACGTGTCGCTGTCGGTCGCGCCGGGCGAGTTCGTCGCCCTGCTCGGGCCCAGCGGCTGCGGCAAGTCCACCCTGCTGCGGCTGGTGGCCGGCCTCGAGCCGGCCACGCGCGGCTCGATCCGGCAGGACGGCAAACCGATCGAGCGGCCCGATCCGTCGCGCATCGTGGTGTTCCAGGACCCGACGCTGTATCCGTGGCGGCGCGTGCGCGCCAACGTGGCGCTCGGGCTCGATGCGCGCGGCCTGGCCCGGCGCGAACGGCACCGCGTCGACGAGGAACTGGCGCGCGTCGGCCTGAGCGAGTTCGCCGACGCGTTTCCGCACCAGCTCTCGGGCGGCATGGCGCAGCGCGTGGCGCTGGCGCGCGCGCTGGTCAACGATCCGCAATTGCTGGTGCTCGACGAGCCGCTCGGCAAGCTCGATTCGCTCACGCGCCTGACCATGCAGAGCGAGCTGGTCGCGCTGTGGCGGCGCGCGCGCTTCTCGGCCCTGCTGGTCACGCACGACGTGGAGGAAGCGCTGTTCCTCGCGCAGCGGGTGGTCGTGTTCGGGCCGCGCCCGGCGCGGATCCTCGCCGAGCTCGAGGTCGACCTGCCCTATCCGCGCCATCGCGGCGACCCGCGCCTGGCGGAGCTGCGCCGCACCGCGCTCGCCCATCTCGGCCTCGATGCGAGCTGGTAGCGCACGCGGCGAGCGGGTCCGCGAGGTGTCGTCGCGATGAGCCTGGCGGCACCCGAGGCCTGGCTCAATCCGCTGCTCGCCACGCTGCACGAGGCCCAGGTCCTGCTCGGCGCGCTGGCCGACCGGCTCGGGCTGGCCGGCAGCAGCCACGGCCAGCCGGCCTGGCCCTGGGCGCGACGCGTGGCGACCGAGACGCTGGCGATCGACCGCGGCCTGGCGCGCCGGCTCGGCCTGGCCTTGATCGCCAGCAGCGCCGCGCTGATTCTCGCGCTGGCGGCCCTGCTCGCGCGCCGCGCGCGGCTGCCGCTGGCGGGGCTCGCGCTGGCCTGCGCCTGGCTCGCGCCCTGGCCGCCGACGGCGCTGTGGCTGACCGCCGCCACGCCCACCAGCTTCCAGCGCTCGCCGCTGCCTTTCTCGATCGACACGCTCGCGCAGGGCGCTTCGTTGTACGCGCAACATTGCCTGGCCTGCCATGGCGCGCGCGGGCGCGGCGACGGCCCGCACGCCGATTCGCTGCCGGTCTGGCCGCCCACCCTGGCCGGCCCGCTGCTGGCGCGGCGGCTCGACGGCGAACTGTTCCAGCATGTCGCGAGCGGCATGCGCGATCGCCAGGGCGCCGTGACGATGCCGGCCTTCGGCGCCAGCCTCGACGATCGCGAGATCTGGGCCACCCTGGCCTACCTGCGCGTGCTGTCGGCGGCGGGCGGCGGCGCCGGCGGCGAGGGCTGGCCGGTGCCGCTCGCGCTGCCCGCGCTCGAGGTGCGCTGCGCCGACGGCGCGCCGCTGCCGCTCGCGCAATGGCGCAGCGACCAGCGCGTGCGCCTGGTCGCGCTCGACGCCGCCGCGCCGCCGCCCTTCGAGGACGCGCGCTGGCAGACCCTGCTGCTCACCCGCGACGGCCAGCCGCCCGCGCCGCCGCGCGACGGCGCGCATGGCCCGCGCGCGAGCTGCACGGCCATCGCGCCGGACGCCTGGCGAATCTTCGCGACGATCGCGAACCGCGCCCCCGATGCCTTCGCCGGCACCGAGCTGATCGCCGATCGCGGCGGCTGGCTGCGCGCGGTGGCCGCGCCCGGCACGCGCTGGTCCGACGCGAACCTGATGTGCGGCGCGACCAGCACGACGGCCGCGCGAGAAAGCCGGACCTCGGCCGGCGGCATCGACGCGCTGCTGGCGCGGATCGACGCCGAGCCGGTGGCCGACATCGAGGGCGGTTACACGCACTGAGCGCACTGAGCCTCCGGCGCAGCCCCGAACCCCGTCACGCCGGCACGAACACTCCCCTCCCATCCCCAAGGACCCATCACGCCATGAACCCGCCCCGCTCCACCAGCCGACGACGCTTCCTGCAATCGGGCGCCGCCGGTGCCGGCCTCGCCCTGCTGCCCGCGCTCGGCGCGACGGCCTTCGCGCAATCCGGCCCGCGCCCGGTGCTGAAGGCCGGCGACCAGAAAGGCGGCCTGCGCGCGCTGCTGGAGGCCGCCAATGCCCTCGGCGGCCTGCCCTACGATATCCAGTGGACCGAATTTCCGGCCGCGGCGCCGCTGGCCGAGGCACTCAACGCGGCCGCCGTCGATTGCGGCCCGATCGGCGATGCGCCGCTGATCTTCGCGCTGTCCTCGGGCGCGCGCGTCAAGGCGATCGCGGCGAACCGCTCGGACGCCTACGGCACCGCCGTGATGGTGCGGCCCGACGCGGCCATGCGCGGCGCCGCCGACCTGAAGGGCAAGCGCGTGGGCACCACGCGCGGCTCGATCGGCCACTACGTGACGCTCAAGGCGCTCGACGCGGCGGGGCTGCCGCCCAGCGCGGTGGACTTCCGCTTCCTGCCGCCGGCCGACACCATGCTCGCGCTGGCCACCGGCTCGATCGACGCCTGGGCGACCTGGGAGCCCTACACGGCGCTGGCCGAGACCAGCGGACGCGCGCGCGTGCTGGTCAACGGGCGCGGCCTGTCCTCGGGGCTCAGCTACATCGCTGCCACCGATACGGCGATCGACGGCAAGCGCGCGGTGCTGCAGGACTTCGTGCGGCGCGTGGCAGGCGCGCAGCGCTGGTCCTATCGCCACGCCGACGCGTTCTCGGCCACGCTGGCGCGCATCATCGGCATCCCCGAGGCGGCCGCCAGGCTGCAGTTCGAGCGGCGCGCCACCCAGTGGCTGCCGATCGACGCGCCGCTGGTGGCCGAGCAGCAAGCCACCGCCGACTTCTATCGCAAGGTCGGCATGCTGCGCCAGCCGCTCGACGTCGGCCCGACCTTCGACCGCGGTTTCCCGCTCGGCTCGGCCTGAGCGGGCGTGGCCCGAGCAGGGCATGGTGCTCGGGCGCTCGCCGCCGCGTGCAGGCGGCCATGCGCCGAGCGTCGACGCCGCGTCAGCGTGCTCGGCGCTTCGGCGCTTCGGCGGGCAGCGGTTCGGCGAGCGGCTGCCGGCGGCGCGAGCGCAACGCCGCCGCGACCGCGCGCCGCCGATCTGGCAAAATCCCGGATTGCCGCCCGCCATCGCGCCCCTGCCGCGCCGCTTCCATGCCGACCCTCAGCGAACTGTTCGTCTACCCCATCAAATCCTGCGCGGGCATCTCGCTCACGCGCGCGACCCTGCTCGAAAGCGGCCTCGAATACGACCGCACCTGGCTGATCGTCGAACCCTCGGGCTCGATGATCACGCAACGCACGCATCCGCGCCTGGCGCTGGTGAAGATCGCGATCGGCGAAACCGAATTGCTGATCGAGGCGCCCGGCATGCCGCCGCTGCGCACGCCGCTCGACGCGCGCGCGCTCGGCGACGCGCCGCGCCTGTCGGTGACGGTCTGGAAGGACAGCATGGAGGCGCTGGACACGGGCGAGGCCACCGCGCGCTGGTTCAGCGCCTTCCTCGGCCTGACGGTTCGACTGGTGCGCTTCGCGCCCGAGGTGCGCCGCGAGGTGACCCGCAAGTGGACCGGCGAGCTCAGCACCCACACGCAATTCGCCGACGGCTTCCCGGTGATGGTGATCGGCCAGGCCTCGCTGGACGACCTGAACGCGCGGCTCGGCCAGCGCGGCGTGCCTGCCGTGCCGATGAACCGGTTCCGGCCCAACCTGGTGATCAGCGGGCTCGATGCCTATGAAGAGGATTACGTCGAGCATCTCGACATCGAGGCCGCGAGCGGCCCGATCCGGCTGCGACTGGTCAAGCTCTGCACGCGCTGCCCGGTGCCCGACGTCGACCAGGCGCTCGGCGGCCCGAACCCGCAGCATCCGCACGAACCGCTCGACACCATGAGCGGCTATCGCGCCAACGAGCGCTTCGACGGCCAGTTGACCTTCGGCAAGCACGGCGTGCTGGTGGTGGCCGATAGCGGCGCCGGCCCGCGCGTGCTGGAAGTGGGCCAGCCGCTCGAGGCGGAAATCGGCTTCGACGCCTGAGCCCGGCGCGGCGGCGATCGCGGGACGGTTGCGGGGCGGTTGCGCCCGCAACCACCTCGCCGATCCGGCTAGGCGGTGCCCGTGCCCGGCGCCGCCGGCGCGAGCGGCAGCCGCACCGTCACCACCAGCCCGCCGCCCGGCGCATCGTCCAGCGCGATCTCGCCCTCGTGCACGCGCACGATCTCGCGCACGATCGACAGGCCCAGCCCCGAACCCTCCACCGATTCCGTCGCCGAGCTGCGATAGAAGCGCTCGAACACGGCCTCGCGCTCCTGGCTGGCGATGCCGGGGCCGTCGTCGATCACGTCGAGCCGTGCCTGCCCGCCCTCCCGGCCGATCCGCACCGTGATCACCGCGCCGTCGCCGGCGTAGCGGATCGCGTTGTCGATCAGGTTGCCGATCAGGTCGGCCAGCAGGTCGGCGCGCGCGACCACCTCGACGTCGGCCTCGTGCTCGAAGCCCAGGTCGATGCCGTGGGCGCGCGCCACCGGCGACCAGTCGAGCGTGCTGCTGCGCGCGAGCCGGTGCAGCGCCACGCGGCGACGCTCCAGCGCGGCGCCGCCGTCCGACTCGAGCCGCGACAGCGACAGCAACTGCTGCACCAGCTTCGCGGCCTGCCGCACCGCCAGCCCGGCGCGCCGCAGGTGGCCGCTCGCGCGCGCTGCCTCGGCGGGCCGCTGCGCCAGCTCGACGCCGGCCTGCACGGCGGCCAGCGGCGTCTTCAACTGATGAGCGGCATCGGCGAAGAAGCGCCGCCGCGCCACCTGCATGCGCTGGATGCGCGCGATGTACTGGTTGATCGACTCGACCAGCGGCGCGATCTCCCTGGGCAGGCCGTCGGCCGGCAGCGGCGCGGGATCGTCCTCGGCACGCGCGGCCACCGCGGCCGACAGCCGCGACAGCGGCCGCAGCCCGCGCGACACGCCGAACCAGACGATGCCGAGCGCCAGCACGATCAGCAGCGCCTCCTGCTTCAGCGAGCCGGTCAGGATCTCGCGCGCCAGCGCCTGGCGTGCCTCGATGGTCTCGCCCACCAGCACGCGCACCAGACGCGTCTGCGCGGTCGGCACGTCGTGCACCGGCAGGCGCAGCGCGGCCATGCGCAACTGCTCGCCGCGATAGGGCGCATCGTAGAACACCGGCTGGAACGGCTCAGCATTCGCCTCGGGCTGCGGCAGGTCCGGATAGCCGGTCACGTTGCGGCCGCCGTCCTCGCGGATCTGGTAGTAGATCTTGCCGCCGTCGTTGGACTCGAACATCTCCAGCGCCAGGTAGGGCAGGTCGACGATCACCTCGCCCCGGTCCAGGCGCACGCCCTCGCGGATCGACTTCAGCGAGGAGGCCAGGGTCCGATCGAAGGCGTGGTGCGCGGCGCTCATCGCGCGCTGGTAGGTCAGCCAGGAATCGAGCGCGAGCAGGCCGAGCAGCGGCGCGAGCAGCCACAGCGCGACCTGCATGCGCAGGTTCAGGCGACGCATGGGTCCTTCGCTTCCAGCAGGTAGCCGAGCCCGCGCAGCGTGACGATCGCCACGCCGCGGCCTTCCAGCTTGCGGCGCAGCCGGTAGACGTAGATCTCGATCGCGTCGGCGTTGACCGATTCGTCGATGCCGAAGATCTTCTCCGAGAGCGCCTCCTTGTTGATCGCGCGGCCGTTGCGCAGGATCAGCACCTCCAGCACGGCGCGCTCGCGCGGCGTCAGCGCCAGCGGCTCGCCGGCCAGGCGAAAGCCGCCGTCGACGCTGTCGAACTCGAGCGGCCCGCAGGCCACGCGGGTCTGCTCGTGGCCGTTGCTGCGGCGGATCAGGGCCCGCGCGCGCGCCTCCAGCTCGGTCAGCTCGAAGGGCTTGGCGAGATAGTCGTCGGCGCCGAGGTCGAGGCCGCGCACGCGATCCTCGACCGAGCCGTGCGCGGTCAGGATCAGCACCGGCACCGCGTTGCGGCGCGCGCGCAGGCGCCGCAGCACCTCCAGCCCGTCGAGCTTGGGCAGGCCCAGGTCGAGGATCACCAGCGCGTAGTCCTGGGTACGCAGCAGGTGGTCGGCGGCCTCGCCGTCGGCCATGTGATCGACGGCGAAACGCGCGGCCGCCAGCGCGTCGGTGAGCGACTGCGCCAGGGAGGGATTGTCTTCGACCAGCAGCACGCGCATCGCGACCTCGGGAAATCCATGACGAAACGGACGCTATTGTGGCCCGAAACGAAAGCAGACTGAAAGTGCCCGCCGCTTACGATCCGCGTCACACAAACGAACACAATCCCGCCCGGGGTTTCATCTGGAGGAAGACATGCAGCACGCAAAGACAGGCCGCGCGGCCGTTCTGGCCACCGCCGCCCTGCTCGCCGCCGGCGTCGTGGAAGCGCAGGTGCCGACCGGTTATCCGGGTAACTACCAGGGCGTGATCGACGCCGCGAAGCAGGAAGGCCGACTGATCGTCTACTCGACCACCGACACCAGCCTGGTGCGCCCGCTGATCAAGGACTTCGAGAGCCTGTACGGCGTCAAGGTCGAATACAACGACATGAACAGCACCGAGCTGTACAACCGCTACATCAGCGAGAACGCGGCGAAGAGCACCAGCGCGGACGTGCTGTGGAGCTCGGCGATGGACCTGCAGATCAAGCTCGTCAACGACGGCCTGATGGCCAGCTACGATTCGCCCGAGACCAGCCACATCCCCGGCTGGGCGCAGTACCAGAAGCAGGCCTACGGCACCACCTTCGAGCCGCTGGCGATCGTCTACAACAAGCGCCTGATCGCCGACAACGAGGTGCCGAAGACGCGCGCCGAGCTGATCAAGCTGCTGCAGTCGCAGCCCGAGCGCTTCAAGGGCAAGGTCACCACCTACGACATCGAGAAGTCGGGCGTCGGCTTCAACTACCTGACCCAGGACGCGCACGTCAACGAGACCGTCACCTGGGAGCTGGTGCGCGCGATCGGCGCGACCGGGCCGAAGCTGCAGTCGAGCACCGGCGCGATGATGGAGCGGATCTCCTCGGGCGAGAACCTGATCGGCTACAACATCATCGGCTCGTATGCCTATGCCAAGGCGAAGAAGGACAAGTCGATCGGCTACGTGTTCCCGCGCGACTACACCCAGGTGGTGAGCCGCCTGGCCACCATCTCGAAGCAGGCCAAGAACCCCAACGCGGCGAAGCTGTGGGTCGACTACCTGCTCTCGCAGCGCGGCCAGACGCTGATCGCGAACCAGGCCAACCTCTACTCGATCCGCGGCGACGTGCAGGGCGAGACCTCGATGACGGCGCTCACCAAGTCGCTCGGCGATTCGCTCAAGCCGATCCAGATCGGCGCGGGCCTGCTGGTCTATCTCGACCAGTCCAAGCGCCTGGCCTTCCTCAAGCAATGGCAGCAGGCCATCAAGCGCTAGACGGCCGGCGCTGAACGCGGGGCATCGCCCCGCGGCGGCGCCCTCGCCTGCCTGCGCCCCGTCCGGGGGCGCGGGCGCTCCCCACCCACTTCATACGATGCGGCCCGCGTGGCCGCAGGGGCGAACTCATGCTCACCACCAGTCCTCCCGGTGCCGCCGACGCGGCGCCATCCACGCGCGCCGGCGCCGCGATTCCCGCGCCGCGCCGCGGCGGCCTCAGGCCGCTGGCCGGCATGCTGCGCTGGCTCGTGGTCGCGGTGCTGACCGTCGCGGTCGCACTGCCGCTCGGCTTCATCCTGTTCCAGAGCCTGCTGTCGGCGCCGTTCTTCGATGCCAATCGCAGCTTCGGCCTGGACGGCTTCCGCTTCATCTTCAGCGATCCCGACTTCTGGTCGGCGGTGCGCAATTCCTTCACGATCGCGGGCGGCATGCTGTTCATCTCGATCCCGCTGGGCGGCATCCTGGCCTTCCTGATGGTGCGCACCGACCTGCCCGGGCGCCGCTGGCTCGAGCCGCTGCTGCTCACGCCGGTGTTCGTCTCGCCGATGGTGCTGGCCTTCGGCTACGTGGTGGCGGCCGGCCCGGTGGGCTTCTACTCGGTCTGGTTCAAGGAGCTGACGGGCCTGCAGACGCTGCCCTGGCAGATCTACTCGATCGCCGCGATCACGCTGATCGTCGGCCTGACCCACGTGCCGCACGTCTACCTGTATGCCTCGGCGGCGCTGCGCAACCTCGGCTCGGACGTCGAGGAAGCCGCGCGCGTGACGGGCGCGCGGCCGTTTCGCGTGGCGCTCGACGTGAGCCTGCCGATGACCATGCCGGCCCTGCTGTTCGCCGGCGTGCTGGTGTTCTTCCTCGGCTTCGAGGTGTTCGGGCTGCCGCTGGTGCTGGGCGATCCGGAAGGCCACCTGGTGCTGGCCACCTACCTCTACAAGCTCACCAACAAGCTCGGCGTGCCGTCCTATCACCTGATGGCGGCGGTGGCGATCTGCATCGTCGCGATCACCTTCCCGCTGGTGCTGCTGCAGCGCCGCCTGCTCAGGAGCGCGAACCGTTTCGTCACGGTCAAGGGCAAGGCCGGGCGCGCCACCGTGCTGCCGCTGGGCGGCTGGCGGTGGCTGGCGCTGGCGATCGTGATCGCCTGGCTGGCGCTGACCGTGGTGGTGCCGATCTCGGGCATCGTGCTGCGTGCCTTCGTCACCAACTGGGGCGAGGGCGTGGCGCTGGCCGAGGTGCTCACGCTGGCCAACTTCGTCGAGCTGTTCGAGCAGGACAACCTGGTGCGCGCGATCCTCAACACGCTCGGCATCGGCGTGATCGGCGGCGCGCTGGCGATCGGCTTCTACACGCTGGTGGCCTTCGCCGGGCATCGCCGCCACGACTGGGCCACGCGCCTGCTCGACTACCTGGTGCTGCTGCCGCGCGCGGTGCCGGGGCTGCTGGCGGGCCTGGCCTTCCTGTGGATCTTCCTGTTCGTGCCGGGCCTGCGCGAGTTGAAGAACTCGATGTGGAGCATCTGGGTGGCCTACACCGTGGTCTGGCTCGCCTACGGCATGCGCCTGATCCAGAGCGCGCTGCTGCAGGTCGGCCCGGAACTGGAGGAAGCCGGCCGCAGCGTCGGCGCGAGCCGCGCGCGCGTCTCGCTCGACGTCACCCTGCCGCTGGTGCGCTTCGGCCTGCTGGCCGCCTGGCTGCTGATCTTCATGATCTTCGAGCGCGAATACTCGACCGCCGTCTACCTGCTCTCGCCGGGGACCGAGGTGATCGGCGCGCTGCTGGTCTCGCTGTGGGCAACCGGCGCCGTCGACCAGGTGGCCGCCCTGTCCGTCATCAACATCGCGATGGTCGGCGCCGGTCTCGGCGTGGCCCTGCGTTTCGGAGTCAAACTTCATGGATAAGCTCAGCGTCGACGATCTCCATCTCAGCTACGGCAGCAACCCGATCCTCAAGGGCGTGTCGTTCGAACTGAAGGCCGGCGAGGTGGTCTGCCTGCTCGGCGCCTCGGGCAGCGGCAAGACCACCTTGCTGCGCGCGGTGGCGGGCCTCGAACAGCCGCATGCCGGCCGCATCACGCTCGATGCGCGCGCCTTCTTCGACGGCGCGCGCGGCCTGAACCTGCCGGTCGAGGAACGCTCGCTCGGGCTCGTGTTCCAGTCCTACGCGCTGTGGCCGCATCGCACCGTGGCCGACAACGTCGGCTACGGTCTCAAGCTGCGCCGCGTGTCGGCCGCCGAGACGCGCCAGCGCGTGCAGGCCGCGCTCGACCAGCTCGGCCTCGGCCATCTCGCCGGTCGCTATCCGCACCAGCTTTCCGGCGGCCAGCAGCAGCGCGTGGCGATCGCGCGCGCGCTGGTCTACAACCCGCCCGTGATCCTGCTCGACGAGCCGCTCTCGAACCTCGACGCGAAGCTGCGCGAGGAAGCGCGCGCCTGGCTGCGCGAGCTGATCGTCTCGCTGGGGCTGTCGGCGCTGTGCGTCACGCACGACCAGGCCGAGGCGATGGCGATGTCGGACCGCATCCTGCTGCTGCGCAACGGGCGCATCGAGCAGGAAGGCACGCCGGCCGAACTCTATGGCGCGCCGCGCACGCTCTACACGGCCGAGTTCATGGGCAGCAACAACCGGCTGGAAGCGCGTGTCGAGGCGGTGGCGGGGGAGCGCGTCACGCTGGCCGGCGAGGGCTGGCGGTTGCAGGCGGTGGCGCGCGAGGCGCTCGCGCCGGGCCAGCCGGCGCAGGCGGTGATCCGCCTCGAACGCGTGCAGGTGGCCGACGCGCCCGGCGCGAACCGCCTGCCGGCCGAGCTCGTCACCTCGATGTATCTCGGCGATCGCTGGGAATACCTGTTCCATTGCGGCGCGCTGCGGCTGCGCGCGTTCGGCCAGGTGCCGCGCGCGGCCGGCCCGCACTGGCTGGAGTTCCCGGCCAACGACTGCTGGGCCTTCGCCTCGGCGGGCTGAGGCCTCGCCCGCCTCGCTTCAGGCTGCCGGCCCACCGCGCCGGGCCGGCAGCCGTCGTCCGCGGGACGATCGGGCGCGGTCCTTCACGAACCATGTCGCATCACCCGCTCTTATCGCAGTCCTCATCAATCGATAACAACCAGACTGGAGACATCACCGCATGAACCCGCTTTTCCGTCCGCTCCATCGCCGCCCGCCCGCGCCGCTGGCCGCCGCCATCGCCGCCTCGTTCACGCTGGCCCCCTGCGCCGCGCAGGCCGCCTCCTCGGTCACCCTCTACGGGATCATGGACGCCGGCCTCGAATACACCAGCCATGCCGCGCCCCAGGGCGGCGACAGCTTCAAGCTGCGCTCCGGCACCAAGAACACCTCGCGCTGGGGCCTGCGCGGCGTCGAGGACCTGGGCGGCGGCCTGCAGGCGGTGTTCCGGCTCGAGAGCGGCATCGACATCGCCAACGGCACGCTCGACGACGGCGCCGATTCGATCTTCGGCCGCCGCGCCGTGGTCGGCCTCAAGGGCAAGTGGGGCGAGCTCACGCTCGGGCGCAACTTCACGGTCACCTACGACTACGTGCTGCCCTTCGACCCGATGGGCTACGCGCAGAACTACTCCTGGGCAACCAGCTCGACGGCCAGCGGCAACCGCAAGGACGGCCTGTTCACGCGCGCCTCGAACGCGGTGCGCTACGACGGCGAGTTCGGCGACTTCCGCTTCGGCGCGATGGTCGGCCTCGGCAACACGCCGGGCAGCGTCAAGACCAGCTCGAAATACGGCGTGGCCGGCGGCTACGAGCATGGCCCGTTCGCCGCGGTACTGAGCTTCGACCGCCAGAACGGCGCCAACGACAGCGTGCTGCCGGCCGACCCGGTCAACTACGCGCAGCAGATCCACGCGGCGCTCAGCTACGACTTCGGCAAGCTCAAGACCATGGCCGGTTATCGCAACTACCGCCGCAGCCTGCATGCCGGCGACGTCACGCAACTGAGCGACACCTACTGGCTGGGCGGCGCCTACCAGTTCACGCCGACTTTCACGCTGATCGCGGCCGTCTACCACCAGGACCTCAAGGGCGGCACCGACGCCGACCCGACCCTGGTCTCGCTGCGCGCGAACTACGCGCTGTCCAAGCGCACCGTGCTGTTCGCCTCGGGCGGCTTCGCCTTCGCGCGGCACGGCCAGAACACCAGCGTGTCGCGCGACCTGGTCGGCTACGCGAGCAACCAGGTGGGCGCCACGCTCGGCATCCAGCAGCGCTTCTAAGCGATGCGCCAACGAGGTGCCGCCGAGGCGCCACCAAAGCGCACGATCGTTCGCGGAAAAAACGCGGCGGCCTTCACGGCCCGCCGCGTTTTTTTGCCGGATCCGTAAAGCCGGCCTCGTAAGCACAACGAAAACCTTTAACAGTGCTTGCCGCGATCTGACGAATCCATTCACGAATCCGCGCACAAATACACACGAATTTCATCGAACCGGAGTGCCTCGGAAACATATCCTCCTGTTAAGATTGTTTCCCTGCCTGCAACACCCGAATCGATTTACATGAATCGCACGATTGACCATCGCAATCTGACGATGCTGCTGCTCGAGGCTCGTGAGACGCTGATCGGACGCTTCCGCCCGATCCTCAAGGAAGTCTCCCTGACCGAGCAGCAGTGGCGGATCATCCGCCTGCTCGATGGCGAGCCGAAGGGCGAGCTGGAAGCCGGGCAGATCGCGAAACGCTGCTGCATCCTGAGCCCGAGCCTGACCGGCGTGCTCGAGCGGCTCGAACGCGACGGCATGATCACGCGCATGCGCTCCACCGAGGACCAGCGCCGCCTGCTGGTCGCGCTGACCGAACGCAGCCGCCAGTTGGTGCGCCGGATCGCACCGCGCATCGACGACCAGTACCGTCAGCTCGAACAGCAACTGGGCTCGGATACGCTGCGCGACGTCTACTCCGCGCTCGACCGCCTGCTCGAAGTCGCCTCGCCCAACTGAGCGCGCGGCCAGCGCCGCGATCCGCTCCCCTCTCCGCCCGCGCCTCGCCGGGCCGCCGCACGATTGCCCACCCGCTTCCGCTGGACCGACGAGTCTGTTCGCCATGACTCGATGCCGTCGCGCGCGGTCGTTGGCGACGGCTCACGCGCGCGGCTTCGTCAATTCCAGGCGTGGCGCGCCGGCTTCACGCCGTTCAGGTAGTAGTTGCCGACCAGGTGATACTTCCAGCGCACCGGATCGTGCAGCGTATGCGTACGCGCATTGCGCCAGTGACGGTCCAGGCCGTGCTCGGCCAGCGTCGCCTGGGTGCCGGCCAGCTCCAGCAGCTTCTCGCCGGCCAGCAGGGCGGCCTCGGTGGTCAGCACCTTGGCCTCGCCCACCGCCACCGAGGCACGCGCCACGTCGTCCTCGCTCACCTCGCCGCGCGCGGCGATCTCGTCGAGCGTGCGCGCCGCGCGCTCCAGCAGCGCCTCGGCCGCGTGCAGGCGGATCACCAGGTTGCCGGTCTCGCGCAGCGTCAGCGGATCGTCCGCGGCGCGCTCCACGCCGCTGTCGACCCAGGCGCGCGAGCGCTCGCGCACGAAACGCAGCGTGTCGTCGAGCGCCGCGCGCGCGATGCCCGCGTCGATCGCGGCCTGGATGATCTGCGAGATCGGCCCGTTCAGGGTCGGCTGGTCCGACACGCGCTGCGCGGGAAATACGTGCGAGGCCGGCACCCGCACGTCCTCGAGCCTGACCGTGCCGCTGGCCGTGGTGCGCTGGCCGAAGCCGGACCAGTCGTCGATCACCGTGAGGCCCGGCGTGTCGCGGGGGATATAGGCGAGCCAGGCCTGCCGTTCCTCGTCGAGGCCGAGCACCGGCACGTAATGGGCGAACAGCGCGCCGGTCGAGTAGAACTTGGTGCCGTTCACGCGCCAGGTCTCGCCCTCGCGCACGATGCGGGTCTTCAGGTCGAGCACGTGCTTGGTGCCGCGCTCCGAGAAGCCGTTGCCGAAGCGGCGGCCGGCCAGCACCTCGGCGAAGAAGGCGCGCTGCTGCGCCTCGCTGCCGGTCAGCGCGATCACGTCGACCAGGCCGTAATGGTTCTGCGGCAACTGGCCGAGCGAGGGATCGGCTGCCGAGATCAGCTTGACCACCTCGGTCAGCGTCACGAAGGACACGCCCGCGCCGCCATGCGCCTTCGGCACCGTGATCGCCCACAGCCCCGATTGCGAGAACCACTCGATCTCCTCGCGCGGCAGGCGCCGCTGGCGGTCGCGCTCGATCGCGCCGGCCGCCAGCCGCGCGGCCAACTCGCGCGCCACCGCCAGCGCCTCCTGGTCGGAGGCGATCACGTGGGCGCGCGCGGCGGCGGGTGCCGCCGGCGCGTTGGCGGAGGTCGGGGTGGTGGCGTCGAGGGTGGACATCGGCATCTCCGTGCAGGCAATCGAGGGGAACGAAGCGACAGGCAGACGGCCAATCTAGCAATCGCGCCCCCGCCGCCCAAGCGATCGATTCGGGAATCGATATTCCCGCGCAGGACATCGCCGCGACACACCAGTCATCACACCTCTTCGCGCGACATGATCCACCCGATAAGGCACGAAAATGCGCAAACGATTTCGCTTCCGAGGCCGATGCAGCGAGCCTATGACGGCAGCATGCCCAGTGCGGCAATTTTATTGCGCACCCATCTTGTGTTTAGCTGGGAGACCTCTAGACTGTTTACTTTTAGCCTTCATCCATGCCATCCAGGAGACGATTCCATGCGCCTCACGATACGGATCAACGCAAGCAGCCAACCCACCTCGCGCCAAGCCTCGTACGCGGTGCTGTGGGTCGACACCGACGAGCAGCTCTGGTCGCGCGAGGCGCATCAGGGCATCGATCTGCCGCAATGGGGGAAGGTGAAGCATGTCGAGGGCGCGGTCGCGCTCTGCGCGGCCGACGGCGACGAAGCGCTGTGCCGGTTGCAGGGCCTGTCGATCGATCGCGTGATGGGCGTCGCCGCCGATGCCGGCCAGGGCACCGCGCTGCTCGGCAGCAGCAGCGCCGACGGCGCATGGCACCTGCAGGCCGTCGATCGCTGCGCGACGCAATCGGAGAACCGCGGCTTCACCGTGGTTCGCTGAAGTTTCTCGCCGAAGTTTCTCGCTGGTGTTGCTCGCCGAAGTCGCATGAGCGGCGCGTTCGCCGGCTCACTTCCAGCCAGCGGGTTCGAAGCCCTCACCTGCCGATCATCAAGGCGCCCGGCGCGATGCCGGGCACCTTTCTCTCGCGGGCCAGGTTCGCATGCGGCGCAAGCCGCACCTTGGCGGATCCGAAGCCGGCCCGGCGAATCCCGGGCTGCCCCAGCTTCCTCGCTCTCGCGCCACCGCCTTCGGTCCCTTGTCGGGCCGCCCTGAGCCGATCCACGACCGTTACGGGCGTAAATTTGCACACTTCATACCAATTCGCGCAAACGTTTCGCTCGATGCAACGTTCACGTTCCTTGACGTTACGTCACAGGGGAACAGCGCCGTAACAATTCCCCCCTTGCTACGTAACAGAGCGCCGAGCGCGCCATGCAGGCCAACGCGAAGCCAGCCTCACGCTTCCGAAGCCACCTCGACAATTCCTTTTAAATCAGTTGCTTGCGAAAAATTTCCAGTCCACTCCTCCAAACCTCGCACGCTGGCCCGCTTATTGCAGAGTAGAGGGCGTTCCGCTCCGGGGCCATCAGACTAATTGCGAGGACCATCATGGATTGCAAGTATCTGTACATCGACAACATAAAAATCAATTTCATCCGCCGCTCGATCGAGATCGAGGGCCAGCAGGTCGACATGACGCCGCGAGAATTCGACGTGGTCGAATTCCTGCTCGACAACATGAACAAGATCGTGCCGCGCCAGGCTATCCAGGAAGCCGTCTGGGGCCGCGAGCTCGGCGTCTCGTCGCGCACGCTCGACACCCATATTTCCCGCATCCGTTCGAAGCTCAAGCTCGACAACGACAAGAACATGCGGATCATCCCGATCTACTCGATCGGCTATCGGCTGGTGCTGTTCGGCGCGGCGATGACGCATGTCGAGCCGCACGACGAACCGACGCTGCGCCGCAGCCCGCAACCGGGCGCGCCGCTCACGCACGCCTTCGCCTGAGTTCCGCCGGCCGACGCGCGCGCCGCTCGCGGCTCGCGCGTCGGCCAGCCAGGACTTCGCGATGCCGCGCGGCGGCATCGCAACCCCGCCGCCTCACGGCGACTCCCTCGCCATCGATGCCTGTGAACGCAACCAGGCCGCGATGGATCACGGGCGCCGACGCAAACGTTGGCCGGCGCCCCTCCTCCCTCCAGCCGCCGCTCACTGCCCGTAACGATCGAGCAGCTTCGCGGTCACGCCATTGGTCCAGCCGAAGCCGTCCTGCAGCGGATACTCGCCGCCGCCACCGCCGCCCACGCCGGAGCCTTCCACCACATACTTCTCGACCAGCTTGCCCTCGCTCGCGTAGACGCCCTTCACGCCCTTCAGGAAGCGCTGGCCGATCTCGTCGGCGAGCGGCCGTTCGCCGTAGCGCGACAGCCCCTCGATGGCGATCCACTGCAGCGGCGCCCAGCCGTTCGGCGCGTCCCATTGCTGCCCGGTGTTCTGCGTGGTGGTGGCCAGCCCGCCCGGTTGCAGCAGCGTGTCGCGCACGTGCTGGGCGGTCGAGATCGCATGATCCGGCGTGGCCACGCCGGCGAACAGCGGGTACAGCGCGGCCGCAGTGAGGCCGTCGCGCGGCTGGCCGAGCTGCCAGTCGTAGTCGCCGTAATAACCGTTCGCGTTCCACAGCCAGTGATTGATCGCCGCGTCGCGGCGCGACGCGCGCGCCGAGAAGTCGGCCACGCAGGCCGCGTCGTGCGTGACCGTGCAGCCCGTCACGATGGTCTTCTCGAGGTGGTACATCAGGCTGTTCAGGTCGATCGGCACGATCGCGGTGGTGCGGATGGTCGCCAGCGTCTTGCCGTCGCCGAGCCAGCGCGAACTGAAATCCCAGCCGCTCTCGGCGCCCGCGCGCAGGTCACGCCAGACTTCCGGAGCCGGCCGGCCAGCCGCCGACTTCGCGGTCTGCACGTCCTCCAGGTAGGACTCGTCGCGCGGCGTCGCGCTCGCATCCCAGTAGCGATTCAGGACCGCGCCGTCGGGCATCGTCACCACGTGCGCGGTGGCCGCGCCGCGCGCCGTGCCGGTCTCGCCCTGCATCCAGTACGCGTATTCCTTGCGCAGCGCCGGCAGGTACTTCTGGTAGACGCCGTTGCCTTCCTTCTCGGCGGCCAGCTCCACCATGTAGGCGAAGAACGGCGGCTGCGAGCGGCTCGCGTAGTAGGTGCGATTGCCGTTCGGCACATGGCCCACGGTATCGATCAGGTGCGCGAAGTTGTCGAGCATGTCGTCGACCAGGTCCTCGCGGCCGGCTTCCTGCAGGCCCAGCATCGTGAAGTAGCTGTCCCAGTAGTAGCCCTCGCGGAAGCGCCCGCCCGGCACCACATAGGGCTTGGGCAGCGTGATCAGCGAGCCGTTGGGCGAGGCGCCCTCGGTGGTGCGCGTCAGGTGCGGCCACAACCAGTCGATATGCGCGCGCAGCGTCTGGTTCGCCGGCGGCGTGACCACCGCGTCGACCGGCGGCTTGAAGTGCTGGGTGACGAAGTCGCGCAGCGAGAAGCCCGGCGCGTCCTTCTGCTGCGCGTAGAGCCGCATGATGGTGGCCGCGTCGGCGTCGGGCGTGGTGTCGACGAAGGTCTTCTGGTCGGGATAGATCTGCTGGGTCTGCACGGCGGTGAACAGTTCGCCGTACAGCTCGCTGGGCGGCGGCAGCACGCCGCTCGGGCGCGTCTGCGGCGGCACGGCGGCATCCTCGCCGGGGCGCACCACGGGCTGCGTGTCGGAGCAGGCCGGCAGCGAGATGCAGGCGGCGGCCAGCACGAAGGCGAGGCTGGCGCGGCGGCGCAGCGTGCGCGGCAGGTTCGGTCGGCGCGCGACGGCGTTCGCGGCGAAATGTTTCGCTGTGCGATCGAATGCGGCTTCCGGAGAAGGGTTCGACGCGTGTCGGGCTGGAATGACGGCCATCTTCGGTCCTTTGTTATGAATTCCGGGAATCCGATGATGCCCGAGGCGGGCGCGGGCCGCGCCGGCAGTTCTGCGAGCTTGTCAGGCGAAACGATGCCGTGCGTGGCCCCACGAGTCGCGCGGCGCGAGCAGGCGTCATGCCTTGCGCGCCGCCCGCGCTGGCAGGATCAGATGCTTGGCTCGCGCCTCACAAGCCCGTCCGCCCGGGCTCCGCGCGCAGATAACCGAACACCGCCCGCAGCGCGCGCCGCTCCAGCGCGGCGGCATCGGTCTCGCCGGCCTCGCCCGCCATGTCGGTGATGCCCCGCACCATCGCGAGCACATCGCGTGCCGCGACCTCGGGCGCCGCGAGCGGCGGCGCACCGGGCTTGCCGAACGCGATCGCGATGGCTTCCAGCCCGCGCGCGGCCACGTAGCCCACGCGGCCCTCCACCGGCAGCCGCCGCTCCTCCACGTCGATCAGCCGGGCCAGCGCGGGACGGCGCAACTGGTGCGCGACGGCCGCCCGCACCATCGCCGCGAGGATCGAGGCGCAATCGGGCAGCTCGACCGCGCGATCGAAATCGGCGAGCAGCGCGCCGGTCTCGCGCTCGATCAGCGCGGCCGTCAGGGCATCGCGATTCGGGAAGTACTGGTAGAGCGAGCCGATGCTGACGCCGGCGCGCGCGGCCACCGCATTGGTGGTGTAGGCATCGGGCCCCTCGCGCTCCAGGATGCGCGCGGCGGCCTCGACCAGCGCCTCGACGGTGGCCGCCGAACGGCGCTGGACCGGCGCCTTGCGCGGCGTCACGTGGTTCCTGGCGGAGGATTTCGTCATGGGCTGGATGCGGGGCGCTTCGAATATGAGCGAACGCTCGTATTCTAAACGGCTGGCTGCAGCCCTCGCGAACGCGATCGGCGACGGGTGGAAATCGATGCGCACGCATCCACGACATCGCGTTCCATTCGCCGCGCGAACGCGCGACACGCGCCCGAACCCGCCACGCAGTACGCGACGCGTTCGGCGGCGATGCGTCCAGATGCGCCCAGATGCTCGAACGGGAAGGGTTCCGCTAACGCCGGCGGAGGGATCGATGCAATAATGTCGGCTTTGCCGCGCATCGATCCCCAATGCCGCTCGCAGTCCATCCGTTCATCGCACCGCTGATCGTCGCCTGCGCGTTGTTCATGGAGACGGTGGACGCCAACATCATCGTCACCGCGCTGCCCGCGATGGCACGCGCCTTCGGCCACAACCCCGTCACCCTCAATATCGCGATCACCGCCTACGTGGTCGGGCTCGGCGTGTTCATTCCGATCTGCGGATGGCTGGCCGACCGCTACGGCGCGCGCACGGTGTTCCGCACCGCGATCGGCATCTTCGTGGTGGGTTCGCTGATGTGCGCGGCCTCCACCAATCTCGAGCTGTTCACCTTCGCGCGCTTCGTGCAGGGCGTGGGCGGCGCGATGATGGTGCCGGTCGGGCGCATCATCATCTTTCGCGCGGTGCCGCGCGCGGACCTGATCCGCGCCATGAACTACCTGAGCCTGCCCGCGTTGTTCGGCCCGGCCGCGGGGCCGCTGCTGGGCGGCTTCCTCACCACCTACCTGCACTGGCGCCTGATCTTCTTCATCAACGTGCCGATCGGCATCTACGGCATCTATCTCGCCAACAAGTACATCGCCAACACGCACGAGGCGAACCCGGGCCCGCTCGACTGGTTCGGATTCCTGCTTTCCGCGGCCGGCGCCTCCTTGCTGCTGATGGGCCTGACCATGCTCGACGGCGCGCTGATCAGCCCGCGCGACGCGGTGCTGATGTGCGTGGCCGGCGCGCTGCTGCTGGGCGGCTACGTGCTGTACGCGCGGCGCGCGACGATGCCGGTGCTCGAGCTGCGCTTCCTGAAGATCCCCACCTTCAACGCCAGCGTGATGGGCGGCTCGCTGTTCCGCATCGGGCTCGGCGCGGTGCCGTTCCTGTTACCGCTCACGCTGCAGGAAGGGCTCGGCATGAGCGCCTTCGATTCGGGGCTGATCACCTGCGCCTCGGCGGTCGGCGGCACGCTCTCGCGGCTGCTCTCGCAACGCCTGCTGCGCCGGTTCGGGTTCCGCCGGGTGCTGATGGTCAATGCCGCGCTGGCGGGCCTCGCGATCGCGATGTACGGCACCTTCTACCCAGGCATGCCGGTGTGGGCGATCTGGGTGATCGTGCTGGTCGGCGGGATCTTCCCCGCGCTGCAGTTCACCAGCCTCAACTCGGTGATCTACGCCGAGATCCAGCCGCGCGACATCGGCCGCGCCACCAGCCTCGGCAGCGTGGTGCAGCAGATGTCGCTGGGCCTGGGCGTGACGGTGGCCGGCATCGTGCTGCACCTGTCGGCCGCGCTGCGCGGCCACCCTTCGGTGCAGTGGTCGGATTTCTGGCCGGCCTTCCTGGTGGTGGGGCTCTGCTCGTTCGCCTCGATCCCGATCACGCGGCGCCTCGCGCCGAACGCCGGCGACGAGATCGCACGCGGCAAGCGCGGCTGAGCACGCCGATCGCATCGGCGGGTTCGAATTCGGGCGGGAAAGAGGCGGCGCGGCGGCCCTGGAAAAAACGGCTCGCGCAAAAAAGAAATCGGCGGATATCCACATCGGGCCTGGAGAGCCGTTCGGATATCCGCCGAATGATTCCGGGTGCTGCGACACAGTCACGTTCCCCGGATTCACTCCCTGCGTGCCATTGACATATGTTGCGTCGGGAGCAAAACCAGCGCCGATCGAATCGCGATCCGGTGGAATCGCGGCCGTCACGGCATGAACGTCACTATAGGGAAACTCGATTCGGGCGTCTGTCAACGATTGTCAGATCCGATGCCGCAAGCATGTCGCGCCTTCGCGTCCCTGCCGCGCGAGGCCGTCGCGTCGACGGCAACGGCGGCCATCGAATCGCGCTACAGTGACGGCTTCCGTCCCCGCCCCGCGCACGCCCGTGACCACCCTCCCGCTCTCCGCCGCCCGCTCCCTGCACCTGGCCGCGCAAGGCCTGCTCGCGCCGCCGCGCCGCAAGGCCGTGAAGGCCGACGTGCTGGATGCGATCCGCCGCATGGCGCAGTTGCAGATCGACACCATCCACGTGGTGGCGCGCAGCCCCTACCTGGTGCTGTTCAGCCGCCTCGGCCCCTATGAGCAGCGCTGGCTCGACGAGCACCTGGCCGAGGCCAGCCTGTTCGAATACTGGTCGCACGAGGCCTGCTTCCTGCCGATCGAGAGCTTCGGGCTGATGCGCCACAAGATGCTGAACCCGGCGGGAATGGGCTGGAAATACGCGGCGGACTGGCACGAGCTGCATCGCGAGGCGATCGACACGCTGCTCGCGCGCGTGCGCGATACGGGCCCGGTGCGCTCCTCGGACTTCTCGCGCGAGGATGGCGCCAAGGGCTCGGGCTGGTGGGACTGGAAACCCGAGAAGCGTCACCTGGAGGTGCTGTTCTCGACCGGGCAGCTGATGGTGGCCGCGCGCCAGAACTTCCAGCGCATCTACGACGTGCTCGAACGCGTGCTGCCGCATTGGGACGATGCGCGCGACCTGCCCGCGCGCGAGATGGTGCTGCCGCAACTGCTCGAGCAGACCTGCCGCGCGCTCGGCGTGGTACGCGCCGACTGGGTGGCCGATTACTATCGCCTGCCCAGGCGCGCCTATCGCGACGAACTGCATGCGCTGGCCGACGCGGGCCAGTTGCTGCCGGTGATGGTGGAAGGCTGGAAGGAACAGGTCTTCGTGCATCGCGAACTCGAGCCGCTGCTCGCGCGCGCCGCCGACGGCACGCTGCGCTCCTCGGTCACCACCCTGCTCTCGCCCTTCGACCCGGTAGTGTGGGACCGACGGCGCGCCTCGGCGCTGTTCGACTTCGACTACACGATCGAGTGCTATACGCCGGCGGACAAGCGCCGCTATGGGTATTTCTGCCTGCCGATCCTGCATCGCGGCCGCCTGGTGGGCCGCGTCGATGCCAAGGCGCATCGCACGCAGGGCGTGTTCGAACTGAAGGCGGTCCACTTCGAGCCGCAGGTGCGCCTCGGCAGCGGGCTGGCCGGCGACGTGGCCCGCGCGATCGGCCGGCTCGCCGATTGGCACGGCACGCCCGAGCTGGCGGTCGGCAACGCGCCGCGCGAGTTGAAGGCCGCGCTCGCGGCGCGCTGAAAAGGCTCGCAGCAGCGAGTCGGCGTCACGACGCGTTCGTCGCCGGGCCGGCCTGGCCGATAGGGTCCGCGCCGCTCGCGCGCTCATCGAATCTTCAATCGCGCAGCTTGCGAAAGCGCGGCGTGCCATCCTCCAGCGTGCCGTGGAAGTTGTCCTCGGGACGCGCGCGCAGGCTCGGCTCGTGCGGCCAGACATGCTCGTAGATCACCAGCGCCTCGTCGGTTTCGGAATGACGCGCGACGCCGATCACGCGATAGAGGCCGCCCTTGTAGTGGCGGTGGGTGGCAAGCTGTTCGGCTTGTTGTTCGGTCAGGTCGCTCATGGCGGGCTCCGCGTGCAAAGCGCGTATTGTAGGCGCCCGCGCGCTCAAGCCCGGCGATACACCTCGGGCCGATGCAGCTCCATCCAGCGTTCGGGATGCGCGGGCGCGACGAAGCCCACCGGCGCATAGAGCCCGTGCGCGTCGCTCGTCACCAGCGCGATGCGGCGCAGGCCGCTCACGCGCGGATCGGCGAAGACCTGGTCGATCAGCGTGCGCGCATGGCCCTGCCCGCGATGCTCGGGCAGCACGAACACGTCGCAGAGATAGGCGAAGGTGGCCAGGTCGGTGACGAGCCGCGCGAAGCCGACGAAGGTTTCGCCGAGGAAGGCGCCGAAGCAGAGCGAGCCGTCGATCGACTGCTGCACCACCTCGCGCGGGATGCCGAGCGACCAGGGCGCGTGATCGTGCAGGAAGGCGTGGATCGCGTCGACGTCGAGCTCGCGCTTGTCGGTCGAGATGCGCAGCGCGCCCGGCCGGATTTCAGGTTGGGACATGAGACGAATCCTTCGTGGTCCTCGATAGGCGGCAGGCGCCCGGTATACGGCACAGGGGCGCGAGGCAATCCGGCCTCGCGCCCCTGCGTGGTTCCAGAGCGCTCAGCGCGCGGCGGCGATCACGTCGGCCACCGCGGCGGTCAGCCGCTTCGCGTAAGGCACGTGCAGGAACTCGTTGGGCCCGTGCGCGTTCGACTTCGGCCCGAGCACGCCGCACACCATGAACTGCGCCTTCGGGAAACCGGCCTGCAGCACGTTCATCAGCGGGATCGTGCCGCCGATGCCCATGAACGCGCAGTCGGCGCCGAAGTGGCGGCGCGAGGCCTCGTCGAGCGAGCCGGCCAGCCAGGGCGCGAGCTCGGGCGCGTTCCAGCCGGTGGCGGCGCCCGAATCGGGCTTGAAGGTGACCTTGGCGTTGTAGGGCGGCTCGAGCTCGAGCAGGCGCTTCAGGTCCTGCACGGCCGTGGCGGCGTCGACCAGCGGCGGCAGGCGCAGCGAGAGCTTGAACACCGTCTTCGGGCGCAGCACGTTGCCGGCGTTCTCCAGCGGCGGCAGGCCCGCCGCGCCGGTGACGGCCAGCGAGGGCCGCCAGGTCGAGTTGAGCAGCGCCTCGCGCGGGTCGCTGGTGGTCGGCAGCACCGGGCGGCCGTCCTGGCCGCAGGCCCAGGGCAGGCCCTTCCAGACCTGGTCGCCGAGGATCGCGGCGGTGGCCTCGGCCTCGCGCACGCGGCTCTCGGGAATCTCGCAGTGGAACACGCCCGGCAGCAGGTTGCCGCTGGCCGAATCCTCCAGCCGCTCGAACAACTGCCGCATGATGCGGAAGCTCGACGGCGCGATGCCGCCGCCCATGCCCGAGTGCATGCCCTCCTCCAGCACCTCGACATGCAGCTCGCCCGCCACCGTGCCGCGCAGCGAGGTGGTCAGCCACAGCTGGTCGTAGTTGCCCGCGCCCGAATCGAGGCAGACCACCAGGCCGACCTGGCCGAGCCGGTCGCGCAGCGCGTCGACATAGGGCAGCAGGTCGTAGCTGCCCGATTCCTCGCAGGTCTCGATCAGGCCGACGCAGCGCGGGCGCTCCACGCCCTGGGCGTCGAGCGCGGCCAGCGCGGTGATGCTGGCGTAGATCGCGTAACCGTCGTCGGCGCCGCCGCGGCCATAGAGCTTGCCGTTCTCGTACTTGGGCGTCCAAGGGCCCAGGTCGGCGCGCCAGCCGTCGAATTCGGGCTGCTTGTCGAGGTGGCCGTAGAGCAGGATCGTCTCGGTGGTGCCGGAGCGCGTGGCGGGCGCGTCGAAGAAGATCACCGGCGTGCGGCCCGGCAGGCGCACGATTTCCAGCGTGAGCCCGCGCACCGGCTGGCGCTCGGCCCATTGCGCGGCATCGACCACCACGCGCTCGAGCAGGCCGTGCTGCTGCCAGTCGGGATCGTAGGCCGGGCTCTTGGCGGGAATCGCGATGTAGTCGGTCAGTTGGTGGAGGATCTCGTCGTTCCATTTGCGGTCGACGAAATCGGTCAGGCGCGGGTGATCGAGAGCGGTGTCGGCGGTGCTTGTCATGATGGTGCTGGCCGGTGGGGACGAAAAAAAGATGATAGCGCCGATGCGGGCTCGCGCGGCGGGCGATCTCGCGCAAACGCGCGCCGGCGCACGAGACTACGGTAAACCGCTTGCGACCGCCCGGCAGCCGCCGGCTGCGGAGCGGCGCGAAGGGCGTCTGCCGCGGATCTCCCGCTCGACGCTGGGAACACGGCGGAGCGCAGGCCCGGCACATCGCTGCGTCGCCTCTTCAGCGCACGTCGAAACCGCGCCGGTACGCGGCGGGGCTGGTGGCCGCGACGCGCCGGAAGTGGCGGCGCAGCGATTCCTCGGAGCCGAAGCCGGCCAGCTCGGCCAGTTGCGCCAGCGGCAGCGCTGGGTTCGCCTCCAGCATCTCCTTGGCGAGCCCGACGCGCTCGCGGATCAGCCAGGCATAGGGCGCCAGCCCGGTCGCCTCGCGGAACTGGCGCTGCAGCGTGCGCGGGCTCATCGCCGCGCGCTCGGCCAGGCTGGCCAGCGTGTGCGGCTCGGCCGCGTGCTCGCGCATCCAGTCGATCAGCGGCGCGAGCCGGTCCCGCCCTTCCGGCGCGACCGGGCGCGGCACGAACTGCGCCTGGCCGCCCTCGCGATGCGGCGGCAGCACCAGCCGCTGCGCCACGCGGTTGGCGATCGCGCTGCCGTGGTCGCGCCGCACCAGGTGCATCAGCATGTCGAGCCCGGCGGCCGAGCCGGCCGAGGTGACGATCGCGCCCTGGTCGACATACAGCGCGTCGGGGTTCACCTGCAGCGAGGGATGACGCGCGCGCAGGCGCTCCACATACCGCCAGTGGGTGGTGACGGCCAGGCCGTCGAGCACGCCGGCGGCGGCCAGCACGAACACGCCCGAGCAGATCGAGCAGAGCCGCGCGCCGCGCCGGTGGGCCGCGCGCAGCTTGCGCAGCAGCGCCTCGGGCGGCGCCTCGTCGGGATCGCGCCAGCCGGGGATCACGATCGTGTCGGCGCGATCGAGCATGGCCAGCCGGTAGGGCGCGGCCACCGTGATGCCGCCGGCCGCGCGGATCGGCCCCGGCTCGGCCGCGCAGACCGCGAAGCGATACCAGTCCACCTCCAGCTCCGGGCGCGGCAGCGCGAACAGCTCGACCGTGCAGCCGAATTCGAAGGTGCAGAGGCGATCGTAGGCGAGCGCCACGACGAGATGATCTTTCATGGCGCGATGTTACCGGAACTTGTCGATCGCGCCACTTTCGGGCCGGGCCCGCGATGCCGATACTGGGGACTCGGACACTTATTCCAGAGGAACCCGAACCATCATGTCCTACGTCACCGAGATCCCCGCCGCCGACAGCGCCGCCGCCCTGGCCCACTTCAGCGACCTGCTCCGGTTCGAAACCGATTGCTGGGACGTGCATCACGCGCTCGCTTCGGGCCAGGCCGATTTCATCCTGCTCGACGTTCGCAGTCCCGAGCAGTTCGCCGCCGGACATATCCGGGGCGCCATCAATCTTCCGCACCGCAAGATCGTCGCGGGGACGCTATCGCATTTTCCAATCGATACGATATTCGTTGTCTATTGTGCCGGCCCGCACTGCAATGGCGCCGCTCGTGCAGCGCAGCGCCTGGCACGCCTCGGAAGGCCCGTGAAGCTTATGGCAGGCGGGATTACGGGATGGTGCGACGAACATTTCAAATTGGCGACGGATTGAGTGACGGGTCGGTATCATCGCGGTAAACGCAACAATTAGTTGCCGGCACGGGATCCGAAAAAGCGCGACAATCCGTCTCACTGCAGTTGACTTGTCGCATTGCAACACGGAAGGAGAAGTCCCATGAAGATCCTGTTTCAGATTGCCGGGGCAGTTATCGCGATTGCGTTCTACTTTCTGCCGGCGATCATCGCCGACCGTCGCGGCCGTCACGACAAGCTGACCCTCGCGCTGTTCAACGCGCTGTTCGGCTGGACCGGCATCGGTTGGCTGATGACGCTGTACTGGGCCAGCCTGCCGAATCCGGCGCGCAACCTGGCCGGCAACATCGTCCAGACGCGCCGCTCGATCAGCATGCGCAAGTTCTCGAACGGCCTGGTCGATCGCGTGCAGAACCGCGTCGCGCTCCAGCAGGCCTGGATCGAGAAGCAGGATTCGCGCTGAGCCACCGGGCCGTGCCCGTCCGCCAGGCCTGATCCGTCGTACCCGCCGTCGTACCCGTTGTCGTCGCTTCCGGATTTCCACGCATCACCGACTGCGTAGCCCTGCCCCGCGTCACCTGTGAGCGTCTTCCGCCTGCGTCACCCCGCCCGATCGTTGGTCCCGTCCCGGCGCCTTGCCCCGGATGATCCCGTCTTGCCGGTTTCCGGCGTGACGGGGCGTGGGGCGGCACCGCCGGCAAGCCTGAAGGCGCCGGACGCGCCGCCCCGAGAATCAGCGGGCGGTGCCGGCGAACGGGCACGGCGTCACTCGCGCGGCGTATGCCGCGCGAGTGACGGGAAAAACTCGGGAAAACAGCGGGAAGGAAAGACAGCGGGAAGAAACGGCGGAAAAAAGCGGCAAGGGATGGGCTAATGGACGGCCCGGCGCGCCTCAGAGCGCCACGCCGTTCGACCAGCCGAAGCGGCGCAGGCTGGCGCGGCCCGCCGAGATGGTGGTCGGCTCCATCACCACCGCCTCCACGGCGAAGCGCTGCTGGCGGAATTCCCCGCTCGCATCGAACCACTGGCAGCTCACCCAGGATTCGCCGCCGGCGGCACCGACGAAGGTGACCGTCATGCGCGGCCCGCCGGTCTTGAGCGTCACGACGTCGCCGATGCACGGCGACGCGGCACGGATATCGTTCAGTGATGTCATGGCCCTGGCCTCTCGGAAGTCATGCCGGATCGATTTCCGGCTTGTGTATTTGACGCAGCCTAGCAACGAAAATATTCAGGCACAAGCAGTCTTTTCAGCTTCCTTCATCACCAATCAGAAAATAGCCGATTTCACCTGTCAGCCTTTCCAGTCAAGACTTCTCAGACTGTCCGAAACGCCATTTCTTCCTGTCCGATTTGACGGGTTTTCAGCCGACATTTTCAACCGGGGAAATCATCGGATTTCATTATTTCGTCAAAACTTCATTGCCGAAAATGAATCCCTCAAAGATCGAATGGCGATTGGAATCGGAGAATATCGACGATGAACCGATCCGGCCGCCCTGGTCGGCCGGTATTGCGGGAAACGGCTCAGGACGCGCTATAGGCGCCGCGCGCGTGCAATTCCGATTCGGTGCGCTCGAGCGCGGCCACCGCCTCGCCGCCCTCCAGCGCCAGCAGTTGCGCCACCAGGCCTTCGGTGAGCGCGTGAGCGGCCACCAGCGAGGGGAAGAACGAGGGGCTGTCGTGGCTGAACAGCAGGGTCAGATCGGCCAGCAGCGCGATCGGCGAGACGCTGCTGTCGGTGATCGCGACCACCCGGCTGCCGCGATCGCGCGCGATGGTCGCCACGCGCGTGGCCTCGGCCGAATACGGCGCGAAGCTGACGATCACGGTCACGCTATGGCGGCCGATCGCGCGCAGGTCCATCTCCAGCGAACCGGCCACGCCGGCCAACAGCGACACGCTGGGCCGGAACAGCCGGTAGGCATAAACGAAGCCGAACGCGACCGGGTAGCAGGAACGGAAGCCCGCCACGTGCACGTGCTGCGCCTTGCGGATCAGCTTGGCCGCCTCGAGCATCGCGCGCTCGTTCTGGCCGGCCGTGCCGGCCAGGTTGTGCTGCTGCGCGGCCAGCAGGTCCTGCGCGAGCGCGGCCTTGCCGCCGGGCTTGACCAGCGAACGCGCGCGCTGCGTCATCGGCGCGGGGCGCGTGCGCAGGCGCGCCACGAACAGGTCGCGCAGCTCGTTCCAGCCGGGAAAGCCGAACTGCTGCGCGAGCCGCACCAGCGAGGCCGGCTGCACCTGGGCACGCTGCGCGAGCTTGCGCATCGACGACACCGCGACCTCGTCGGGATGGTCGAGCAGGAAGGCCGCGCCGACCTGGAATTGCGGGCTCAGCTCGGAAAATTGCGCGCGGATCAGGGACGCGAGTTCGTCGAAATTGGCGGGCATCGTCAGGGCAGCGTGGAGCGGGCGCCCATGGTACACCGGCCCTCGCGGCCCTGCGCGTCGGGCGGGGGCCCTCGCGCGCCGGGCTCGCGTCCGCTTCTGCTACATTGCGGCGAGGCCCTGCCTGCCCCTTCGCCCCTCATGCCTCGATGCCTGCCCGGCCCGCGCCGGCGCGGGCCCGCCACGATGACCGACGACTTCCGCTGGATCGATGCCCCCCAGGGCCGCCTCTACGCGCAACGCTGGCCGCGCCCCGCCAATGGCACCGCCACGCGGCCCGCGCCGATCGTGATGCTGCACGACTCGCTCGGCTGCGTCGCCCTGTGGCGCGAATTCCCCGCCGAGCTGGCACGCGCCACCGGCCGCGACGTGATTGCCTACGACCGCGTCGGCTTCGGCCGCTCGGCACCGGCGCGAGCGCCGCTGCCGGCCGACTTCGTCGCGGCCGAGGCGCGCGACAACCTGCCGGCGCTGCAGCGCGGCTTCGGCTTTGCGGGCTTCGTGGCGCTGGGCCATAGCGTCGGCGGCGCGATGGCCGCCGCCTGCGCGGCCGCGCAGCCCGAGCACTGCGAGGCGCTGGTGACGATCTCCGCGCAGGCCTTCGTCGAGGCGCGCACGCTGGAGGGCATTCGAGCGGCCCGCGCGGCGTTCGCGCGGCCGGATCAATTCGCGCGGCTGGCGCGCCATCACGGCGAACGCGCGCGCTGGGTGCTCGATGCCTGGATCGACACCTGGCTGGATCCGGCCTTCGCCGGCTGGACGCTCGACGCGACGCTGGCGCAGGTAAGCTGCCCGGCGCTCGTGCTGCACGGCGAGCATGACGAATACGGCTCGCCGCGCCACCCGGCGCGCATCGTCGAGGGCGTGGCGGGGCCGGCGCGCATGATGATGCTGCCCGGCTGCGCGCATGTTCCGCATCGCGAGGCGAAGCCGGCGGTGCTGGAGGCGCTACACGGTTTCCTGGGCGCGCCGACACGCTGAACGCCCGGCCTCGCGGCTTATCCACAGAAAATGTTGGCAAGCTTGTGGATGACCTGCGCATGTCTTTCGCAAGCCGTTGAGCGCACAAGGATTTTTTCCGAATCGCAGGAATCCGGCAGGCCCCGCCGCGACGCGCCCCGGATGCGTGGCTTGTCCACAGTTTTTGTTGGCAAGCTTGTGGATATCCTGCTGGCGAGCCCGCCAAGTCCTTGATTCGATTCGGATCCTCGCCGGCAATGCATGCTTCGGCAGCGCCGCCATGCCCGGCTGGCGGGCGAAAAGACCAACGAGATCAAGGATCTAGCGTTCAATCGGCGGCCGGCGCCTGCATCCTGCCGACGCGGCCGCCCACCCTGCTCCATGGCTCGCGCGCGCCGGAAACCTCGGCGACCGCCCCCTCGCCCCGGCACCCCGGTTGTCCACATTTTTTGTTGGCAAGCTTGTGGACATCCTGCTGTCACATACGACAAGCCCATGATCCGTCGAGGTTTTTTTCCGCGCATCAGGAAAGCGGCAGCGCACCCGGCGGCCGGCTTGTCCACAATTTCTGTTGGCAAGCTTGTGGATTACCTGCGCACCAGCCACGCAAGCACTTGATCCGACACGGTTTACCGCCGCGCGCCAAGGATGCGGCAGCGCGCATCGACGCCAGCCCGGCGTGCCCGCTTCACTGCCCGTAATCGAGCTTGGGATACCAGTCGCCGCCACGGCCGGCCGGCGTCATGTCGAGCACGGTCCAGATCGGCATCAGGTCGGGCGCGCCGCGCGGATCCTGGCCGGGATCCGACATCTCGCCGCTCATCTCGCCGCCGTAGAAATGCCGGATCGTGCCGTCGCGCCGCGTGAAGACATTGAGCGCCGGGATATCGCTGTCGCCCTCGCCGATCGCGTGGTAATCGCGGCTGTATTCGCCCGACAGATCCGTATAGAGCCGCAGGTCGCGCCAGCCGCGCTCGCGCCGGAACGCGTCGAGACGCGCCCAGGGCGCGCGTGCCACCGCGACCAGCGAGACGCGCTGCCCGATGTCGCGCGCCTCGCCGTTCCAGGCGCCCAGCAGCGAGGTGCACATCGGGCAGGGCCGCTGCCGGGTCGGGCCGAACATGTAACTGTAGACCACCAACGTGTCGTGCCGCCCGAACAGCTCGGCGAAGCTGCTGCCGCCGCCCTCGCCCTCGAAGCGGTAATCGCGCGTCACCGCGCCGCCGGGCGGCAACGCGCGACGCTGCTCGGCCACCCGCTCGATCCGGCGGCGCAGCTCGATCTCCTCGACCAGCAGGGCATTGCGCGCCTGGCGATAGGCCGCGCTCTCGTTCGGGTAGGTGCAGCGGTTGAGGGCCGCCAGTTCGGCGGCGGGGATCAGCGGCTGGCTCGGGTTCATGCTCGTCTCCTTGGCAATCGTGGATCGCGGCGGCGGCAGGGGCGGCAGGCAGTCGGCCCGGGCTTCGGGCCGCCGCCGTGCGTCACATGGCCGCCGCGCGGGATTCAATCGGCGTCGGGCGCGCCGAGCGGGAACAGCTTGCGATAGGGCCGCGCCTCGTCCACCGCGCGCGCGAACGAGGGCCGCGCCAGCAGCCGCTCGCGGTAGGCGATCACGTGGCGGAAGCCGCGGTCGATGCGGTGCGTCCAGTCGGCATAGAACAGGAAGGGCGCGGCGCCGCAGTCGGCGAGGCTGAAGCCCTCGCCGGCCGCCCAGCTTCGCTCCGCCATGTGGCCGTCGAGCCAGGCATAGGCGGTCTCGAGCTGCGCGCGCGCCTCAGCCACGCCATAGGCATCGCGCCCGCCTTCGGGCCGCAGGGCATTGGCGACGATGCGCTGGGCCGGCGCGGACAGGTAGTTGTCGAAGAAGCGGTCGAGCGCGCGCACCTCGAGCGCGGCCACCGGATCGGCCGGCAGCAGCCTCACCGGGCCCGGATGATGGAGCCCCAGGTGCTCGATGATGATGGTGGCCTCGGCCACGCTGCGCCCGGCGTCGACCAGCAGCGGCATCCGCTTCAGCGGCCAGCGCGCGGCGAACTCGGCGTAATGCCCGGGATGCTCGCCCGACAGCTCGCGCAGGCTGAACGGGGTGGCGTTCTCGTAGAGCGCGATCAGCACCTTCTGGCAATACGAGGAAAAGGGATGCGCGTAGAGCGTCAATGACATCGCGACTTCCTCCTGGGAATCGACGACAACGGATGGGGAAACGGCAACGCGCGGCAAATACGGCAAACGCGGCGAGCGGTACTTGCCGACACGGCAAGGCGACGGCCCGGCACCCGCGCCGCCACCTAGCCACCTAGCCACCTAGCCGCCGCGCTTCAGGCGCCGACGCTCAGGACGGCTGGCGCACGCACTGCTCCATGCCCTCGCGGATCTGCTCGGGCGTGAGGTCCCGGCGATGGGTGGCGACCGACCAGCGATGGCCGAAGGGATCCTCCACCTGGCCGTAGCGATCGCCCCAGAACATGTCGGCGGGCGGCATGATCAGCTTCGCGCCGGCCTCGACCGCGCGCGCCACCACCGCGTCGGCGTCCGCCACGTAGAGATGCAGGATCACCGGCGAGCCCTTCAGCGCCCGCGGGCCGAGCGCGCCGCAACCGGCCATCTCGTCGACCAGCATCAGCGTCGAATCGCCGATGCGCACGGCCGCGTGCATCAGCTTGCCGTCGGGCCCCGGCAGGCGCGTCAGCTCGGTGGCGCCGAACGCGGCGCCATAGAACGCGATCGCATCGGCCGCGCCGTTGCAGATCAGGTGCGGGGTCAGGGTATGCATGCCTTCGGGGATCGGTTTCACGGCGGCGGACATGATGTCGGCTCCTTGGGTGGGTGCGTCGGCGACGCGTCGGGGCGAGCGGCGCATTCGGCGCGCTCTCCTTCCCACGACGCGCGATGGCGGCCGGAATCGACATCGCGGCGAAAAAATTTCCAGCCGCGCCAACGAGGCTTCGCCGGGACAAATCCGACGAAGCCCGAGTTATCCACAGTTTTTGTTGGCAAACCTGTGGATATCACCGAAAGCCAATCGCCAAGCCCTTGATCGGAATGATTTTTTTTCGCCGACACCTGGGACGCCCAGCAAAGCGACAAACGCAGGCAGTGCTTGTCAACACGGGAGGTGGGCAAGCTTGTGGATATCGACCTGACAGCGCGCCGAAGTGCTTGATCCCGCGGCATTTTTTTAGCGTGCCCGATCAGCGGGCAGGGCCGCCGGGCGGCGGCCCCGGTACGACTCGATTCCTGCTCGATGCCGCTCAGGGTCGCTCGGGCGCGGCCATCAGCTCGTTGACCTTGTCGCGCAGCGCCTCGTAGCCGGAGCGCGCGTGCTCGGGCAGGTCCGGGTCGCCGATCAGCGCGCCGAGCGTCTCGACCAGGCTGAAGGCGAGCCCCTTGGCGGCGCCCGCCGCGATCGACTGGGACCTGACCGAATCCTGCAGATGGCCGACCGCCGCCTCCATCTGCTCGAGTTGCGATTGACGGCCCTCGTCGGGCGTGGGTTGCTGGCTCATGATCTCGCTCTCCTGTACTGCTGCGAGGCGGTGCCGGCGGCACTGCCTCGCGTTCCCGCCGGCCAGCCGGCCGGCGCCGATGCGGCGGGCGCCGCGCCGGTTCGGCACCGGCGACGCCCGCCATCCAGCCGTCGCGCGCTACAGCGCGGCCACCACCTTGACGCGGCCGCCGCCCTGCGCGGCCGCCACCACCTGCCCGCCGACCCGGCGGAAGGTCAGCGAGACCGTCTCCCCGCCCACCCGCAGGCCGTCGAGTTCGAGCCAGTCGATGCCGTCCGGCAGCGCGGGCCGCTCGATGCGCACCTCGCCGCGCGCCGCGTCGACGCTCACGCCCAGGCAGGCCTGCAGCATCATGAACGGCGAGCCGGCCGCCCAGGCCTGCGGCAGGCAGGCCACCGGATAGGCGGTGGGCGGTTCGCCGCGCCGGCGCGGGAAGCCGCAGAACAGCTCGGGCAGGCGCATGTCGAAGCTGACCGCCGCCTCGAACAGCGCGCGCAGCAGCTCGGTGGCGGCCGTCTTGTTACCGTAGCGCGCGAAGCCGCGCGCCGCCAGCGCGTTGTCGTGCGGCCAGACCGAGCCGTTGTGGTAGGCCATCGGGTTGAAGCGCGGCTGGCCGGCCGCCAGCGTGCGCACGCCCCAGCCGGTGCGGAACAGCGAGGAGTCGAGCGTGCGCGCCACCGCCTCGCCGCGGCTCGCCTCGGGCAGCCCGAAGGCCAGCAGGTGCCCCGCGTTCGAGGCCAGCACGCGGCACAGCTCGCCGCGCCCGTCGAGCGCGATGCCGTAGAAACCGGCCTCGGGCATCCAGTAATGCGCCTCCACCGCCTCGCGCAGCTTCCTCGCGCGCGCCGAGTAGTCGGCCGCGCGCGCGGCGTCGCCGCGATGGGTCGAGAAGGTCGCCATCGCGTCGAAGGCGGCGCAGGCATAGGCCTGCACCTCGACCAGCGCGATCGGGCCTTCCGGGAAGCGGCCGTCGGCATGGAACACCGAATCGTGGCTGTCCTTCCAGCCCTGGTTCGCCAGGCCCCGCTCCGAGGTCTTCTGGTAGTCGAGCAGGCCGTAGGGATTGCGGTCGCAGGCGCGCGCCACCCAGCCGGCGGCCTTCTCCAGCGCCGGCCAGAGTTCGTCGATCAGGGCCGTGTCGCCGGTCTGCTCGAGATAGGCCCCGGCCAGCACCACGAACAGCGGCGTGGTGTCGACGCCGCCGTAGTAGAGCGCGAACGGCACCTCGCCGGTGGCGGCCATCTCGCTGCGGCGGAACTCGTGCATGATCTTGCCCGGCTCGGCGTCGCGGAAGGCCGAGGTCTCCTGCGCCTGGTGCGCCGCCAGGAAGCGCAGCACGCCCCGCGCCAGCGAAGGCTGCAGCCACAGCATCTGCAGCGAGGTGATCACCGCGTCGCGGCCGAAGGGCGTGGAGAACCACGGGATGCCCGCGTAGGGATAGGGGCCGGTCTCGAGCTGGGTGGTCAGCAGGCCCAGGTCGGCCAGCGAGCGGTCGAGCCAGGCGTTGAAGAGCGGATTGCCGGTGCGCACGCGCGCGATGCTGCGGCGCCGCTCGCGCATCTGGCGGTGCACCTGCACCAGCGCGCGCCGCAGGCCCGGGCGCCCCGCCCGCGCGAGCGGCTGGGCCGGCGCGGCCGGCTCACCGTCGCGCTCGATGCGCGCCTCGACGGTCAGGTAGATCGACACGCAGGCCTGCGCGGCGATGGTCAGCGTGTAGTCGGCGCGATCGGTATCCAGGCGCACCGGCGCCGGCGAGAAGCCGATCCGCACCGTGCGCGCGACGCCGTCCAGGCCGTCGTAGCGCAGCCGCACCTGGCCGGCCTCGACCTCGGGCGCCGCCACCGCGCCGCGCCGCTCGCGCGGCGTGCCGCGCACCTCGAACATGTCGAGGAAGTCGGCCGCGAACGAGATCGACAGCGGCACCTCGGCGTCGGCGGTGCCGTAGTTGGTCAGCGTCAGCGCCTCGTACAGCACGTTGTCGGACAGCACGCGGGTGCGGTCGATGTGGATCACGCCCTCGGGCATCTCGTGGCCGCCCAGCGGCGGCAGCGGCCGGTTGGTCAGGTGCGCGGTGAACGAGGCGTTGTCGGCGCTGGTCGCGCCCGACAGCAGCGAGGGCGCGCGCCCGCCGAAGGTCAGGCGCCAGCCCGACAGCACGCGCATGTCGTCGACGAACAGGCCGTCGTCATGGCCGAGGATGTCGCCCAGCGTGTCGCTGACCACGAATGCGTCGCCGGCCTTCAGCACATGCTGGCTGCCGGCCACCGGTTTCTGCGAGACGGGTTCGGGGGCGATGAAGGGCGGCGCGCCGGTCGCGGCGACCTGCGCGGCCTGGGAAGCGGAAGAAACAGGGGAAACGGGGGAAGCGGCTGCGGCCGCTTCGGCCGTCGGGGTAACGGAATGAGCTTGCGTGCCGGGCATTGCGACTCCTGACTGCGGTCCACGGGGAACTGGGGAAACGGGCGCGGGCGGCGGTTCGCTCCGCTGCTCGCACCCCGTTTCGCCACAGCATAGGCCAGAATGGCCCTGCTTCGCAGTGTCGCCTGCCGGCGTGTCAGTGATCGGTTTCCATCGCCAGCCGGCCCATCGCCTCGCCGGCGCCGCGCACCGCGCAGCTCAGCGGCTCGTCGGCGACCCGCACCGCGAGCCCGGTCTCGGCGTACAGGCGCCGGTCCAGGTGGGCAAGCAACGCGCCGCCGCCGGTCAGCACGATGCCGCGATGGGCGATATCGGTAACCAGCTCGGGCGGCGCCTTCTCGAGCACGCGCTTGACCGCGTTGACCACCTGGTCGAGCGGCGCGGCCAGCGCCTCGGCGATATCGTGGTTGGACAGCTCGATGGTGCGCGGCAGGCCGTCCTCGACGCCGCGCCCGACCGCGCGCATCGATTCGCGCGGCACCGAGCCGCTGGCCGAGCCGATGTATTTCTTGACGTGCTCGGCGGTCTGCTCGCCGAGCAGGACGTTGTAGAGGCCGCGCACGTGGTTGATGATGGCCGCGTCGAACTGGTCGCCGCCGACCCGGATCGCGTGCTGGTAGACGGTGCCGCCGAGCGACACCACGCCCACCTCGGTGGTGCCGCCGCCGATGTCGACCACCATCGAGCCGACCGCCTCGGTGACCGGCAGCCCGGCGCCGAGCGCGGCCGCCAGCGACTGGTCGATCAGGTTCACGCGCGAGGCGCCGGCCGCCGCCGCGGCCTCGCGCAGCGCGCGCCGCTCCACGGCGGTGGCGCTGGAGGGCACGCAGACGGTGAATTCGATGCGCCGGCCGAACAGCGAGCGCGCATGCGACATGCCGACGAACTGGCGGATCATCTGCTCGGCCGCCGGGTAATGGGCGATCACGCCGTGGCGCAGCGGCCGGACCGCTTCCAGGTGCTCGGGCACGCGGCCGATCAACGCCTTGGCCTGCTCGCCGACCGCCTCCACCCGCGCCTTGTCGACATGGGCGTCGGCCTTGCGGAAACAGACCACCGACGGCTGGTTGAGCACCACGCCGCGCTCCTGCGTGTAGATGAGCGTGCTCGCGGTGCCCGGATCGACCGCGACGTTATTGGCGAAAAGCCTGCCCAGGATGGGTGTCGACATGGATGTGCCTTTACGGACTGACGGACCGAGGAAACGCGCTGCGCGGCCAAACCGGCATTTTCCCCGTGCCGGTACTGCTTCCGATGGCCGCCGGCGTTCGCATCGAAACGCGACGCGTCGGCGACAGGAAGTTTCTACTCTAGGTAATTCCAGGTCAATGGAGAATATTCCGATGCCGAATTCCGATGCCGAATTGACAATCTGACGGGAAGATTGGCAGTCCGTTGGATTCCGGAATGAATTGACGCCCTTCGCAAAGTCTGTACCCTCTCGTCTCGCCGGCGCGTTTACCGTCGCGCCAGGCCAGGCCAACCCGATATCAAAAGAATGTTCAACGCCGCACGCCCCGCCTCGTCCGGGGCCTCCGCCGCCGCGCGCGCACCCAGCGCCGCCATCCACGAGGCGCGCTCCGGCGCTGCCGGTGCCCATGCCGCGTGCTCCGTCGCTGTCGATCCCGTATTCGATTTCGTCTTCGATTCCGCATCCCGCCAAGGCGGCGCGCAGCCGTGGCGCGGGCTGCCGGCCCGGCTCGCCTGCCTCGCGGCCCTGCTCGCGGCGGCCCTGCTGCCCTCGCTCGCCGCGGCCCAGGCGAGCCGGGCCGCCGCCCCGGCGCTCAACGGCTCACCCACCGCCGTGCCCGTGCAAGCCCCCGATGCCGCCACGCCGTCCCCGGCCTGGGCCGACGCGCTCGCCGCGATGCGCGCGGGCGCCCTGGCCGCCGATGCCGGCGACCGTTCCGGCGCCAATGCCCAGGCCAGCGCGGGCATGCCCATCGCCCAGGACACCGCCCCTGCCATCGCAACCACACCGGCGAGCGCCAATCAACCGGTCACGCAAGACTGCCGCGCCGAAGGCGGCCAAGCGGGCCGTCCCGCGATCGGCCTGGTGTTGTCGGGCGGCGGCGCGCGCGGCTACGCGCACCTGGGCGTGCTGAAGGTACTGGCCAAGCATCGCATCCCGATCGACTGCATCGCCGCGACCAGCATGGGCGCCGTGGTGGGCGGCCTGTACGCGAGCGGGATGGACGCCGACGAGATGGCCGAGCGCCTGGCCAGGGTGAACCTGGCCGACATCGCCTTCGACGTGGTCAACCGCGCGGACCTGCCGCAGAAGCAGCGCGAGGACGAGGAGCGCTACATCAGCGGCCTGACGGTCGGCTTCGGCAAGAACGGCTTCAAGGCCCCCGCCGGGCTGGTGCAGGGCAACCGCCTGCAGGCCCTGCTGGCCGACTGGACCGCGGCGGTGCCGGTCAACCAGCCCTTCGACCGCCTGCCGATCCCGTTCCGCGCGATCGCCACCAACCTGCGCAACGGCCGCATGGAAGTGCTAGACCACGGCTCGCTGCCGCTCGCGATCCGCGCCAGCATGGCCATGCCGGGCCTGTTCTCGCCGACCGAGATCGCCGGCGTGACCCTGGTCGACGGCGGCCTGGTCAGCAACCTGCCGGTCAGCACCGCGCGCAGGATGGGCGCCGACGTGGTGATCGCGGTCGACATCGGCTCGCAACTGCGTCCGCTCGACGCGCTGGCCTCGCCGGCCGACGTGTTCCAGCAGATGCTCGGCATCCTGATCCGCCAGAACGTCTCGCGCGAACGCAGCGAACTCGGCCCGCGCGACGTGCTGCTCGAGCCCTCGCTGGGCTCGCTGAGCTTCACCGATTTCCAGAACGCCAGCCAGGCGATCGCCGCCGGCGAGGCGGCGGCCGAGGCCGCGCTGCCGCGGCTGGAGCGCTACGCGCTGTCGCCCGAGGCCTACGCGGCCTACCGCGCCGCGCACATGCGCCCGCCCGCCGAGCCGATCCGGCTCGCCGAGGTGGAGATCCGCGCTCACGGGCCGGTGCCGAAGCGGGTGGTGGCCGATGCGCTGCACGTGAAGCCGGGCGACATCTACGATCCGCAGGCCGTCAGCCGCGACCTGCTGGCGCTGACCACCACCGGCAATTTCGACACGGTCACGCAGCAGGTGGTGACCGACGGCGATAGCAACAAGCTGGTGGTGGACGCGCGCGGCAAGACCTGGGGCCCGAACTTCCTGCTGTTCGGGCTGGGCATGTCGAGCAGTTCCACCGACGAGGGCGGCTTCCGCTTCCATATCGGCTACCGGCGCCCCTGGCTGACCGATTCGGGCCTGGAATTCCGCGCCGACTCCACGCTCGGCAGCGACCTGCAGGCGCTGCGCACCGAGCTGCGCCAGCCGCTGTCGAGCAGCCATGGCCTCTATCTCGCGCCCTACGCCGAATTCGAGCGGCGTTTCGCCAACGTCTATTGGGACGACTACAAGCTCACGCAATACCGCTTGCAAACCGAGCGCCTCGGCCTCGATCTCGGCCTGCCGGTCGGACGGCTCGGCGATTTCCGCGTCGGCCTGGCCTACGCGCACGGCAATGCCTCGCCGACCTACAACTTCCCGACCGACATCTCGCCCAACGGCAGCCCGATCGGCCAGGTGTTCGACAGCGACAACGGCCACCAGCTCAGCGTGCGCGCCCGTTTCGTGATCGACCAGCTCGACGATCCGACGCTGCCGCGCAACGGTTACTTCGCCAAGTTCAGCGTCGAACGCTCCCTGGTCGCCAGCGATCAGGTCCAGTACACGGAGGTATCCGGCAAGGCGATGGTCGCGCAGCAGTTCGGGCGGCACAGCATCAACGCCAGCATCGAGGGCGGCAAGAGCTTCGGCGGCACCAGCCCGGTCAACCTGCTGGGCTTCACGCTCGGCGGTTTCCAGCATCTGGCCGCCTATGCCGCCGACCAGCTCAACGGCGACGCGATCGCCTATGGACAGGTCACCTACATGAACCAGGTGGCCAGCTTCAACGCCTCGCCGATCAAGGCACTGTACCTGGGCGCGAGCGCGGAAATCGGCAACGTCTGGACGTCTTCCGGCGACCAGATCCGGCTCGACATCAGCAGCGGGCCGATGAAGCAGAGCTATTCGTTCTTCGCGAGCTTCACGACCTCGTTCGGGCCGATCTACGTGGGCGTGGCGCTCGCGCCGGGCGGGCGCCGCAACCTGTACTTCCAGCTCGGCCGCACCTACTGAGCCCGCAACGGAGCGGCGCCGGCATCCTGAACGCCGGCGCCGCCCCGCTCAGCCCGGCCAGCGGATCTCGAAGCGCGCGCCGGGCAGCACGCGCGCGTCGGTCACCGCGATGTTGCCGTGATGGGCCTGCAGCACCTGCCGCGTGATCGCCAGGCCCAGCCCGTAGCCGGCCGTGTGGCGATCGAGCCGCACGAAGGCGTCGAAGATCCGTTCGCGCTCGCCGTCGGGCACGCCGGGGCCGTCGTCCTCGACGTAGATCAGGATCTCGCCGCCGCTCGCGCCCAGCGTGGTGCCGATCAGGATGCGCGATTGCGCGTACTTGGCCGCGTTGCGCAGCAGGTTGCGGATCGCGTAGGACATCAGGCGCGTATCCATGTTCACGCGCAGCTCGGCCGGCGTGCCCAGGCGCGTCTCGATGATCTTGCCCGCGCTCAGCGGCGCCACCTCGTGCACCTGGGTACCGAGCCAGCAGGCCAGCGTGGTGGGTTCCAGGCTCGACTGCAGCGAGCTGTATTCGAGCCGCGCGTAGGTCAGGCTCATGTCGATCAGCTCGTCGAGCTCGGTCACGTCCTGCGCGATGCTGTCCAGCGCGTCGAGCCGCTCGGCATCCGATATCGGGTCGCGCAGGATCTCGAGCGCGAAGCGCACGCGCGCCAGCGGCGTGCGCAGCTCGTGGGAGATGCCGTTGGTGAGGTCGCGCTGCGCCTCGATCAGGCGCTCCATGCGCATCGCCAGCGCGTTGAGGGTGCGCGCCAGCGGGCCGAGGATCACGCTGTGCGATTCGCGCGCGCGCGTGTGGAAACGCCCGCCGCTGAAGTCGATGGCGCGCTCGCGCACCATCACCAGGTCCACCCAGGTGGGCCGCGCCCAGCGCCAGGTGGCCAGCGCCGGCACCACGATCACGAACAGCGCCACGCCGAGCGCGCCGCCCGGCAGCGCCTCGAAGCCGGCCAGCACCGTCCACGGCGAGAGCGTCACCGACAGCGCCAGCAGCGGCACCGCCACCACCAGCAGGACCAGGCCCATCAGGTGCAGGTAGGCGCGCACGTAGAGGCGCGACCAGCTCGGCATGCGATCGGCGCGCGTGTCGGTCCAGGAGCGCCGGAAGCGCAGCCAGCGCCAGCGCAGGTAGCGCAGCGCCGACAGCCGCGACTGCCCGGCGCCGCCGAAGCCGCGGGGCCGGGCCGCGTCCTTATTCCCAGGCATGGGTGCTGAACTGGTAACCCTTGCTGCGGATCGTCTTGATCCGGCGCGGATGGCTGGCGTCGTCCTGCAGCTTGCGGCGCAGCTTCGAGATGCGGCCGTCGATGGTGCGGTCCAGGCCGTCGAATTCGACGCCGCGCAGTTGCAGCATCAGGTCGTCGCGGCTGACCACCTCGCCCGCGTGGCTCACCAGCACCCACAGCAGGTCGAATTCCGCCGAGGTGAGGTCCGGCGAGGAACCGTCCGGCAGCCGCACCGAGCGGTTGCCGCGGTTGATCGAGAACTTGCCGAAGGCGTGGCTCTCGGGCCCGTTGCCGGGCTCCGGCGCGCGCACCGGTGCACGCCGCAGCTGCGCCTTGATCCGTGCCAGCAGGATGCGCGGCTCGACCGGCTTGCGCACGTAGTCGTCGGCGCCGAATTCGAGGCCCAGCAGCTCGTCGTAGGGCTCGTCGCGGGCCGTCACCATCACGATCACGCCGTCGAAATGCTTGCGCGCCTCCCGGCAGATCTCGAAGCCGTCCTTGCCCGGCAGGTTCACGTCCAGCAGCACCAGATCGGGCCGCGACGAGAGGATCGCGGGGACGGCCGCGTGGCCGTCGAGCACGGCCTCGACTTCGTAGTCGTGCTTGCGCAGGTAGCCGGTGATCAGGGTGGACAGGCGATTGTCGTCCTCGACGAGAAGAATCCGGTAAGGCATGGGGGTGATCGTTGCTGGCGGTGAATCGGGCCGGGTTCCGGCGGCGGGTCGGGCCGCGGTCCGGCAGGTAACCATCGGTAACATCTCAAGCAAATCAGCATGATACTGCTGTCCGGTCCCCGATTGATGCATGTTCCTCAGGAATCGACGCCGCTGTGCAGCAAGTGCGCAAGCCGCCGGAAACAACCGGCGCGAAGGGCGCGGGAGCGTGCGTCGGGACCGGGCCCGGCAGTGTCCGGCCGCATTCGACCGGCCGCGCCGCCGGGAGTGCCTGAAACCGCTGTCGACTTCGCTCGGCTCCATCGAATCTCCATGCCATCTCCACATCGACGGCGGCTCGCGCCGGGCCGCGCCGCGCGATCAATCCGGTAAGCGCTTACCTGAGGCCGTCGCGTTTTCCTGTCCCTTTCGCTCGGCTGCCGTGTCATCGACTGGTAACCCGGATTCGAACCACACAGGAGTACCTCGATGATTGCTCGGCCCTCCCGCCGCCCGGCCACGCAGCCCGGCGCCGCCGCCCACCCCGGTCAGCCGCGTGCCTCGCGCTCGCGGCGCGGCCCGGTCGCGCGGCGCGCGCTTTGCGCGGCCGCCGCGTTGGCCTGGACCCTCGCGCCGACGAGCGGCGCGGCCGAACCCGCGCGCGGCGCGCATGCCGGCACGGCCGGCGCCACCGCCGCCGAACGCGCCGCCCCGGATGTCGCCCCGGATGCCCCGACTCCGGCCGGGCGCCGCGCCTGGCATGTGCCGGCCGGCGAGCTGGGCGCCGCCTTGTCGGAGCTGGCCAGCCAGGCCGGCGTGACGATCCAGATGGACGCGCGGCTGGTCGAGGGCCGGCGCACGCGCGGCATCGACGGCCGCTACACGCTGGCCGAGGGCTTCGCCGCCCTGCTCGCGGGCAGTTCGCTGGAGGCCGTCGACGGCGGCCGCCAGGTCTGGCTGGTGCGCGCGCGGGCCGGCGGCGATGTCGATATCGATGCCGCCGGCGCGTCGGCCGCGGCCAGCCACGCGCTGCCGATCGTCAAGGTCAGCAGCCGCGCGGGCAACGACGAAGGCGGCTACGTGGCCGCGACCAGCAGCGCCGGCTCGAAGACCGCCACCTCGCTGCTCGAGATCCCGCAATCGGTCTCGGTGGTCACGCACGACCAGATGGTCCAGCAGGACGCGCAGACGCTCAACGCGGCGGTGCGCTACACCTCGGGCGTGCAGCCCGAGACGCGCGGCGCCGTGGCCACGCGCTACGACCTGCTGACGGTACGCGGCTTCCAGGCCGACACCTACTGGAACGGCCTGAAGCAGATCACCAACAGCATGTATTCCACGCCGCAGATCGACCCCTATCTGCTGGAGCGCATCGACGTGCTGAAGGGGCCGGTGTCGGTGCTCTACGGCCAGGCGGCGGCGGGCGGCGTGCTCGACCAGGGCAGCAAGCTGCCGACGCGCCAGCCGCTGCACGAGATCGGCGTGGAGCTCGGCACCGACGCGCACCGGCAGGCCTCGTTCGATTTCTCGGGCCCGCTCGACGCCGACAGCCGCTACCTGTACCGCTTCACCGGCATCGCGCGCAGCGAGTTCGGCCAGGTCCAGAGCACCCGCAACGAGCGCATCGCGCTGGCGCCCTCCTTCACCTGGCGCCCCGACGAGGCCACCTCGCTGACGCTCTACGCGCTCTACCAGCGCGATCCGCGCGGCAGTTCCTACGGCGCGGTGCCGCTGGAGGGCTCGGTGATCGGCAGCCCTTACGGGGCGCTGCCGCGCGACTTCTACGACGGCGACACCAACTTCGAACGCTTCAGCCGCACCGAGGCCGCCGTCGGCTACCGCTTCTCGCGCAAGCTCGAGCGCGACTGGACGGTGCGCTCGAACGCGCGCTACTTCCATATCGGCCAGGATTACGCGAGCGTCTACAGCAGCGGCTTCGTGCCCGGCACCTCTTCGCTGCAGCGCTACTCGATCGCCTCGCAGGACCAGTTCAACTCGATCGCGCTCGACAACCAGCTCGAAGGCCGCTTCGCGACCGGCGCGGTGCGCCACACGGTGCTGGCCGGCTTCGACTACCAGCACTTCGCGACCTCCTACGCGCTCGGCTACGGCAGCGCGCCGCCGCTCGACGTGCTCGCGCCGAACTACGCGCAGCCGATCGACCCGATCGCGCTCGCGCCCACCCGGATCCGCGGCAACCAGTTCGGCGTCTATGCGCAGGACCAGATGCGCTACGGCCACTTCGTGCTGACGCTGGGCGCTCGCCAGGATTGGGCCAATACCTCGACCGCCACGGGCGGCGCGACCAGCTCGCAATCGGCGCGCGCCTTCACCAAGCGCGCCGGCCTCAGCTATGTGTTCGACAACGGCATCGCGCCCTACGTCGGCTACACCGAATCGTTCTCGCCGCAAAGCGGCACCAGTCGCGCCGGCCGGCCCTTCGACCCGGAACGCGCGAAGCAGTACGAGATCGGCCTGAAGTTCCAGCCGACCGACTACGACGCGATGTTCACCATCGCGCTGTTCGATCTCACCCGCAACAACCTGCTGACCACCGACACCGCCAACCCGCTCTACCAGACCCAGTCGGGCGAGGCGCGCTCGCGCGGCATCGAGCTGGAGGCCAAGGCGAGCCTGTCCGATTCGCTGAACGTGACGGCCAGCTATACCTACCTCGATACCAAGTACGTGAAGGACAACAGCGGGCTGGAGGGCAGGTTCCTGACCGGCGTGCCGCAGCACCAGGCCTCGGCCTGGGCCTACTACACGCAGCGGCGCGGGCCGCTGGCGGGGCTGTCGGCCGGCGCCGGGCTGCGCTACACCGGCCAGACCTACAACGACACCAACCAGTACCGGCTGGCCAGCTACCTGCTGCTGGACGCGACACTGCGCTACGATCTCGGGCGCCTGTCCTCGCGCCTGAAGGGCTCGGATGTCTACGTGAACGCGCAGAACCTGCTCAATCGCCGCTACGTCGCCTCGTGCTCGTCGACGGCCTGGTGCTGGTTCGGCTACGGGCGGCAGGTGTTCGCGGGCGCGAACTATCGCTGGTAAGGCGACGGAAAGCCGGCGGCGGTGACCGCGCCGGCGGTAACGGGCGAGCGACAGGCCGCTGGCGGCAACGCCCCCGCTCGCCGCCGGCGCCGCTTCGCGCGAAAGGCCGCCGGGCCGCATCGGCGCTTGACGAATCGGCGCGCAGGCGCTTCCATACGGGCTCGCTGAATTCCGTGCGCGCGCCGCCGCCTTCGTCATGAATTACCAATCGATACTCGACCGCATCCAATCCGAAATCGCGCCCTGGATCGGCGCCGGGCGCGTCGCCGACTACATCCCCGAACTCGCCAAGGTGCCGGCCGAGCGCTTCGGCATGGCGATCGTCACGCTCGACGGGCAGACCTACACGGTCGGCGACGCGCACGAGCGCTTCTCGATCCAGAGCATCTCCAAGCTGTTCGCCTGCACGCTGGCCTTCCAGTTGCTCGGCGACGAGCTCTGGCAGCGCGTCGGCCGCGAGCCGTCGGGCACCGCCTTCAACTCGCTGGTGCAGCTCGAGAGCGAGCGCGGCAAGCCGCGCAATCCCTTCATCAACGCCGGCGCGCTGGTGGTGACCGACGTGCTGAGCCGGCGCTTCGTGCGCGCCGAGACGGCGCTGGTGGAATTCATCCGCCGCCTGATCGGCTCCAACGAGATCGACTACGACTCGCGCGTGGCGAGCTCCGAGCTGCAGCATGCCGAGCGCAACCGCGCGATGGCGCACTTCATGGCCAGCTTCGGCAACATGTGGATGCCGGCCTCCACGGTGGTGGACGCCTACTGCCGCCAGTGCGCGATCTCGATGAGCTGCGTGGAGCTGGCCCAGGCCGCGCTGTTCCTCGCCAACGGCGGGGTGGCGCCGATCAGCGGCGAGCAGATCGTCGACGCCAGCTCGGCCAAGCGGCTCTCGGCCCTGATGCTGACCTGCGGCACCTACGACGCGGCGGGCGACTTCGTCTACCGCGTCGGGCTGCCGGCCAAGAGCGGCGTGGGCGGCGGCATCGTCGCGGTGCTGCCGGGGGAGATGGCGGTCTGCGTGTGGTCGCCGGGGCTGGATCCGAACGGCAATTCGCTGGCGGGGGTGCTGGCGCTGGAGTGGCTGACGACTTATACGGGGCGGTCGATTTTTTGAGGACGGTGCGCGACGCGGCGGCCGCGGCCGGTCGATCGGAATGGCATCTCCCGGCAAGCGCACGATTCCCGCAGCCGTTAAGTCTGGATTAATGAAGCCTGCCGAGAATGAACACCGCCGACAACGGCACACGTCGCGTCGACGATCGATTCAACGCGCGGCGATGGCTCGCTTATCAAACTGGTGAGGTCAATGATGAAGAAGCTCAGCATGTGGTGTGCAGCGGCGGCGCTCGTGGGCATCGCGACCGCGAACGTGGCGTATGCGCAATCGACGGCGAAGACGATCGCGCCCGCCAAGATGACGTGCGCCGATTTCGTGACGCTCGAGGATGTCTACAAACCCGCGGTGGTCTATTGGGCAACCGGCGTCGACAAGCTGGGCGTGCGCGAGACCGATCAGATCACGATCGACACCGGGCACCCGGTGGCCGAGGACATCACCGCCGCGTGCCGAGCGACGCCGAAGGTCAAGATCGTCGACAAGGTCAAGGCGATGGCAAAGGCGGGCAAGCTCAGCATCTACAAGGGCAACTGAGACACGCCGGACCGCCGGGCGCCGAATCCCGGCGGTCCGGCGCCGCATCGGTCCAGCCGGCCGATGCGCCCTGAGCGCACCGCCGGACGCCCGAGCTTCTACTCGCGCCCCTGCCTCGGCACGCCAATGTGCTCGCGGCACCGACAAATCAGCTTCGCCAGCCACGATCGCGCCGCCGCTGCAGCGCAAAGCCCCCTGCCTCGCTAGCCCCCCCTCCTGCCTGTCACGAACCTGACTTGCCCGCCACTTACAGTGGCGGCTCGATTGAATCCCAAAGAGGACAAAACTCGTGAACCACTCCTATCGCATCGCGGCGGTAGGCGCGTGCCTGGCCGCCTGTGCCGGCATGCCCGCCCACGCCCGCGCGGATGAAACGCCAAGTGCCGCCGGCACCTCGGTGACCCTCTACGGTATCCTCGATACCGGTCTCGAATATCTCGACAACGCCGCTTCCTCGAAAGGCACCACGCACAGCGTGACGCGCCTGAGCTCGGGCAACATGTCCGGCTCGCGCTGGGGCATCACCGGCCGCGAGGACCTGGGCGGCGGCACGCGCGCCTTCTTCCTGCTCGAGAGCGGCATCAACATCGATACCGGCGCCTCGCTGCAGGGCGGCCGCGAATTCGGCCGACTCGCCTACGTCGGCATCGCCGACGAGCGGCTCGGCACCGTCTCGCTGGGTCGCCAGGGCGGCCTGTTCCTCGACTGGGTCAGCGAATACAACCCGCTCAAGAACGCCGTCTACGCGATCAAGATGCAGGATCCGGCCTTCTCCGACCGGCTCGACAACACGGTGCGCTACGAGAAGCGCTTCGGCGGCCTGAGCGCGATCGCCCAGTACAGCTTCGGCTACGACAGCGTCACCTACGGCGCGCAACCGGCCGGCGACACCCGCTACGCGCGCGTGATCGAGGCCGGCCTGCGCTACAAGCACGGCCCGTTCAGCGCGACCCTGGTGTACGACCAGAAGAACGGCGGCAGCACCAGCCCGACGGCGGCCCACACCACCAAGGCCGGCGGCTACGAGGGCGACATGGACCGCCGCATCGGCGTGGCCGCGAGCTACAGGTTCTCCAGCGTCACCACCTACGCGGGCTACCGCTACCTCGATTCGCACGCGGTGCACCTGAGCACGCTGTCGAGCTCGCCGGTCGAGGCCAGCAGCCTCTACTGGCTCGGCTCGACCTGGTACGCGCAGCCGGACCTGGCCTTCTCCGGCACCGCGATGTACCAGAACTTCTATGGCAACTCGCGCGATCCGTGGTCGTTCCAGGTCGATGCGGACTACTTCCTGTCCAAGCGCACCGACCTCTACCTGAACCTCGGCTACGTGCTGAACCGCAACGGCTCGAACCTCGGCCTGAACGGCTTCGGCACCGACGTGGTGGCCGGCAAGAACCAGTTCGGCCTGATGGCGGGCATCCGCCACAAGTTCTGAAGGAGTCCGCATGAACCAGGGCACGCGCGTCTCGATCCGCCTGCGCGGCTTGCGCCAGCGCTTCGGCGCGCACACCGTCCTCGACGGGATCGACCTCGACGTGTCGGCCGGCACCACGCTCGCGCTGCTGGGGCCCTCGGGCTGCGGCAAGAGCACCTTGCTGAAGCTGCTGGCAGGTCTGCTGCAGCCCGACGAGGGGGCCGTGCAGTTCGGCGACCAGATCGTCGCCGAGCCCGGCCATTGCCTGCCGCCCGAGGCGCGCGAGCTCGGCATGGTGTTCCAGGACTACGCGCTGTGGCCGCACCTGACGGTGGCCGGCAATGTCGCCTTCCCGCTGGAGATGCGCCGCGTGCCGCGCGCCGAGCGCGCCGCCGCGGTGGCGCAGGCGCTGGAGCGCGTCGGCCTCGGCGGGTTCGGCGCGCGCCGCCCCTCGGCGCTGTCGGGCGGCCAGCAGCAGCGCGTCGCGCTCGCGCGCGCGATCGTGGCGCGCCCGCGCGTGCTGCTGTTCGACGAGCCGCTGTCCAACCTCGACCCGCCACTGCGTGCCTCGCTCGCCCTCGAGATCCGCGAGCTGCTGGCCCAGCTCGGCACCACCGCCGTCTACGTCACGCACGATCGCGCCGAGGCCGACACGCTGGCCCACCGCATCGTCGAGCTGGCCCAGGGGCGCGTGGCGCGGGTCACCCAAAATTCATGGAGCCGGTAGTATGCTCACCACCCTTTCCAAGACCGTCCTTACCCTCACGCTGGCCTTCGGGCTTTCCCAATCCGTGCACGCTCTCACCGTCTATACCGCCGGCCCCGGCAATCTCAGCAAGAAACTCGCGCAAGGCTTCGAGCGCAAGACCGGCATCAAGGTCGACCTGTTCCAGGCCACCACCGGCAAACTGATGGCCCGCGTCGAGGCCGAAGCCAGCAATCCGCACGCCGACGTGCTGATCTCGGCCTCCTGGGATACCGCCCAGGATCTCGACCAGCGCGGCTGGCTGGCGCCCTGCACCAGCCCGAACGCCGCCCACGTGCCGCCGATGTTCAAGACGCCGAACTACGTGGCGCAGGGCATCTCGGCGCTCGGCATCGTCTGGAACACGCGCACCGGCAAGCCCGAGCCGCACGACTGGAAGGATCTCGCCGCGCCCGCCTATCGCGACCAGGTGAGCACGCCGAACCCGGCGCTCTCGGGCGCCTCGCTCGACCTGCTGCTGGGCCTGCAGGACCGCCTCGGCGAAGCGGCCTGGCGCCTGTTCGACAGCCTGCACCGCAACGGCATGGTGGTGCTCGGCCCGAACGCGCAGGCCATCAACCCGGTGCTGCAGGGCGCGAAGTCGGCGGTGTTCGGCGCGGTGGACTACGTCGCCTACGGCGCGGCCGCCACCGGCGAATCGGTCAAGGTGATCTTCCCGAGCAGCGGCACGGTGATCGCGCCGCGCCCGATGATGATCTTCAAGACCTCGAAGGCACCGGCCGACGCGCGCGCCTTCGTCGACTACGTGCTGTCCGACGAGGGCCAGCAGATCGTGGCGGCCGCCTACCTGATCCCGGCACGCGACGACGTGAAGTCGCCCCGCCCCGGCCTGAAGGATCTCAAGCTGCTGCCGATCGACGACGGCAGCAACAAGACCTCGCGCGCCGAGGTGCTCAAGCGCTTCAACGCCCTGTTCGGCGAGCACTGATGGCTACCGCGCTCGCGCGACGCGCCGCCCGGCCGGGCGCGCGGGGCTCGGGCCGCGCCGGCTGCCTGGCCGGCCTCGGCGCCCTGCTCGCCGCGCTCGCGCTGCTGGTCGCCCTGCCGGTGGCCTTCGTCGGCCTGCAGGCGATCTTCCCGGCCCTCAACCAGGGCTCGTTCGCGCATTCCTTCGCGGCCGTCAGGGCCACCCTCGACGAGGCCGGCACCTGGCCGCTGCTCGGCAACACGCTGCGCTTCGGGCTGGCGGTGGCGGCCGGCAGCCTCGCGCTGGGCGTGCCGCTCGGCGCGCTGCGCGCCCTGGTGCGCCTGCCCGGCGCGCGGCTCTGGGACCTGCTGTTCCTGGCGCCGTTCCTGATTCCCCCCTACCTCGGCGCGCTCGGCTGGATGTTGCTGCTGCAACCCAACGGCTATCTGCAGCAACTGGTGGGCATCGAACTGGGCGGCTTCCTGTTCTCGTTTCCCGGCATCGCCACGGCGATGACGCTGAGCGTGTTCCCGGTGGTCTACTTCTCGGTGTCGCGCGCGATGATGCAGACCGGCGGGCGACTGGCCCAGGTCGCGCGCGTGTGCGGGGCCACGCCCTGGCGCGCCTTCCTGCGCGTGACGCTGCCGCTGGCCGCGCCGGCCATCGCCGCCAGCGCGCTGCTGGCCTTCACCATGGCGATCGAGGAGTTCGGGATTCCCTCGGCGCTCGGCGCGCGGGCCGGCTTCAGCCTGCTGGTCACCTCGATCGAGGCGCGCTTCTCCGACTGGCCGATCGACCTGCCCGGCGCGGCCGTGCTCTCCAGCCTGCTGGCGCTGACCGCCTTGCTCGCCTTTTACGCGCAGCGGCGCCTGCTGGCGGGACGCGATTTCGACACGCACAACGGCAAGCCGGTGAGCGTCGAGCCCGCCGAGCCGGGCCGCTGGCGCCTGCCGATCCTGCTGCTGTTCGCGCTGGTGGCGACCGGCACCAGCGTCGCGCCGATCGCCGCCATCATCGCCACCGCCTTCCTGCGCACCTTGTCGGGCGGCCTGCACGCGGCCAACCTGACGCTCGCGCATTTCGGCGCGATCACCTCGGCCGGCGACGGCGCCGGCGCGCTCGGCACCAGCCTCGCGCTGGCCGCCGGCACCGCGCTGCTGACCGGCGTGCTCGGTTTCCTGTGCGCCTGGGTGGTGGTCAAGACGCGCACGCCGGGACGCGCCGCGCTCGACGCGCTCACCCTGCTGCCGCACGCGATGCCCGGCATCGTGATCGGCGTGGGCCTGATCCTGGCCTGGAACCTGCCGTTCTGGCCCGTCACGCCCTACAACAGCTGGGTGATCCTGCTGCTCTCCTATGCCTGCCTGCTGCTGCCCTACCCGGTGCGCTACGCGAGCGCGGCGCTGCGGCAGATCGGCGGCAGTCTCGAGGCGGCGGCACGCGTGCACGGCGCCACGCCCGCGCGCGTGCTGTGGCGCATCGTGCTGCCGCTCGCGGCGGCGCCGCTGGCCGCCTCGATGATGATCGTGTTCGCGGTGGCCTCGCGCGAACTGGTCACCTCGCTGCTGCTCGCGCCCAGCGGCGTGCAGACCGCCTCGGTGTTCATCTGGCAGCAGTTCGAGCAGGGCTCGATCGGCGACGGCATGGCGATGGGCACGCTGATGCTGCTGATCAGCGGCGTGCTGCTGGCGCTGGCCTCGCGCTGGACCAAGCGGCTCGACACGCTGCACTGAGCCTGCCGAATGAAAAACCGCGCCGCACGCTCACGCGTACCGGCGCGGTGTGCTGCGGACAACCAGGCTGGCGCCTGGCCGCCGCTTACTTGCCGCTGCAGAAGCTCGGCTGGTACTGGTAGACCCAGGCGGTCTTGGTCGAGCTCGGCGACTGCACCCAGTTCGTCATGCCCTGGATGGTGTTGAAGATCAGTTGCGAGCGCGAGCTCACCTTGTCGGTGAACACGCCATCGTCGTCGACGTCGACCTCGAAGGAGATCTCCGCCAGCGCCGGCGTGCTCGAACCGTTCGCATACCAGACCGTCATGGTGAAGTCGGCGTCTTCCTGGCCGAGATCGCTGGTCGGGCCGTCGAAGGTCAGCTCGTGGATCGACAGGCCGCTCACCGGCACCAGCGCCTGGCCGCCGATGCTGTCGAAGGTCTTGGTGGTGGGGAACAGGTCCTTGATGTCGCTGAGCTTGTTGATGTTCTTCGAGCTCGACAGCGGCTCGCTGGTCGAATGCGAGAAGGTCTCCCTGGCCGGCGGCGTGATGTCGTCCTCGAGCTTGGTCTTGGCCTTCGACGAGCTGCCGCTCACGTCGGTATTGGCCGAGGTGGCCTGGCTCGCCGAGCCGAACTTCAGCTCGATGTCGAGGCTGCCGCTCTCGTTGCGCTGGCGCATCGAGTAACCGGCCGTCTTCACCGCGCAGTTGCCGGCCGTGTCGTAGTAGAGCACGCCGCGGTCGTGATCGGCCGCGAAGCTCTTCTTGATGCTGCTGTCGAAGCCGTTGGCGGCGAGGCTGGCCTTCAGGTCGGTGAGGAAGCGGTTGGCGGCATCGGCCGGCGCGCTCTGGAAGGCCTGCGGATTCAGCAGGACCTTGTATTCGCGGCTGCCGACGCTCGGGGTGCCCGCGTGGGCGAGCTGGGACGCGGCGAACAACGCCAGCGCCGCTGCATGATGCAATCTGATCTTTGTCATTTCGGTGCTCATGAGTGGAGGGATGCGACACTTCGCCGCTCGGCGAAGCCCTCACAAGTTAGCGCTGCGAAATGACGTGGCGGTGAAGCGAATGTGTCGGTTCGACGTGCGGCGCGCAGGAGGGGCGATGGCCTCGTTCGTGCGCGCCGCTCGATGCAACGATCAGCTTGCCGGATGCGCGTCGCGCAGGCTGCCGACGAAGGGCTCGCGCGTGCCGGGCGCGGTGGCCGTCATGCTCGGGCGCGCGGCCCAGGTCGCGAGCCAGGCCGCGAGTGCCGGGCGCGCTTCGCGCCAGTCGCGCGCATAACGGAAGTCGGTGTATTCGAGCGCGACCGCCACGGCGATCTGCGTGCCCGAGGGCAGCCCGCCGGCTTCATCGCCAAATGCGTCGCCGAGCTCATCGCGGCGCGCATCGATCGCATCGAGCGAGCGCAGGATCCGCGCCTCCAGCTTCGCCAGGTAGCCGTCGTCCTGGCGCGCGGCTTCGCGCAGCGATTCGACGCGACGCGCCAGCACTGCCTCCATCAAGCCATCGGCGAGCGACAGCATCGACAGCGCGGCCGCATCGCCGACACGCACCAGCGGCGCCTGCTCGTGCAGCGTATCGAGATGGAGCAGGATCGCCATGCTGTCGTAGACGCCCGCGCGCTCCGACAACACCAGCGTCGGGATCTGCCAGAGCGGATTGAACGGCGCGAGCGGCTGCGGCGCCTTCATGTCGACGAACTGCTCGGCCACCTCCAGCCCGCGCTCGAGCGCGGCGACGACCACCTTGCGGCCGAACGGCGAGGTCGCATCGGTCATGATCTTCAGCATCTTCATTTCTCCGGGGTCGGTCAGGTTCAGGCCGCGCTTGCCGGGCCGGCGTCCAGCGCGAGGCAGCGGATCGCGTCGATCGCCTCGTGGCGGCGCGCCCACTGCACGAATACGTGATCGTGGTAGTAGCCCGACATCACGTTGGCGCTGATGCCTTCGCGCGCGAGCGCGGTGGCGACGGTCGCGATGAAGCCGACCGCCTCCAGCGAGGAATGGATCTGCAGCGTGATCCTGGCCCATTCGCCGGCGGCCTGCAGGCCGCACTCGCGCGCCGTCTCCAGCGGCAGGATCAGGGTGCGCCCCTCGCGTTCGTCGAAGCTGCAGATGCAGCCGGCCGGCGTGCCCGGCGTATCGCAGGGCACCGTGCAGAAGGTGTAGATCACCTCGTCGAGCAGCGGATCGATGCCGCTCAACAGGCGTTGCAGGTCGGTCTGGCCTTCGGGGGCTCGGTTCATGGCGTGGGCTCGTGCCTCATGGGGAAAGGGCCGCGCGGCACGCGGCCGGCCGGCGCGGCGGACCGTCATGATGCAACGAATCGCCCACGCTTGCCGAGCGAGTTCGCGGCAGCGGCCCCGCATTGCGAAGGCCGCCCGGCCATGGCATGCTCGCCGCCATCCCGACCATCGGCGCATCGGCGCCGCCTCCACGATGCGCATCCCCGAATCGCGACACGCCCTGGCTCCCGCCCTGTCGATGCTGCTGGCCGGCTGCCTGCTCGGCGCGGCCGTGCCGGCCTCGGCCGCCAAGCCGCTGCTGGCGGTCAAGGTCGACGCGAGCGCCACCGCCACCGTCACACGCGCCGACGGCAATCACGTGCTGGTGCGCCTGTCGCCCGACAACACCACGCAGAAGCTGGAGGTCGGCGTCAGCGACGAGGATGGCAACACGCAATACGGCTCGGGCGACTACAACTTCGACGGCCACCAGGACCTGGCCTTCTCGGCCACGCTGGGGATGGTCAACGAGCGCTACCAGGTCTACCTGTTCGATGCGGCCAGCCGCCGTTTCGTGCCGCTCGGGCTCGCGCCCGGCAGCGACAGGCTCGGCAACTGCGGCGATCTCACCAACCTCGACGCGAAGCCGGCCGAGCACACGCTCTACAGCTCCTGCCGCGGCGGCCCGATCTGGTACACCGATGCCTATCGCTACCGCGCCGACGGCGTGCTCTACCTGTACCAGGCGAGCCGCGAGCTGCCGCAGGAGGTGCAGGACCTGGTGGACGGCAAGCCCGACGACGGCCCCGCCTCGCTGCTGGTCAGCCATGACGCGAGCGGCAAGGTGATCGACCACAAGCCGCAGGCCTATGGCGGCGGCGAGGCGGGCATGATGGTGGCGGTGCCGAGGCTGGCGCTGCACGAGAGCCCGCACGAGGGGCCGACGCGCCGCTACGTGGTGGCGGGCGACAAGCTCGCGCTGGTGGGCGCGAACGACGCGATGACCTGGCTGCAGGTGCGTTTCAGCAATCCGCGCGCGGGCGCGATCGTCGGCTGGATCAAGGTGAGCGAGGCGAGCGCGCCGGCCCAGGCCGCTGCCGCCAGCGGCACGACGCAGCCCTGAGGCGGGCCGCCGACCCGAGCGAACCCTAGCGGGCCGCCGCGACGTGATAGGGCGTCGGCCGCCCCGCCGCCTGCCAGAGCGCGATCGCGCGTGCCACGCGCGCATCCACCTCGGCCAGCGGCGCCGGCTGCGAATCGCCGTTCAGAAAATACCCGTGCCAGTTGCCGTCGGCATCGCGCACCGCCAGCGGCAGGATCGCCGAGCCGCGCATCAGCGGGCTGACCGCCTCGTGCAGATCCCTGAAGTTCGGCCGCGTGGTCTGGATCACCGTGATCTCGCCGTTCTCGAGATCGCGGCAGATCGCATCCACGTCCACCGGGTCCGCGTGGAAATCGATCTTCATCGTCATGGCAGCCCCGCCCCGGATAGCCAAGGAGCTTTGTAGTCTAGTCGGCGATCGGCCGCCCACCAAGATCGATCAGGCGGCGCTCAGCGCGGCGCGCCGGCCGCCGTCGTCAATCCCGCGAGGCGTTCGCGCAGCCGCGGTGCAACAAAATCGAGGAAGGCACGCAGCTTCAGCGGCATCGGCGCCTGCCCCTTGTGCACCAGGCTGACCGGCAGCGGCCGTGCCTCGAAACCGTCGAGCACCACTTCCAGCGCGCCCTCGCGCAGCGCCGTCTCGACCTGGTAGGACAGCACGCGGATCAGCCCGACGCCGAGCACGGCCGCATCGATCGCGGCCTCGGCCGTGTTCACCGCGAAACGCGAGTGCACCGGCACCGTCAGCTCGCCCGTGCCTGCCTCGAACACCCAGGCGCGCCGCGAGGCCAGCACCTCGAAGCTGATGCAGGGGTGATTCGCCAGGTCGGCGGGTTCGGCCGGCGCGCCGTGCGCGGCCAGATAGGCCGGGCTCGCGCAGATCACGCGGCGCACGCTGCCCACGCGCACGGCCATCAGGCTGCTGTCGGGCAGCTCGCCGATCCGCAGCGCCACGTCGATCTGCTCCTCCATCAGGTGGGCGACGCGATCGGTCAGCACCAGGCGCACGTCGATCTCGGGATAGTGGGCGAGGAAGGCCGCCACCGCCGGCACGATGTGCAGGCGCCCGAACACGATCGGCGCGGTGACGATCAACTCGCCGCGCGGCGCCGCGTATTCGCCGGTGGCGGCGCGCTCGGTTTCCGCGATGTCGTCGAGGATGCGCCGGCAGCCGGCCACATAGGATTCGCCGGCCTCGGTCAGCGATAGCTGGCGCGTCGTGCGATGCAGCAAGCGCGTGTTCAGGTAGGCCTCGAGTTCCGCGATCTTGCGGCTCACGGTGGCCAGCGGAATGTCCAGCCGGCGCGCCGCGGCCGACATGCTGCCGGCATCGACCACCGCCACCAGCAAGGACATCGACTCGAGCCGATTCATGCTGCCTCTCGAATTCTGGAAAGATGATTCCAGATTCTGTTGGATTATCTTCCCACGATCAAGTCGGTAGGCTGGCCTCCCATCATCGCGCCCGCGGCATCCGCCGCCGGTGACGACGACGAATTCGCCAGGAAAGGAAGCTGCCATGAACGATTTGCCCATCGCCGCCGGCACCCCGCGCGCCGCGCCGGCCACGCCCGCGCCCCCCGCTCCCCCCGCCGCCTCGCGCGGCAAGATCATCACGATGGCCGCCATCGCCGGCGCGGTGGTGACCAACATCTACTGCACCCAGCCGATCCTGCCGCTGATCGCGCAGGGCCTGCATGCCGAGGCGGCCTCCGCCGACCTGGTGGCCGGCGCGGCCCTGCTCGGCTTCGCCACCGGGCTGGCGCTGCTGCTGCCGCTCGGCGACCGCTACGACCGGCGCAAGCTGGTGCTCGGCCAGATCGCGCTGGCCTTCGTCCTCGCGCTCGCCGCGGCGCTCGCGCCGAACCTCGGCTCGCTGATCGGCGCCGCCTTCGGGCTCGGCGTCGTCAGTTGCGTGCCCCAGCAACTGGTGCCGTTCGCGGCCGTGATGTCGGCGCCCTCGCAGCGCGGCCGCAATGTCGGCACGGTGGTCACCGGCATCATGGTCGGCATCCTGCTCGGCCGCGCGGTCAGCGGCGTGATCGCCGCGCGCTACGGCTGGCGCGCCGTGTACGCGGTGGAAGCCGCCGCGATGGTGCCGGTGGGCCTCGCCGCGGCCTGGCTGCTGCCGCGCGGCGTGCCGAGCACCACGCTCGGCTACGGCCGGCTGCTCGCCTCGCTCTGGCCGCTGGCGCGCGACCATCGCCCGATCCGTGAATCGATGCTGGTGCAGGCGCTGCTGTGGGCCGCCTTCAATGCCTTCTGGGTCAACCTCGCGGCCCTGCTCGCCGAAGGGCCCTGGCATCTCGGCAGCGCCTGGGCCGGCGGCTTCGGCATCATCGGCGCGGCCGGCGCGATGGCGGCCACCATCGGCGGCCGCGCCTCGGACCGGATCGGCACGCGGCGCGTGATCGGCCTGAGCATCGCGATCGTCACCGCCGCCTATCTGGTGCTGGCCGGCGCGGGCAGCTCGCTCGCCCTGCTGGTGATCGGCGTGGTGGTGCTCGACATCGGCGTGCAGGCCGGCCTGGTGGCGAACCAGACGCGCGCCTTCGCCGCCGACCCGAAGGCGCAGGGGCGCATCAACAGCCTCTACATGACGGCCACCTTCGTGGGCGGCGCGCTCGGCGCCATCGCGAGCGGCGCGTTGATGGCCCGCTTCGCCTGGCACGGCGTGGTCGCGTTCGGCATCGCGGCGGGGCTGGCCGCCGCGCTCGTGCATCTCCGCATAGGCCGTCGCTGAGGCAAACCCCGTCATGATCGACCTCAACCTCGCCCACAAGGCACTCGCGCATCCGTTTCGCCGGGACGTGCTGCGCTGGCTGAAGTCGCCCGACGCGTTGGTGGCTTCGGCGCGCCTGCATTCGTGTCATGGTGCGCCGCTGTCGGCCATCGTGGCGCGCAGCGGATTATCGCAATCGACCGTCTCGGCCCATGTCGCGCTGTTGCGCGAGGCGGGGCTGGTGATCGCCACACCGGTCGGCCAGTGGATCTTCGTGGCACGCGACGATGCGGCCATCGCCGATTTCGTGGCCCGGGTCGCCAGTGATCTCTGAGCGTCGCGCCGTAGCGATTCTGCTTCCGGCACCGATGCAAGCGCAGCGCCGCACGCGAATCCGTCCGCGCATTTTCACGCCCAACCACTTCCATTTTTCGAGATGATGATTCCCGATCGCAAGCAATTATCGTCGAATCCTGAAGAATGTATCGTGCTTTCACGGTCGCGATTTCGTGACCACGAGCCGGCAGCCACACGACAATCCGGCTCCACCTGGCCCTCTCGAAACCTCCGGAAGCGTCCGACATCATGAACACCGCCTCCTCACCCCCCTTCGCCGGCTCGCCTGCGCAGGACAGCCCCGCCGCACCGCCGGCCGCGGCCCCGATCCTCACGCCGCGCCTCGCAACCGGGCTGGTCGGGATGCTGCTGGCATCCCTGCTGGCGATCCTCAACGAACAGGTCACCGCCGTCGCGATGGCCGACATCCGCGGCGCCTTCTCGATCGGCTACGACGACGGCAGTTGGCTCACCGCGCTGTTCGAAGCGGCCAACGTGGCCACCATGGTGTTCGCGCCGTGGTTCGGCATCACCTTCACGCTCAAGCGCTTCACCATCGGCGCGGTGCTGGCCACCCTGCTGCTGGGCTTGATGTCTCCGTTCGCGCCAGGCTTCGACACCCTGCTCGCGCTGCGTGTGCTGCAAGGTATCGCGGGTGGCTGCCTGCCGCCGATGCTGATCATCGTCGCGCTGCGCTACCTGCCGCCCAAGGCGAAGCTGTACGGGCTGGCCGGTTACGCGATGACGGCCACCTTCGGGCCCGCGCTGGGCACGCCGCTCGCGGCGCTCTGGACCGAGTTCGTCGACTGGCGCCTGGTGTTCTGGCAGATCGTGCCGCTCGGGCTGGCCTGCTGCGCGGCGATCGCCTACGGCCTGCCCAACGACACGCCGAAGCCGGAGCGGCTGCACGCCTTCAACTGGTCCGGATTCCTGAGCGGCTTTCCGGCCGTGGCGATGCTGGTGATCGCCCTGCTGCAGGGCGAGCGCCTCGACTGGCTCGAGTCGCCGGCGATCCGCGCGCTGCTGGCCGGCGGCCTCGGCCTGCTGGCGATCTTCCTGGTCAACGAGTGGTTCCATCCGCTGCCGTTCTTCCGGCTGCAACTGATGGCGCGGCGCAACTTCACGCACGGCCTGCTGACGCTGGCGGGTGCGGTGATCCTGCTGACCGCCGTGGCCGCGATCCCCGGCCGCTACCTGGCCGGCGTGCACGGTTACCGCCCGCTGCAGAGCGCCCCGCTGTCGCTGCTGGTAGCCGTGCCGCTGCTGTTGAGCCTGCCGCTGACCGCCGCCGTGCTGAACCTGCGCCGCGTCGATTCGCGTTGGGTGCTGGGCGCCGGCTGCCTGTTGATGATGGCCAGCTGCCTGGCCGGCAGCCGACTCAGCGGCGTATGGATCCGCGACGATTTCTACTGGCTTCAGTCGCTGCAGATCCTCGCGCAGCCGATGCTGATCCTGCCGATCCTGATGGGTGTCACCACCGGCCTGCCGCCCACCGAGGGGCCGTTCGCCTCGGCGATGTTCAACTCGCTGAAGACCTTCTCGGCGGCGCTGGCCACCAGCCTGCTCGACACGCTGGGCAGCGCGCGCGAGCACCTGCATTCGAACCGCCTGGTGGACCAGTTCGGCAACCGCGCGCAACAGCTCGGGAGCGACGGACTCGATGGCGCGGCGGGCCTCGCCCCGCTCGCGCACCGGCTGCACGAGCAGGCACAGGTGCTGGCCTCGGCCGACCTGTACCGGCTGGCCGCCTGCGTCGCCCTGGCCTTGCTGCTGCTGGTTCCGCTGCTGCCGACCCGCATCGCGCCGCCCTGGGCCCCGCAACCTCCTTCCTCGCACTGAGAGACGACAAGCATGTCATTCGCCCTTCACACCAGATACCAGGCGCTTGCCGCCGGATTCGCGATCGCGCTCGGCGTGGCCGCCTGCGCCGGCAGCCGCGCCCTCCTCGATTCGCATACCGAAACGACCAACGACGCCTACGTGGCGGCCGACTTCACCCTGGTGGCGCCTCGTGTGGCCGGCCAGTTGGTCGAGGTGCTGGTCGACGACAACCAGCAGGTGCATGCAGGCCAGTTGCTGCTGCGCATCGACGATCGCGACTTCCGCGCCGCGCTGATGAGCGCGCAGGCCGACGTGGAAGCCGCGCGCGCCGAGGTGGCCAACGACGAGGCCGAGATCGCGCGCCAGCCGGCGCTGGTCGAGCAGGCCCGCGCCACGCTGCGCGCCGACGACGCCGCCCTGCAGTTCGCGCAAGCCAACGACGCGCGCTACCGCGACCTGGCCGACAACGGCGCAGGCACCGCGCAGGAGCAGCAACGCGCGGCCAGCGCGCTGGCCGGCCAACTCGCGCGGCGCACTGGCGACGCGGCCGCGCTCGACGCGATCCGCCAGAACCTGGCCGTGCTGACCAGCCGGCGCGACAAGGCGAACGGCGCGCTGGCCCGCGCCGAGGCCGCGCTCGAACAGGCCAGGCTGAACCTGTCCTACACCGAAGTGCGCGCGCCGGTGGACGGCAAGGTGGGACGGCGCAGCGCGCGCGTCGGCGCCTTCGTCTCGCCCGGCGCGCCGCTGCTGGCCATCGTGCCGCTCGCCGATGCCTACGTGATCGCGAACTTCCAGGAAAACCAGATCGGCACGATGCATCCTGGCGAGCGCGTGCTAATCCGCGTCGACAGCCAGCCCGGCAGCCGCATCACGGGGCATGTCGACAGCCTGGCGCCGGCCACCGGCGTGAGCTTCGCGCCGATCGCGCCCGACAACGCCACCGGCAACTTCACCAAGGTCGTGCAGCGCGTGCCGGTCAAGATCGCCATCGACGCGCCGCGCGAGCAGGCCGCCGCGCTGAGCGTGGGACTGTCGGTCGAGGCCAGCGTCGATACCGGCGGCCATCGCGAAGCGGCCGCGCACCAGGAGATACCGCAATGAAGCCGATCCGTTCGCTGGGCACCGCGATACTGACGCTGCTGGCCGGCGCGGCGCTGACGGCCTGCTCCGTAGGCCCGAACTTCGAGGTGCCGGCCAGCACCACGCCGGCCGTGTTCGAGCGCGTCAGCACGCAGCAGGCCCCGAGCCAGCCCGTCGAGGCCGCCTTCCAGGCCGACTGGTGGACGCTGTTCGACGACCCGGTGCTGAATACGCTGGAACAACGCCTGGCCGATGCCAACCTCGATGTGGCCGGCGCTAGCGCCCGGCTATGGCAAAGCCGGGCCGAGCGGCGCGTGGCCGGCGCGGCCCGGATGCCCGCGCTCGGCGCCGCCGGCGCCTATGACCGCGAACGCGGCAGCGAAAACGGCATCCTCTCGCTGCTCGGCGTGACGCCGAGCGCGGCGCCCACCCAGTCGGCCGCGGGCGATGCGCCGTTCGGCGTGGCCGCCATGCCGGGTTCGTCCGGCTCACCCGCGTACAACCTCTACCAGGCAGGCTTCGATGCATCCTGGGAGGTCGATCTGTGGGGCCGCGTACGACGCGGCGTGGAGGCTGCCGATGCGTTGAGCCAGGCGTCCTATGAGGCACGCAATGCGGTGCTGCTGTCGGTACGCGCCGAACTCGCACGCGACTATCTCGAACTGTGCGACGCGCAGGCCCAGTTGCGAATCGCCCGCCAGAACCTGGTGATCGCCCAGGATCTGGAACGGCTCGCGAACATCCGCCGCAAGGACGGCGTGGGCACCGATCTCGATGCAGTCAACGCCGCCGCCCAGGTGACGTCGATCGAGAGCCGCCTGCCGACGCTGGAATCGCGCCGCAAGACGCGTGTCAATGCGATCGGCGTGCTGCTAGGGCAAACGCCCGGCGCGCTCGATGCACTGCTCGGCAGTACTCGCGCGGTGCCCGCGTTGCCGGCCAGCGTACCGATCGGGTTGCCGTCCGAACTTGCGCAGCGCCGGCCCGACATCCGCCAGGCGCTGGCGCGGCTGCACGCGGCAACGGCCGCGATCGGCATGGCGCAGGCCGACTTCTATCCGCGCATCACGCTGAATGGCAGCGCCGGTTTCCAGAGCCTGCAGCTCTCGAGCCTCGCGGGTTGGTCCTCGGGTCAGTTCGTGCTCGGGCCATCGATCACGCTGCCAATCTTCGAGGGCGGCCGCCTCAAGGGCATATTGGCGCTGCGTCAGGCGCAGCAGCAGGAAGCCGCGATCGACTACCAGCGCACCGTGCTGGATGCGTGGCGCGAGGTGGACGACGCACTGGTGAACTATCACGCGGAGCAACAGCGTCAGGCGCGCCTGCTCGCAATCGTGACGCTGAACCAGCGCGCGCTGGCGCTCGCGCAGCAGCAGTACCGGGCCGGTTCGGCCGATCACCTGGCGGTGCTCGATGCCCAGCGGCAGTTGTTGGATGCCCAGGGCCGGCAGGAAGCCAGCGAGGCCGAGGCGGCCATGCACCTGGTCACGCTGTGCAAGGTGCTCGGCGGCGGTTGGGAAACGCGTTTCGGCAAGTCCTGAATCCGGCGAGGCCTGCAGGCGCCACGCGGCCTGGATCCGGCTCGACGCCCCGGGCCCCAGGAAGAGGATTCGAGGCCGAATGCAACCTGGAGCCGTCGCGGCCTTCGAGCGCGCAGCGGGAATCGCTTACCAGAGACAAGCCGTGAGCGCCCGCGCTCAGCGCGGGTTGCCGTGGTCGTCGGTATCGAAGGTCTGCGACTGGAACGCGAGGAACACCGCCAGCCAGGTGTCGTCGGGGTAATGCAGGATCAGGCAACCGTCCTGGTAGACGCCGTTGTCCTTGCGATACGAACCCGAGTTGCCCTGGTTCATGTGGATGTCGTGCACGCCCTGCCCCGGCACGAACTTGAAATACTGGTCGGGCTTGTCCTCGGGGCCCCACTTCGAGCCGAACGCGAACACCTGCGAGCCGGCCTGGTCCATCGCCTTCACCACCGCGCTCTCCAGGCGGTCCTTCAGGTCGTTGTTCCGGCCCGGCGCATCGGGCGGCACCGGCACCATCGCCGAGGTGTCCACCAGGCCGCCGCGCACGAAGTCGATCGCCAGGCCGCCCGGCTTGCTCGCCAGTTTGGTGAAGCCGATCCCGGCCGCCATCAGTTGCGAACTCAACGAATCCGGCAGCGTGTCGCGCGATTCGAACAGCACGGTGGACGGCGCGTGCGGCGCCGAGGATTTCACGTTCACCGCGATCCGGAACACCTCGTCGCCGGCATGCACGAGGATCTGGTAATGATCGTCGTCGGCATCGCGCAGATGCCCGGAAACGGTGCCCTTCAGCAAACCATAGTTCAGTGCCATCGGAAGGTCCTGTCGTGAGTGGGGATTCGATTCTGCCGCCTGCGACTGACAGTTTCGCGACGCCGGAGTTGCAGCCGCGAGCAGTCGATGCGCAACGCGCAGGCGCGCCTTCCTTTCGACCGGTAAGCGCTACCGAGCCCGAAACGATCAGGCAGCGGATTCGGCAATTCCTGTCGATCGACGAAGGAATGTGCGCGCGGCAACGTTCTCATGCGCAGGCCCGTTCGCGATGCTTGCAACCGGCTTCACATTCCTGCCAAAAACCAAGCTTACAGTCAGCTTCGGATCCCGGGCCCGTCCCGCATGCGGAACCGTCGGCCGGCGCGTTCCCCGCTCCCTCGCTGTCCCTATGGATGACAATCACCATGTCTCGCCTTTCGATACGCGGCACGCCCCTGCTCGGCACGGCGCTGCTGTGCGCCACGCTGTTGCTGGCCGCCTGCGGCGGCAACGACGACGCGCCGCGCCCGGCACCGTCCACCGGCGACTCCGCCTCCGCCTGCGGCACCCGTCACTGCGCACCGGCTCCCTGAGCCGCCCCAACCCTGCCTGGAAGCCCATTCGCATGACCTTCGACTCTTCCAAACGCCGGTTCCTGAAGACCACGCTCGGCAGCGCGGCCGCCGCGGCCACGCTCTCCAGCTTTCCGCCCGCGATCCGGCGCGCGCTCGCGATCGACGCCAACAACGCCACCGGCACGCTCAAGGACGTCAAGCACGTGGTGCTGCTGATGCTCGAGAACCGCTCCTTCGACAGCTACTTCGGCACCTTCCGCGGCGTGCGCGGCTATGGCGACCGCTTCGCGGTGCCGTCGGCGGCGGGCGCGGCCAACATCTTCCACCAGCGCTACACCAAGGCCGGCGCGACCAGCACGCTCACGCCCTACCACCTCGACGAGACGCAGGGCAACGCGCTGCGCGCCGGCGGCACGCCGCACACCTGGAACGATGCGCAGGCCGCCTGGGATCATGGCCGCATGTCGGCCTGGCCGACCGCGAAGACGCCGCTCTCGCTCGGCTACTACGAAGCCGCCGAGGTGCCATTCCACCGCGCACTGGCCGATGCCTTCACGATCTGCGATGCCTATCACTGCGGCATGCACACCGGCACCATCGCCAACCGCCTGTTCTACTGGAGCGGAACCAACGGCCCGAACGGCCTGAGCCCTGCCGATAACAACCCGGTGCGCGTGGCCGCGCTCAACAACGAGTTCAACGGCGGCAACGACATCGGCCCGTCCACCTCGGGCTGGACCTGGACCACCTACGCCGACCGGCTGCAGCAAGCCGGCGTGAGCTGGAAGGTCTACCAGAGCCTGGTCGACAATTTCGGCTGCAACGAGATGATGAGCTTCCGCCACTGGCGCGCCGCGATCGAGCAGATGCCGGAGGCGCGCCGCCCGACTTACGTGTCGACGGTGGACATCAGGCAGGCGGTGACGGCCGCCGGCCCGTTCTACGATCCGAGCATCGACGACGCGCTGAGCCCGCTCGCGAAGGGTTTCGGCAATACCATGCCGGAAGGCTTCCTGGAGACCTTCCGCGACGATATCCAGAACGGCACGCTGCCGGCGGTATCGTGGATCATCCCGCCCTCGTACTACAGCGAGCATCCGGGGCCCTCGAGCCCGGCGCAGGGCGGCTGGTACGTGCAGGAAGTGCTCGACGCGCTGACCGCCAACCCCGAGGTCTGGAGCCAGACCGTGCTGCTGGTGAACTACGACGAGAACGACGGCTTCTTCGACCACCTGCCGCCACCGAGCGCGCCCTCGCGCAATCCCGACGGCTCGCTGGCCGGCGGCAGCACCTTGCCGGCCGACCAGATGGCGCCCGAGTATCACGACTTCACGCCGGCCACCGCGAACCAGCCCGCCATCGACGGTCGCCCCTACGGCCCCGGCCCGCGCGTGCCGATGTGGGTGATCTCGCCATGGAGCCGCGGCGGCTTCGTCAATTCGCAGGTGTTCGATCACACCTCCACCCTGCTGTTCCTCGAGAAGCGCTTCGGCGTGGTCGAGCCGCAGATCAGCGCTTATCGCCGGGCGATCTGCGGCGACCTCACCTCCTGTTTCAACTTCGTCTCGCCCAACGAGGGCACGCTGCCCATGCTGTCGGGCCGCACCACCAAGGTGAGCGCCGATTCGCTGGCAGCCTCGCAAGGTGCCGCCAAGGCGATCCCGGTGCCGAGCGCGACGCTCACCTCGGCGCTGCCCGCGCAGGCCACCGGCACGCGTGCCTCGCGCGCGCTGCCCTATGAACTGCACACCACCGCGCATCCGGCCGCCGGGGCGATCACGCTGGAATTCGCTAACGCCAGCGCCAATGCGACGGGCGCCGTGTTCCATGTCTACGATCGCCTGCACCTGGACCGGATCCCGCGCCGTTATGTGGTGGAGGCCGGCAAGACGCTGAGCGGCAGCTGGACGCCCGATGCCGCCGACCAGGGCAGCTACGACCTCTGGGTGCTCGGGCCGAACGGCTATCACCGCGAATACGTCGGCAAGCTGGGCGACATCGCGGCTGGCGCCGATCCCGAGGTGCAGGTCTGCTACCAGCCCTGCGATGCCTCGGCGCTCGGCGTGAAGCTGTTCAATCGCGGCAGCCGGCCGGCCCGGTTCACGGTAACCGCGAACGCCTATCGCGGCGACGGCCCGTGGACGCTCGAACTTGCCGCGAACGCCTCGGGCGAGTTGAGCTGGAGCGTCGCGGAGCACGGCAACTGGTACGACTTCACGGTCGCCAGCAGCAATGCGCCGAGTTTCTCGCGGCGCTTCGCGGGACGCATCGAGACCGGCAAGGATTCGGTGTCCGATCCGGCGATGGGGATGGCAAGCTGAGGTGGATGGCGCCTGCCGGGACGGACTCGATGGCGGCTTGGCAGGCGAGACGGGAGCTTCGTCAGGACTTCGGAACGATAGCATCGACAGCGTCCGCGTGGCGATGAAACGCGAACGCGCGCGGACAACGCGCTGCGTGAACTATTCGAGCCTGGTCGTGCGAGGGGCCACCTCGCCTATCCCACCATCGACCTCGCGCGTGAGCTTCGGCCTCTCAGGCAGCGCATCGGCACGCGCGAGCGAGCACATTGTCGATCCCGCTCAGGCACGGAAAGCGCATATCGAGACGCACCTGCAGGAATGAGGGCTGGTTGGCATGGCGCCAGGGCCGCACGATTCTCGATGACAAGCGATGTTCACGTGCTTATCCTGTCTCACGGTCTCCGTGTCGACCAGACCGACATGCGCCACACGAGCGCAGCCAACCACAGACGAATCGGGGCCCACCACGAACAAGCGCGCAGCATTCAATATTCCTCCCTGCATTCCCTTGCACACGCAGTTGCCGGTATTGCGTGAACAGGTCGTCAAGCTCGCGAACTCGTCATTACAGGAATACGACATCTTCGTTCCCGGCCCGGGCACGGCGCCCGAGCTCGCAAAATTCGACAAGGCATACGAGCACATCAGAGTGCAGACGGAGCAGGCATTCCGTTACCACCGCGATCAGGACCGGGAACTCGTCTGCGCGCTGGCTCACACTCCGGTGCCCAATGCCTATGCCATCTCCTGCGGGACGTTCGACGCAGTGGTCGTGAGCACGGGCCTCATCGAGTCACTGCATCAGTACATATTGAATGCGCAGAACGCCATCTTCAACATGCTGCCGCACGAAGACCTGGCCACCGACAACTTCCGCGACGCGTTCAAGACTGCTTTCAAAGGCCACGTGCAGGACGTCTTGACGGCACTGAACCGCATTCTCTACCAGACCGCCATGAATTATCTCCTGGGGCACGAATTCGGCCACCTCGCACGCGGGCATCTAATCAAGGGACTGTCGAGCAGCCGGTCCGCCGTCGAGGAGGAAAGCGTTCACGGCATCCGGCTGATGTCGTCCGATACAGCGGGCCGGACAGGCGGGAGCAAACTGGACCAGGCGATGGAAATCGATGCAGACGTACAAGGCTGCCGATGGGCAACACACCAACTCGCCACCATGCGCCCGGTTGATCCCGCCAACCAGTCCCATTTCCGGGAGGTATTTTCCTGGATCCAGTCGGACCTTGCCCGGCTCAACTTCATCTTCGCCTTCTGTGCCCAAATCGCCTATGTCACGCTCGGCGCCAGATACATCACGACCGAACGTTTGCTATCCGATGCAACGCATCCGCCCACCGGACTGAGAGCGCTTGTGGCAACAGATACCCAGTTGCTTGCAGCGCTTTCTCATGATCCTGGCCAAAACGAAAAAATTCAGCATTACGTCCAGGAGGCACGTCGGATCGTGGCAGTCTCTGCACTCGCCACCGTACTGCTCAGTCGCGCGGATGATGACGCGCGAGCCGAGATCCAAGCCAAGGCCATCCTGAAATCGAGCACCCGGGCCACGGCTAAAAAAGCCATGAACGTCCTGGGCCTCGAAGCGCCGACCCCGCAACGACGCCGGGAGATGGACATCTACCTAGGCGAACTGTCTCTGATTATCGAGCGCGCCTTGCCCGCCTTGAAAAACACCGCTCGCTGGGAAATGAGCAGAACGGTGCCCTGGACTACGATCGGGATCAAGACCGCGCGGCAGGCGGCCACCTCGGCACGATAGTCTGGGCAAGAACGGCAAAACGGCCGGCACCGCTCGCGCGATGCCGGCCGTTTCATCCAGCCAGTCGATCCGGGCCGCCCGCGGGCAGCCCGTCCACCATCAGAACTTGTGGCGAATCCCGACCACCGCCAGCTCCTGCGTGTCGGTGCCCGAGTTCACGCCGTAGCTGCCGATCGAGGCCTTGGCGTCCACCAGCGCGCCGCCCGAGCCCAGCGTCTTGCCGCTGGCCTTCTGGTAGCCGGCCAGCGCGTACAGGTCGGTGCGCTTGGACAGCGAGTACACCGCGCCGATGTTGACCTGGTTGTAGTGCGCCGAAGCCGGGCCCGTCAGCGAGGTGTAGCTGTAGCCGACGCCCGTGTTCAGGGCCGGCGTGAAGCGGTAGTTGAAGAAGCCCGAGCCGCTGTTGAACTTGGCCGTCGAGCGGAACGTCGACAGCGAGTCGCCCGCGTATTGCGTATTCGAGTAGGCTAGGCCGAAGGTGGCCGCGCCCAGCACGTACTGCGCACCGGCGCGCACGATCTGGATCGACTTGGCGCTGGCGAAGCCCGAGTTCACCACGGTGTTGAACAGCGTGTCCGAGGTGCTGGTCCAGGTGCGCGAGGTCGCGCCGGTGGCCACGGTGTTGCCGCCGTTCGCGTAGAAGTAGCCGGCGCCCAGCGACAGCGGGCCTTGCGCGTAGGCCGCGCCGAAGCTGTAGGTCTGGCCGTTGCCGGTCTGGCCGGCCACGCCGCCCAGCGCGTACAGGGCCTCGAACTGCAGGCCGGCGATCAGCGGGCTCGTGTACTTGACCGAGTTGCTGACGCGCAGGCTGTTGTCGTAGTTGTCGAGGTCGCCCGGCGTGGCGAAGGTGCCGCCGAACGGGCCGTCTTCGGTCAGGCCCTGCACCAGGTCGACGATCGGATCGTATTGGCGGCCGAGCGTGACGGTACCCCAGGTCTTGCTCGACAGGCCGACGATCGACTTGCGGCCGAATTCGCGGCCGCCCTGGCCGAGCGCGCCGGTGCCGACGTTGAAGCCGTTCTCGAGCTGGAAGATCGCCGCGAGACCGCCGCCGAGATCCTCGGTGCCACGCAGGCCCCAGCGGCTGCCCGACATGTTGCCGCTGTTGAACTTCACCAGCGTCGACTGGTTCGCGCCGTTGGCGCCCTGGGCGTTGTGCACGTAGGCGATACCGGCGTCCACGATGCCGTACAGCGTGACCGTGCTCTGGGCGTGAGCGACGCCCGTGGCAAGCGATGCGATGGCAGGTAGCGCGAGGAGAGAAATACGCTTCATCCGAGTTCTCTATCTGTTATTGATTGGAAGAGCCCGAACGTTATCGAAATCAATAAGCAGGCGAAACCAAGGAATTCTTTTAAGAATATGAAAACAACACTTCAGTTTCCGGCTTATTGACGCGTTGACACGAGCATCGCCGTTATGGAAGAAGTTGCAGACGCAAGCATCGCGATCGCGTCGTTTCGGCTGGCCGCGCGCCGCTTCCGATGCGCGGCTTGACAGCCTGGCGCGAACCCTCGCTCAGGCCGCTCACGCGCGCTTTTGCCGTCAGTTATTTCTGTCTTGACAGAAATAACTGACGGACCGTACATTACGCCGCATGGAACTGACACCGCTCTCCGAACGATTCATCCTCCACTGGGGCGAGATGGGCTCCCGCTGGGGCGTCAATCGCACCGTCGCGCAGATACATGCCCTGCTCTACCTGCACGGCAAGCCGCTCGCCGCCGACGAGATCGCCGCCGCGCTGAACGTGGCGCGCTCCAACGTCAGCAACAGCCTGAAGGAGTTGCAGTCGTGGCGGCTGGCGCGCATGGTGCACGTGATGGGCGACCGCCGCGACCATTTCGAGACCTCCACCGATATCTGGGAACTGTTCAAGCTGATCGTCGAAGGCCGGCGCCAGCGCGAACTCGACCCGACCCTGACGGTGCTGCGCGAGACGCTCGACAGCCCCGAGCTGGCCGGCGAGAGCCAGGAAACCGAGCAGCGGATCCGCGATACGCTGCAGTTCCTCGAGACGCTGACCACCTGGTCCGACGAAATGCTGCGCATGAAGCCGGAAACGCTGATGAAGACGCTCGGCATCGGCGCGAAGATCAGCCAGGTGGTGCGACGCAAGCCGGCGAAGTGAATCCGCGCGGGTGGCGACACCCGCTTTTTTGGGTCCTTGAATTTCTGTTTCTACAGAAACAACAGTAAGGATAAGCGACATGAACACCGTCATCGCCCTGGCCGCCCAGTTCCTCCTGCCGATGCCGATCGGTTATGCGATCGCCCTGTACTTGCGCGCGGTCACGCGCCGCCTGCTGGTGGACATGTGCGGCACCGAGCAGCGCGCCGATTTCTGGACCCGCATCGTGATGGTGATGCTGGTGCTCGGCCCGCTGACGCTGAGCCTCGCCTTCGGCCGCAATCCGGCGCAATGCTCGGCGAGCGAGCTGGTCTGCCTGGTCGGCGCGCTGCGCGCGACGCTGGCCACCTCGCTGTTCGGCGCGATGCTGCCGCTGATGGCGATCGCGCTGCGGATCTCGCGGCAGATTCCGCGCGACGCGGATCCGTCCGTGCCGGGCCGTCTTGCCGCCACGCCGGCCGCCACGGAACGCCCGGCCGCCTCGGCATGAAGATCCGGGCAGCGGCACCGTCACGCTGCCCGGCACTTGCCGGCGCGAAGCGAAGCAGTGGGAGCGATACGGCCTTCATCGCGCTGCCGGCCGTGTACTTCCCGATGATCCTCGAGCCGGTCTGAACGCTTGTCGCGCACGATAGCGCCGATGCGCGGCGACCTCTACTCCCCCGCCAGCCGGCGCAGCGCGCGGCCGTTCGACGAGGCGACGGACGCGCCGCCGCGCCGGATCCGCACCGCCTCGGCCTGCGTCGACACGCAAGGCGCCGAACCCGGCAGCGGCCGCCCCGCGCTCTCGCGCGCGGCCAGCACCGAGATCGCGCCGATCGCCGCCGCGCCGATCAGGTAATAGGCCGGCATCATCAGGTTGCCGCTGCGCTCGACCAGCCAGGCGGTGACCAGCGGTGTGGTGCCGCCGAACAGCGAGACCGAGACGTTGAAGCCGATCGCCAGCGCGCTGTAGCGGACCCGGGTCGGGAACAGGGCCGGCAGCGCGGACGGCATCACGCCGCAGAAGCAGGACAGCAGCACGCCGAGCAGCATCATGCCGGCGAAGATCAACCCGCCCCGACCGGTCTGCAGCAGCAGCAGCGCGGGGATCGCGAACACCATCAGGCCGATGCAGCCGGCCAGCATCACCGGGCGCCGCCCGACGCGATCGGACAGCCAGCCGGCGGCGAGCGTGAGCGGCATCATCAGCACCATCACCAGCAGCACGATCACCAGGCCGCGCGTCTCGTCGAGGTGCAGCGTGGCGGACAGATAGTTCGGCAGGTAGGCCAGCGCCATGTAGTCGGTCACGTTGAAGATCAGCACCAGCCCGACGCAGACCAGCAGCGCGCGCCATTGCCCGGCCAGCAGCGCGGCGATCGACGGGCGCGGCCGCGCGCGCTCGAGCCGCTCGCGATGCTCGGCCTCCTTGCGGAAGGCCGGCGTCTCCTCCAGCCGGGTGCGGATGTAGAGGCCGATCAGCCCGAGCGGGCCGGCCACGAAGAAAGGCACGCGCCAGCCCCAGTCGAGCATCTGCGCGGGGCTCAGCAGCGAGGTCAGGGCCGTGACGGTACCCGCGCCGAGCAGGTAGCCGGCCAGCGTGCCGAACTCGAGGAAGCTGCCCATGAAGCCGCGATGGCGGTCGGCCGCGAACTCGGCGATGAAGGTGGCCGCGCCGCCGTATTCGCCGCCCGTCGAGAAGCCCTGCACCAGCCGCGCCACCAGCAGCAGCACCGGCGCGAGGATGCCGATCGAGGCATAGGAGGGAATCAGGCCGATCGCGAAGGTGCCGCAGGCCATCATGATCATGGTGGCGGCCAGCACGCGCTGGCGGCCCAGGCGGTCGCCCAGCGGGCCGAACACCATGCCGCCGATCGGCCGCACCAGGAAGGCGGCCGCGAAGGTGCCGAAGGTGGCCAGCAATTGCGCCGAGCCGCTGGTCGAGGGAAAGAACACATGGCCCAGGGTCACCGCGATATAGCTGTAGACGCCGAAGTCGAACCACTCCATCGCGTTGCCGAGCGCCATCGCGCCCACCGCGCGGCGCAGCAGCGCGCGATCGACCACGGTCACCTCGTCGCCGGCGAAGGCCGCCTCGCGCGGCGGCGCGGCACGTTTCGCGGCGCCGCCGGATCGGGAACGCGGCGCGCTGCCCGGCGCGGCCGGGTGCCTGGCTGGGGTCTTGCCTGAAGCTCTGCGGGTCGAGTGGCTCAAAGGCACGCTCCTGGATGAGTGGCGATGGACAGCCGCGACGCGGCATGCTGTCTCGTCGTGCGAGCGCGCCGGCCCTGCCGCGATAAAGTCCGTGGACTTCAGCGCGCGCGGTCCTCGCGGTCGCCATCGCCTGTTATCGGATACGGCGTCGTGATCGGTCCGAGTGTGCGCGACATCGCCTGCGTCATCCTGCCCTGATGCGTCCGCCAGCCGACCGGAAACGACAGTGTTCATGCCCTTGTCGGGCCCGCCGTGGGACGCCGTCGGGGCGCCGTGTCGAACCGGTCCGATCCGTGTCGGGAATAGGCAAGCGCCCGTCGAATTTCCTTGATCGCGGCCCCGCTTTTATCGCAATGATTCGGGGGTGACGCCGCCGTGAAAAACGGCCGCGAGCGCGGCCCGCGACGCCCGGCAAGTGCCTGCCGGAACGCGGCGGCCACCGCCCTCGCGCCGCTCTCCGGCATCGCGGCTGGCCGGCGCGAGCCGGCCGCCGGGCAGGCGTCGTCATGTACGGCCCAACCTCTGGCATCGGCCCGCGCCGATGTTGCTCCCATGTCCGCATCCACGCCGCGCCATTTCGGTTTCCTGACCCTGCCCTCGTTCTCGATGATCGCCTTCTCGAGCGCGATCGAGGCCCTGCGCATGGCCAACTACGTCGACCGCAGCGAGCATTACCGCTGGACCGTCTACTCGGTCGACGGCGAGGCGGTGGCCGCCAGCAACGGCATGGTCGCGCGGCCCACCCACCGGCTCGATCTCGACGCGCCGCTGCCCGACCTGATGATCGTCTGCGGCGGCACCCAGGTGCGCGAGGCGGTGGACGCGCCGGTGATCCACGCGTTGCGCGAGCTGGCGCGGCGCGGCATGCCGCTCGGCGGGATCTGCACCGGCGCCTACGCGCTGATGGCCGCCGGCCTGCTGGACGGCTATCGCGGCACCGTGCATTGGGAGAACCTCTCGGCCCTGCATGCCGAATTCCCGGCGGTGTCGATCGTCGACGAGCTGTTCGTGATCGACCGCGATCGCGTGACCTGCACCGGCGGCACCGCGCCGCTCGACCTGATGATCGGCATCGTCGCCGCCGAGCGCGGCCAGGAACTCGCCACCCGCGTGTCCGAGCAGTTCGTGCTGCAGCGCATCCGCGGCGCCAGCGATCCGCAGCCGATCCCGGTCGACGCGCGGGTCGGCTTCTCGCGCGGCGAGCTGGTGGAGGCGGTGCGGCTGATGGAGGCCAATATCGAGGAGCCGCTGCCGCTGGCCGACCTGGCGCGGCTGATCGCGCTGTCCGAGCGGCAGATGCAGCGCATGTTCAAGCACTACCTGAGCACCTCGCCCACGCACTACTACCTGTCGGTGCGCCTGAAGCACGCGCGCGAGATCCTGCGCAACAGCGACGTGTCGATCGCGCAGGTCACCTCGCTGTCGGGCTTCCGCTCGGCCTGCCATTTCAGCAAGGCCTATCGCGCCCAGTTCGGCCATGCGCCGAGCCAGGAGCGGCGCGCGCCGAAGACGGGCACCACGAAACGCGCGCGGCAAGCCGCCGGCACGCGCGACGACGACGGCGGCGAACTCGAGGAGGCGGCCGTCGCCGGCATGCCGCACGCCTGACGCTCGCCCGAAACCGAACTCATCTATCGATCACGGTTCCCGGAGCCGCATCGCGGCGCAGCAACGGTGCGGCCTGTCGGGCGCGTCGCCGGTGGGCGTCGCAGCGGCCCCGGCACTTCCATCCCGGCGTCGTGACCGGCCACTGCCACTGGCTGGCCCGGCGCATCAGCCAGCGCGAGCTGGTCGCGTCGAACACGCCGCGCGGGGCGGGCACGCCACATCATGCGTCGTGCCCGCCCCGCCGCCCGGCTTCAGACCAGCATGCCGCCCGAAGCCTCGATACGCTGCGCGTTGATCCAGCGGTTGTCGTCCGCCAGCAGCGAGGCGATCAAGGGGCCGATGTCGCCGGGCTGGCCCACGCGGCCCAGCGCGGTGAATTCGGCGATGCGGCGGTTCAGCTCCGGATTGTCGCGCACCATGCCGCCGCTGAAATCGGTGGCGATCGCGCCGGGCGCGACGGTATTGACCGCGATGCCGCGCGCGCCGAGTTCGCGCGCGAGGTAACGCGTCAGCACCTCCACCGCGCCCTTCATCGAGGCATAGGCGCTGCTGCCGGGGAACGAGAAGCGCGTCAGGCCCGAGGACACGTTGACGATGCGCCCGCCGTCGTTGATCAGCGGCAGCAGCTTCTGGGTCAGGAAGAACACGCCCTTGAAATGCACCTGGTAGAGCGCATCGAGATCGGCCTCGGTCACCTCCGCGAACGGCGCGTGATGCGAGGTGCCGGCGTTGTTGACGAGATAGTCGAAGCGGCTCGCGCCGAGCTGCGCGAGCGCCTCGCCGAGCTTGCCGACGAAGGCGTCGAAGCCGGCCGTGTTGCCGGTATCGAGCTGCAGCGCGATCGCGCGGCGGCCTTCGGCGGCCACCTGCGCGACCACCTGCTCGGCCTCGGCCGAATTGGCATGCCAGGTGAAGATCGAATCGACGCCGCGGCGCGCGAGATTGACGACGGTATCGCGACCGAGGCCGCGGCTGCCGCCGGTGACGATGGCGAGCTTGCCGATCTGGCTGGCGACGGGGGAAGTTTGCGTGGACATGGAACACCTCGTTCAGGGAACATGGAGCGCATCGTAAGGCCGCCCCCCTCGCGCGGTGAATGACCGATCTCGACAATTTCTTGCCTGATCCTGCTCGTCCGCGCACGACGCCGCCGGCTTGCCGTTATGCTGGCAGCCGATGCCATCCCCTGGCTCCCGAGGATCCGACATGACCCTGAATGCCCTGCTCGAGGCGGTCCGGCACCATATCGACGGCCAGCCGGCCGCCCACGTCTATCGCACCGCGATCGACGGCATGCTGATCACGCGCGCCACCCAGGACCGCCCGCAGAGCCGCCTGCTGATGCGCCCCGCGCTGTGCATCTCGCTGCAGGGCGCCAAGCAGACCACCTTCGGCGCGCGCGACTACCTCTATCGCGCCGGCGAGGCGCTGGTGGTCAGCATGACGATGCCGGCGATCGGCCGCATCGTGCAGGGCACCGAGGAGAAACCGGCGATCGCGCTGATCGTCGAGCTCGACATGGCGGAGATGAGCGCGGTGCTGGAGAGCTTCGAGGCGCCGCCCGCCGCGCGCGAGAGCACCGGGCCCGGCGTGTTCGTCGAGCGGCTGCGTCCCGAGATGATCGACTGCATGCTGCGCGCGATGCGCCTGCTCGACACGCCGCAGGCGATCGGCGTGCTCTATCCCGGCATCATGCGCGAGCTCTGCTACTGGCTGCTGGCCGGGCCGAACGGCGGCGAGATCGTCGGCATGCTGCTCGGCAATGGCCATGCCGAGCGCGTGGTGCGCGCGATCCACGCGCTGCGCGATCGCTACAACGCGCCGATCCGCATCGAGGAGCTGGCCCAGCTCGCGCGCATGAGCCCGTCGGCCTTCCATCGCCAGTTCAAGGCGCTGACCTCGATGACGCCGCTGCAATTCCAGAAGCAGTTGCGCCTGCTGGAGGCGCGGCGGCTGATCGCGCATGAAGTGGTCAAGGTCGAGGAAGCGGCGTTCAAGGTGGGGTATGAAAGCGCCTCGCAGTTCAGCCGCGAGTATTCGCGCATGTTCGGCATCTCGCCCAAGCGCGACGCGGGCGCGCTGGCCGCGTCGCTGCGCGAGGGGCGGGTGCTGGAGACCAGCGAGGCTTAGGAGCCCCGGGTTGCGCGCTCGCCTCGCTCGGCGCCGCGCATCCCGGGTTCGCGTCTCAAAGCTCGCGCACGTCCGCGATCGGCGTGCTGCCGAACTGCTCGCCGAGCGCGTAGTCGAGCAGCTTGCGCGCCGCGTCCTCGGGCGTGCTCAGCGCGCCGCTGGCCTTCAGTTGCGTGAAGCGTTCGAGCTGCGGGAAACGTTCCGCCTCGGTGGCGCGGATGCTCGCCTGCATGTCGGTATCGACCACGCCCGGCGCCACGCTGGCGATGCGCAGCGGCCCGTTCGCGTCGAGCGCGACCGCGCGCGCATGATGGTCGAGCGCGGCCTTGGTCGCGCAATAGACGCTCCAGCCCGCGTAGGCGTTGCGCGCCGCGCCGCTGGACACATGCAGGATGCGGCGTTCGAGCGAGCCGCTGCCGAGCTTGGCCACCGCGGCCGCGAACATCAGCGGCGCCGTCACGTTCAGCGCCACCGCCTGCGCGATCGACTCGGGCGACTGCGTGGCCAGCGGCCCGATCGGCTCGACCATGCCCGCGTTGTTGATCAGCAGCACGCTGCGCGCGCCCTCGGCGAAGCGTTCGAGCGCGCCCCCGGCCAGCCAGGCGGCGATCGCCGCGGGGTCCGACAGGTCGAGCGCGAGTTCGGCGAAACGATCGGCGCCGAACTGCGTGGCCAGCGAGGGATGCGCGCGGCGCGAGATGCCGAGCACGGCGACCTCGCGTTGCAGCAGTTGCGCGGCGAGCGCGGCGCCCAGGCCGCGCGTGTGGCCCGTGACGATGGCGCGAATCGGCTGCGAGAAGGAGACGGTCATGATCGAGATCCCGGTTGGCGTCGTGATGGAAAGCGTGCCGCGCGCATCGCTGCGCGGCGGCGCGAGCAGGCCGCTATCGTAACGAGCCGGGCAGTCGGGAGCAACGATGCCCGGCGCGGCTCAGGCCAGCGCCGCCGCGTTGTCGGCATGCAGCGCCACGGCCGCCGCCTCGATCTCGCGCAGTTGCGCCGGGTCATCGATGCGCGACAGGAATTCGCCGATCGGCCCCAGCGGCGCGATGCCGGCCGCCTCGACGGCCGCGTGCAGCACGCGGATCGGCGAATAGGCGTCGCGCGCGTCCTCGAGCGCGATGAAGCGCTCGCGCAGCGCGGCGGCGCGCGTGTCGTCGCCGGCCAGCAGCGCCAGGCGGATCGCGTTCGACAGCGCCGGCGCCACGCAGCAGGAGCCCGAGGTGAAGGCACGCAGCCCGAAGCCGCGGAAATGGTCGATCACCGGCCGCTCGCCGATCCCGCTGATGATGCGCTCCGCGCCCAGGCGCTCGACCAGCGCGGCCAGCACCGCATCGCGGCGCGGGTCCTCGCGCACGATCGCATACTTGACGGCGCATACGGCGCCGTCCTTCACCAGCGCGGCGAGATCGTCCTCGGCGAGATACCCCTCGTCCTTCACATAGGCGATCAACGGCCGGCCGTAACGCTCGGCGAGCTTGCGCAGGCCGGTGGCGACGCCGGCCTGCGTGGACGGGAAGCGCAGCGGCAGCACCATCGCGGTCGGGAAACCGCGCTCGGCCAGCAGGGCGAGCTGTTCGCGCGCCTTGCCGAAATCAGGGCCGACCGAGGGGATCAGCCATTCCCCGGCCTTCAACTGCGCGGCCAGCGCATCGACCACGGTGCCGAGCTCGGCCACCCCGAGGTTGTAGAAATTCGCGTTGCCGCCATACATGTAGGTGCTGATGCCGCCGCGTTTCAGGTGCGCCAGCAGTGCGCCGTTGGCAGCCGTGTCCTGGCTGCCGTCGGCGCGGCGCGCGAGCGGCGGCACCGCGATCACGGAGCCGCGCAAGTCCTCGACGCTCACGGGGGTGGTTTTCATCGATCGGCCTCAATATGTAAAATTGATTTACAACTTTAGCGGGCCAAACGACTGGCTGGCAACATGACCGAGGGTAATCACCGAGCCCGCGCCGGCCGCGCCCGAATCGTGCCCGGCGGCCGCCAATCCAGGCAGCCAAAGGCTTGTGCGGCGCCAATACCGGCCTCCCCGACGCCGTCCACTCATTGCCAGTGGTTCCGCGATTGGTAAAATCGTCACCCGACTTGTTAGCCTCCCAGGACTCGATGGATTCGATGGACGACCTCGCGAGCGCCGGCGCGCTCGAACGCACCCGGCTGTCCGACACCGTGTACGCGGCCCTGCTCGACGGCATCGTAGGCGGCAACTACGCGGTGGGCGACCGCCTGCCGCCGGAGAACCGCCTGGCGCAGCATTTCTCGGTGTCGCGCCCGGTGGTGCGCGAGGCGCTGCGGCGGCTGCAGAGCGACGGCATCATCGTCTCGCGCCAGGGGTCGGGCACCTATGTGCAGCGCAGCCCGGCTCGACAGGTCACGGCGCTGGCCACCAGCCGCAAGCTGCGCGACGTGCTGCAGGGCTTCGAGGTGCGGCTCTCGCTGGAGGAACTGGCCGCCCGGCTGGCCGCGCGCCATCGCAAGGAACGCGACCTGCTGGAGATGGAGCGCGCCAGCGAGGCACTGCGCCTGGCCTTCGCCAGCCCGATGTCGCGCGAGGCCGAGATGGAGGCCGACTTCGCCTTCCATCGCGCGATCGTGGTGGCGAGCGGCAACCAGTTGCTGCTCGACCTGCTCGACAGCGTGGCCGAGCGGCTCAAGGCCGGCATGCACATGACGCTGTCGCTGACCAGCGAGGCTTCGGAACAGCGCCGCGCGCGCGTGCTCGACGAGCATGACCGCGTGCTCAAGGCGATCCGCGTGGGCGACCCCGACAGCGCGGCGATCGCGATGCGCTACCACGTCGACCAGGCGCGTAACCGGCTGCTCGACCGCCAACTGGATCGCTGAACGCGGCGGCATCGCACGCGCGGCGAGCGCCGCTGGATCGCCGCCTCCCGCCCGCGCCCTGCCCCTCGACGCGAACCCGTATCAAGTTGTCACTTTGTTTGACATGTCCGGCGAGCGAATGCTACCTTGCCGCGATCCAGTAGCCGGTGCCTTGCCCCAGCCAGGCGGCCGGCCTCGCAGCGTTCGCCGTCACCCCGCCGTCGCCCCCTCGTCCATCGAAGCGACCCGCTCCGCGGTCCCGGCTTCCCGCCCGGGCCCGCGTCCCGTGTCCGGCCACGACTCGCACGCAATCCGCATCACGGCGCCGGCGCGGCGCGAAGCCTGATCCGTTCCGCGCGGCACCGCCACCGATCCACCTTGCCGCATCGCAGGAGACAGACGGAATGGACCACGAAATCACCGGAAACATGTTGCTGGGCGCCGCTTCGGTGCGCGGCACGCAGGGCACGCTGCGCGCCTTCGCGCCGGCCAGCGGCCAGGAGCTCGAGCCTGAGTTCGGCGCGGGCGGCGCGGAGGATGTCGATCGCGCCTGCCGGCTCGCCGCCGAGGCCTTCGACCCTTATCGCCAGGCCGCGCCCGACACGCGCGCCGCGCTGCTGGAAGGGATCGCCATGCGTATCGAGGCGCTGGGCGCGACGCTGATCGAGCGCCTGCACCAGGAAACCGCGTTGCCCGTGGCGCGCCTGGAAGGCGAGCGCGCACGCACCTGCGGCCAGTTGCGCCTGTTCGCGAAGCTGGTGCGCGACGGCCGCTGGAACGACGCCACGCTCGACTCGGCGCAGCCGGAGCGCAAGCCGCTGCCGCGCTCGGACCTGCGCGCGCGCAAGATCCCGATCGGCCCGGTAGCCGTGTTCGGCGCCAGCAACTTCCCGCTGGCCTTCTCGGTGGCGGGCGGCGACACCGCCTCGGCGCTGGCCGCCGGCTGCCCGGTGGTGGTCAAGGCGCACGAGGCGCACCTGGGCGGCTCGGAACTGGTGGGCCGCGCGATCCAGCAGACGGTGGCCGAGCTGGGCCTGCCCGAAGGCACCTTCTCGCTGGTGATCGGCAAGGGCAACACGGTGGGCGAGGCGCTGGTCGCGCATCCGGCCATCAAGTCGGTGGGCTTCACCGGCTCGCGGCGCGGCGGCCTCGCGCTGTCGGCGATCGCCGCGGCGCGCGCCGAGCCGATCCCCGTGCATGCCGAGATGAGCAGCATCAACCCGGTGGTCCTGATGCCGGCCGCGTTGAAGGCGCGCGCCACGCAGATCGCGCAGGGCTTCGTCGATTCGCTGACGCTCGGCGCCGGCCAGTTCTGCACCAATCCCGGCCTGGTGCTGGCGATCTCGGGCCCCGACCTCGACACCTTCGTGGCCGATGCGGCCGCCGCGCTCGCCACGCGCCAGGCACAGGCCATGCTGTCGGCCGGCATCGCCGCCACCTATCGGCGCCAGATCGGCGAGCGCGCCGAGCAGACCGGCGTCGCCCAGGTGGCCGACGGCATCGCCTCGGACAATGCCTGCAGCGCGCTGCCCGTGTTGTTCCGCACCACCGCGGCGGAGTTCGTGGTCAATCACGGGCTGGCCGACGAAATCTTCGGGCCGGCCTCGATCGTGGTGTCGTGCCGCGACGAGGCGGAGCTGCTGCGCGTGCTGGAGGGCGTCGAGGGCCAGTTGACGGCCACCCTGCAGCTCGATGCGGCCGACTACCCGGCCGCGCGGCGCCTGCTGCCGGTGCTGGAGCGCAAGGTGGGCCGCATCCTGGCCAACGGCTACCCGACCGGCGTGGAGGTCTGTCATGCGATGGTGCATGGCGGCCCGTTCCCGGCCACCTCGGATTCACGCACCACCTCGGTGGGCACCATGGCGATCGACCGCTTCCTGCGCCCGGTCTGCTACCAGGACCTGCCGGCCGAGCTGCTGCCCGAGGCGCTGCGGGACGACAATCCGCTCGATCTCTGGCGCCTGCGCGACGGCGAATTCGTGAAGGGCTGAGTCAGGGGCTGACTGAAGGACTGACTCAAGGGCCGATCCGAACCGCAGCAGCATGCCGGCCACGCGCTTCACGCGCGCCGGCCGGCACAAACCAAAAGGGCCGACGCATCGCGCGTCGGCCCTTGTTGCTTCTCGGCCCGCAGACAGGCCGCTCGATCAGCTTGCCAGGTCCGGCGGCAGCTTGCCGCCGTTGGCCGCCAGCGCCTGCATCAGCTGCTTGTGCAGCCAGATGTTCATGCTGGCCGAATCGTTGGTGTCGCCGTCGTACTTCAGCTCCTGCGCGAGCTGCTTGCGATGCTCGAGGCTGCTGTCGACGCCGAGCGCCTTCATGGTGTCGACGATCGACACGCGCCAGTTCAGCGTCTGGCCGCTCTCGCTGACCAACTGGTCCATCACGGCGGCCACGTCGACGTCCGACAGCGGCGGCGTGGCCGGCGCGGCAGCCTGGGCCGCGGCCGGATCCGGTTGCGGCGTTTCGGCGGGCGGCGCCTGGTCCGGCTTGGCCTTGCCGAACAGCTTGTTCACGATATCGCCAAAGATGCTCATGGTCGGCACTCCATTCGGTTGGTGAAATTCGGTTCGTGACAAAGGAATGCACGCGCACGGCTTGCGATGCGCATGCCGGCGCCATGTTACCCGGAATGCCCCGGCGCGATTGTCAAAAGTGGTAAGCGCGACGAGCTCCGGATCGCGCGTTCAGAAGTGGATCCGGCAGGATTCGGGCGCCACGGTGAACCATGAAATCGTTGCCGCGGCCACGTAGGCGAGCACCAGGCCGATGAAGCTCGGATAGGGGCGGAAACGGATCGGCACCCGGCGGCGCGCCAGCGCCACCACGCCCACCCACAGCGCCAGGCCGGCCAGCGTGAGGAGCCAGTTGCCGAGCGCCTGGCCGCCGCCGATGATCGTGAACAGCAAGGTCCAGCCGAGCGCCAATCCCAGGTCGCGACACTGGGCAGTGAAGAAGCCGAAACCGCCCGCCATCAGCAAGGCGATGGCGAGCAGCAGCAACCAGGCGCTCTGGAACAGCAGATGGGCGGGCCGGCGCGGCGCGGGCGCGGCGGCAACGACGCCGGGTTCGCCAGGCGTGGATTCAGGTTCGGTCGGCGTAGTCATCGGCTCCCGGATCGGCGGTGGGCAACAGGCGCATCATAGCGCCGTGCGCGTGGCCGTGACCGGGGCCGATGACGAAGCCGCTCGAACGTTCAGGCGCTCATTGCGACTGCGTGCACGGCGCTGGCGCCGAGGCGTTGAGCGGCGCGGCGCTGGCCTGCTTCACCGCCTGTGCCGCGATCTGCTGCAGGCGCGCGGCCAGCGTGGCCGGCACGCCGAGCTGCTGGGCCGCCGTCTCGTTGCCGCCGAAACGCGTCACGTCGGTGCCGGTGATCTGCGCGAATAGCACCAGGCCGGCCAGGTAGGCGCCGTCCACACCGGGATGCAGGTAATCGGGCGAACTGATCTGCGGATCGTTGACGGCATTGAAGCCGTACCAGAGCAGCGGCAGGCCCGAGGAAACGAACGGATCGGGATTGGCCACGCCCTGGTTCCAGGCGAGCCGCCACGCCTCGCCCACCGGCGCGACGCCGGCGATCGCGCCGTCCATCGCGGCGGCGTTGTAATAGGCATCGTGGTTGGCGTCGCTGAGCGCGCCAAGCGCCGACTGGTACTGCGCGGCGAAACCTGCCGCGCCGGTGTTGCCGGCCAGCGCCTGCGCGAGGTCCGCGCGCGCCCAGGGTTCGTAGAGATAGACGTTCGCGTGCGGCGCCGCGCCGTGGACCGCGCGCTCGATGGTCTGCACGCTCGCGCAGAAATCCTTCGGATTACTGGCGCCGCTGCCGGTCAGCGCGGACGGCAGCGGTTTGATGCTCAGCTCCTGCAGCACCACCGCGTTCCAGCCCGGCTGCGCGATCACGCCCGAGGCCGCCGCGAAATTCTTCGACAGGCTGGTCTGCGAGATCGCCTCGATATGCACGTCGTAGCGCAGCCCGGCCTCCGCCGCGAGCTGCGCGAAGATGGCGGGAATCCCGCCCCAGGGGCCCGGCTCGAGTTCGGCGCGCGCGCCGGTCTGGCCGTAGTTCTCGTCGACCACCAGGGTGGAGGCGCTGCTCGAGGCGGCCGCGCCGCCCGAATGATAGGGGCGCACCGGCGTGTAGCGGCCGTGCGTGAAGCTGTCGCCGACGAACAGGATGTGCTGCACGTCGGCACTCGACGACGACGCGCTGGAAGACGACGACGACGATGCCGGGGAAGACTGGCTCGAGGCAGGCGCCGCGCCGCCGCCATCGCCGCCTCCGCATCCCGCCAACGCCAACACGGCACCGCATGCGCCAGCCAGGACGGCTGCGCGCGGGGAAACACGCTTGTCGATCACTACTGCTCCTTCGATCGGGCGATCGGCCTGTTGCGCGTCGCCCTGTTGTCTCGACGATTCCGCGCCTTGCCGAACCGCCACGATACGAAGGCGCGCATCGCTAGCGATGCGCGCCGATCCTCGCCGAGCAGCGCGCCCCGATCGTTGCGTGCACACCGAGAACGCGGTCGATACGCGCGCCAAACGGGACTACCGCCGGTCGTCTGGCACAGACTACGGACGCGGGATCGCAGCGTCCAATATGATTTGGCGCGCCTGTCCATATCGGCGCGATATGCGAAACGCGGCACGCGGCGAGGGCCGCACCGCTGCTCGCGACAATCTTTCAGTTTGATTCGCGGTGCCGGCCTCGGCCACGCGCCGGCAGGATTTCCCAAGCGAGTGCCGGGGCGACGGCGACGGCAGCCGGTGGCAGCCCAGCGGCTCAGCGCGAGCCCAGCTAGGCGAGCAGCCAGTCGCGAAACGCGACCAGCACCGGATGCTGGCCGACCCGCGGCGGATAGACCAGGAAGTAGGCACGCGAACTCGGCACCGGATCGAAGGGGCTGACCAGGCGGCCGTCGCGCAGCTCCTCGTCCACCAGCATGCGCGGCACCAGGGCGATGCCGATCCCGGCCACCACGGCCTGGATCAGGTGCGAGGTCAGCTCGAAGCTGGGGCCGGGCCGCGGCGCGTCGTGCGGCAGCCCATGGGCCTCGCACCAGACGCGCCAGGCCTCGGGGAAGTTGCGCACGCGCAGCAGGCTCATGCCGGCCAGCGCCCGCGCATCGGGCGCGGGGCGGCGCCGGCCGGAACCGCCGCGGCGCTTCCAGGCGGCGGGCAGCACCGCGGGATGGCCGACCAGCACCAGTTCCTCGTCGTAGAGCCGATGCGCCACCACCTCGGGCCAGCGCCCGTCGCCGACCGCGATCGCCGCGTCGATCTCCATCGCCGAGAAATCGACGGCGTCGATGCGCGAATGCAGGTCGAGCTGCAAGGCGGGATGCGCGAGGTAGAAGCGATGCAGGCGCGGCATCAGCCACTTGGCGCCGAAGGTCGGCAGCGTGGCCAGCCGCAATTGCGTGGCGGGCGCGTGGGAGGCCAGCACGCGCAGCGTGGCGTCGCGGATGCGCGCCAGCGCGCCGCCGATCTCGGCCATGTAGGCGCGCCCGGCGTCGCTGGGCCTGATGCGCTTGCCCTCGCGCACGAACAGTTCGACCTCCAGCATCGCCTCCAGCGCCTGCACCTGCCGGCTCACCGCGCTTTGCGTGAGCGACAGTTCCTCGGCCGCGCGCGTGAAGCTTTCATGCCGCGCCGAGGCCTCGAAGGCCAGCAGCAGGGACATCGAGGGCGTCAGTTTCCGATAGTTCATTCATAAACCTCATGATCAACCCGAGGAAGATACGTTTGCGGGCGGCGCCGGTCGATCCGACAATTCACCGGTGGCGGTCCGCCCGGAATCGTGAAGGACGCGCCGAATCCAGTCCGAAACCCTTTTCCCCGCCCGCCACGATGACCATTGCCCGGCTCCCCGTCGACGAATCCCTGCCTTCGGCCATCGATCGATTCTTGCATGAATTGCGGGCCGCCGGCTTCGAGGGTGAGATCGACCGGCGCCACGCCACGCGCACGGTGCTGGCCACCGACAACTCGATCTACCAGCGCCAGCCCGCCGCCGCGCTGTTCCCGCGCCACGCCGCCGACGTGGCGCGCCTGGCGGCCCTGCTCGGCGAGGCACGCTTTCGCGGGGTTCATGTGGCGCCGCGCGGCGGCGGCACGGGCACCAACGGGCAGTCGCTGACCGACGGCATCGTGGTCGACCTGTCGCGGCACATGAACCGGATCCTCGCGATCGATCCGGTGGCGCGCACCGCGCGCGTCGAGGCCGGCGTGGTCAAGGACCAGCTCAATGCCGAGCTGAAGCGCCACGGCCTGTTCTTCGCGCCCGAGCTGTCGACCTCGAACCGCGCCACCATCGGCGGCATGGTCAGCACCGATGCCAGCGGCCAGGGCAGTTGCACCTACGGCAAGACGCGCGACCACGTGCTCGCGCTGGAGACCGTGCTGATCGGCGGCGAGCGGCTCGCCAGCGCCCCCGTCGACGAGGCCGCGCTCGCGAGCCTGTGCGCGCGCGGCGACGGCATCGGCCGCGTGCATCGCGTGGCCAGCGGGATCCACCGGCGCGAGGCGCAACGGATTCGCGAGCAGTTCCCGGTGCTGAACCGCTGCCTGACCGGCTACGACCTCGCGCACCTGCGCGACGAACAGGGACGCTTCGATCTCAACAGCGTGCTGTGCGGCTCGGAAGGCACGCTCGGTTTCGTGGTGGAGGCCACGCTGAACGTGCTGCCGATCCCCAGGCACGGCATGCTGGTCAATATCCGCTATCGCGGCTTCATGGATGCGCTGCGCGATGCGCGCGCCCTGCTCGCGCATCGCCCGCTGTCGATCGAGACCGTCGATTCGACCGTGCTGCGGCTGGCGCGCGAGGACATCGTCTGGCAGGGCGTGGCCGAGTTCTTCCCCGACGATGCCGCGGTCGAGGGCGGCGCGCAGGGCATCAACCTGGTCGAGTTCAGCGGCGACGACGCGGACCAGGTTCGCGCGCGCGTGGCCGCCTTCGTGGCGCGGCTGGAGCAGGAAGCGAGCCCCGCGCGCCTGGGCCTGACGATCGCCGATGGCGACGCCGCCGTGAAGCGCGTCTACGCGATGCGCAAGCGCGCGGTGGGCCTGCTCGGCAACGTGCAGGGCGAGGCGCGGCCGCAGCCCTTCGTCGAGGACACGGCCGTGCCGCCCGAGCACCTGGCCGACTACATCGCCGAGTTCCGCGCCCTGCTCGATGCCCGCGGCCTGCGCTACGGCATGTTCGGCCATGTCGATGCGGGCGTGCTGCACGTGCGGCCGGCGCTGGACCTGCGCGATCCGGCGCAGGCCGCGCTGATCCGGCCGATCTCGGACGCAGTGGCCGCGCTGACGCGCCGCTACGGCGGGCTGCTGTGGGGTGAGCACGGCAAGGGCCTGCGCTCCGAATACGTGCCCGACTATTTCGGCGCGCTCTACCCGGCCCTGCAGGAACTGAAGGCGGCCTTCGATCCGCACAACCAGTTGAACCCCGGCAAGATCGCGGCCCCGGCCGTCGACGGCGCGCAACTGCTGCGCATCGACGCCGTGCCGCTGCGCGGCGAGCTCGACCGGCGCATCGACGAACGCGTCTGGCAGGCCAATGCCGACGCGCTCCACTGCAACGGCAACGGCGCCTGCTACAACTTCGATCCCGACGACGCGATGTGCCCGTCCTGGAAGGCCACGCGCGAGCGGATCCACTCGCCCAAGGGGCGTGCCTCGCTGATGCGCGAATGGCTGCGCCTGCAGGGCGAGGCTGGCACCGATCTCACCGCCGAGCCGGTGGCGGCGCCCTTGCCGGCGCGCGCGCTGAACAGCCTGCGCAAGCGGCGCGGCGAAGCCGATTTCTCGCACCAGGTGCACGAGGCGATGGCCGGCTGCCTGGCCTGCAAGTCCTGCGCGGGGCAATGCCCGGTCAAGGTCGGCGTGCCCGAATTCCGCTCGCGCTTCCTGGCCCACTATCACACGCGCTACCTGCGTTCGCTGCGCGACCACCTGATCGGCTCGCTGGAATTCACACTGCCGCGCCTGGCCGCCGTGCCGGGCGCGCGCCGCGTCTACAACGCGCTGCTGGACACGGCGCCGGTGACCGCGCTGATCGAGCGCGCGGCCGGCGTGGTGGACGCGCCGCGCCTGAGCCGCGCCTCGTGGCGCGCAGCGCTGCGAACGGCCGGCGCCGAGCCCGCCACGCCGGCACGGCTCGCGAAACTGTCGGCGGCCGAGCGCGCGCGCAGCGTGATCGTGGTGCAGGACGCCTTCACACGCTACTTCGAAACGCCGGTGGCGGCCGCCTGGCTCGCGCTGGCCGAGCGCCTCGGTTATCGCGTGTTCGTCGCGCCCTTCCTGCCGAACGGCAAGCCGCTGCACGTGCAGGGCTTCCTGCCCGCCTTCGCGCGTGCCGCCCGACGCAACGCGGCGAGCCTGGCCGCGCTGGCCGCGAGCGGCATCGCCCTGGTCGGCCTCGATCCGGCCATGACGCTCGTCTACCGGCAGGAGTATCGCAAGCTGCCCGGCATCGGCGCGCTGCCCGAGGTGCTGCTGCCCCAGGAATGGCTGGTGGCGGTGCTGCAGGCGCGGCCGCGCCCGGCCGAGCTGCCGCCGCGCGCCTTCCGCTTGCTGCCTCACTGCACCGAGCGCACCAATGCCGGCGCCGCCAGCGCGCTGTGGCAGCCGGTGTTCGAGGCGGCGGGCCTCGCGCTGCGGATGCCCGCCAGCGGTTGCTGCGGGATGTCGGGCACCTACGGGCACGAGGCGCGCAATCGCGAAACGTCCGAGCGAATCTTCGGGCAGTCCTGGGCGCGTCATGTCGAGGCGGACGACGACGAACTGCTCGCCACCGGTTATTCCTGCCGCTGCCAGGTGGCGCGCATCAGCGGCAAGCGCCTGCGCCACCCGATCGAGGCGCTGCTCGATGTTTATCGGAATGGGCGCAACATCGAGGACGCGCGCCCGGGCCTGTAATCCGCATATCGATATGACGTGAAGCTTACGCGGCGCGATGAGCGTCGTTCAACGGCTTCACGCCCGGTTTTCAGCAATCGATTTGATTGCATGCGCAACCGATCGGCGCGAAGCGCCGCGCCATCGGCGGCCGCGCGTCCGCCATCGAAGCGGGATCGACGCCGCAACCTCGGGCACGCCTGCACGAATCGGGCGCGCCAACGCAAGCACCGGCTTACAACGCTGCGTTTTCCCGCACATCCCTGCGCATCGAATGCATCGGCGCGCCCTAAAGTGGGCGGCCGGCAGGCCGTTAAAACGACGATTCCATCCATCTTAGTTCAAGGCCTCCAGCATGAAGTTGTCCACCAAACTGACGGTGCTCGTCGTCACGGCATTGCTCGGTATCGTCCTGTTGGCCGCCACCGCGCTGACCATGATGCGAGGCGAACTGATCGACAGCCGCCGCGACGAGATCGCGACCCTGCTGTCGAAGGCCGAGCACGCGGTGAATGTCTACCGCGAGCGCCAGGCGCGCGGCGAACTCACGCTCGAGCAAGCGCAACAGCAGGCCAAGGAGGCGGTCGCGCGCCTCAATGACGAGGACAGCTATTTCTGGGTCAAGAACGCCGAGAACATCAATATCGTCCACCCGAACCCGGCACTGCGCGACAAGCGCGTGATCGACAACCCGACCGCCAGCGGCAGGACCGATCGCGAGGAATACGATGCCCAGCTGGCCCGCTCGCACGTGGCCTTCGTCGACCTGCTGCTCAAGCGCCCCGGCGATGCGCAGCCGGTGCCGAAGCTGCAGGGCGTGGTGCGGATTCCCGAGTGGAACTGGCTGATCGGCACCGGCTTCTTCTACGACCGGATCAACCAGGTGTTCTACCGTCTCGCGGCGATCCTGGCCGGCATCGCGATGGCGATCGCGGTGGTCGTCTCGGCCATCGCGCTGGCCATGGTGCGCAGCGTGCGCCGCACGCTCGGCGGCGAGCCGGCCCATGCCACCGAGATCGCCACCCACATCGCCAACGGCCGGTTGCATCTCGAGTTCGATGCCTCGCGCGCCGCGCCCGGCAGCCTGATCGCCGAGCTCGCGCAGATGCGCACGCGCCTGGCGGCGATGATCGCCGAGATCCAGTCCGCCAGCCACGCCATCGCGCACGGCGCCGGCGAGATCGCCCAGGGCAATATCGACCTCTCGCAGCGCACCGAGCAGCAGGCCGCCTCGCTGCAGGAAACCGCGGCCAGCATGGAGCAGATCACCGGTACGGTGAAGCAGAACGCCGACAACGCGCAGCAGGCCAACGGCCTGGTGGGCAGTGCCACCGAAGCCACCTCGCGCGGCGGCGAGGCGGTGCGCCAGGTGGTCGATACGATGTCGAGCATCGCCGAGCAATCCTCACGAATCGCCGACATCACCTCGGTGATCGAGAGCATCGCGTTCCAGACCAACATCCTCGCGCTCAATGCCGCTGTCGAGGCGGCGCGCGCCGGCGAGGAAGGCCGCGGTTTCGCGGTGGTGGCCGCCGAGGTGCGCTCGCTCGCGCAACGCAGCGCCTCGGCCGCCAAGGACATCAAGGAGCTGATCCAGGTGTCGGTCGACAAGGTGGGCGACGGCAACCGGCTGGTGCAGCTGGCCGGCGAACGGATGAGCGAGATCGACCGCTCGATCGGGCAGGTGGCCGACATCATCGGCGAGATCTCGGCGGCCTCGGTCGAGCAGAGCACGGGCATCGACCAGGTCGGCCGCGCGGTCACGCAGATGGACGAGGTCACGCAGCAGAACGCGGCGCTGGTCGAGCAGGCGGCGGCCGCGGCCACCTCGCTGGACGAACAGGCGGGCAGGCTGCGTTCGGCCGTGTCGGTGTTCCGGCTGGCCTGAGCGCCACGCACCTCGATTGACAGTTAATAGATGACCGGTTACCTTGCTACGCATCCTGCCAACCTGGGACATCGTCCATGCCGCGTCCGCCCAACCCTGAAGTCCGCCTGCGCCTGATCTCCACCGGCCGCCGCGTGGTGCATGAACTCGGCTTCAACGGCTGCGCGGTGCAGGACATCGCCGAGGCGGCCAGCGTGCCGAAGGGCTCGTTCTACAACTACTTCGACAGCAAGGAAGCCTTCGCGGGCGAGATCCTCGAGGCCTATTGGGAGTCGATCGTGGCACGCCACTCGGCCGTGCTGCGCGAGGGCCGGGCCCGGCCGGTCGCGCGCATCCGCAAGTTCTTCCGCCTGCTGTCCGACGATCATCGCGAGGCCGGCTTCGCGCTGGGCTGCCTGATCGGCAATCTCTCGCTGGAGCTGTCCGCCACCAACGAGCAGGCACGCCTGACCGCGCAGCGCCTGCTCGATCACTGGCAGGCGCTGCTGGCCGACTGCCTGCGCGAAGGCCAGGCGGCCGGCGAGGTCGCGCCGGGCGATGCCGACCAACTGGCGGCGATCCTGATCGAGGCCTACGAAGGCGCCGTGATGCGCAGCAAGATCGAGCGCAACGGCCAGGCCTGCGAGCGATTCGAAAAAGTGGTGCTCACCCGTCTGCTGGGGTGAGCTTTTTTTTGGCCCAATAATAAAGCGACCGGTCATTTATTATTCGAAGCCGCCTGTTTCCATTCCCGCATCCCCACCGCTCGAAGGAGCCCCGCATGACCCGTTCCACCCTGCCCTACGCCGATCCGTCCGACCCGGCGCTGCCGCCAACCGGCTTCCAGCTCGACCGCACCAAGGCCGCGCTGGTGGTGGTCGATCCGCAGAACGACTTCCTCAGCCCGTCCGGCGTGAGCTGGCCGTATTTCGGCGAGAGCATCGTCGAGAACGGCACCGTCGATCACCTGGAAACCCTGTTCAGGACCGCCAAGCAAGCCGGCATCCCGGTAGCCGTCTCGCCGCATTACTACTATCCCTGCGACCACGGTTGGCAGTTCGGCGGCCCGCTGGAGAAGACCATGCACGCGCTCGGCATGTTCGAGCGCAAGGGGCCCGTCACGCTCGAGGGCTACGAGGGTTCGGGCGCCGATTTCCTCGAACGCTACAAGCCCTACATCCTCGACGGCGAGACCCTCATCGCCTCGCCGCACAAGGTCTATGGGCCCGAGACCAACGACCTGGCGCTGCAGTTGCGCAAGCGCGGCGTCTCGCAGGTGATCCTGGCCGGCATGGCCGCCAACCTCTGCATCGAGTCGCATCTGCGCGAGCTGGTCGAGCAGGGTTTCGAGGTGCTGGTGGTGCGCGATGCGACGGCCGGCCCGCGCGTGCCCGAAGGCGACGGCTACCTGGCCGCGCTGGTCAACTTCCGCTTCATCGCGCATGCGCTGTGGAGCACCGCGCAGACCGTCGAGGCCCTGCAAGCGACGGCCTGAACGCGCTCAAGCGGCCGGCAGCGCGAGCCGCGCCAGCTCGGCGAAGTAGCGCGCGCCGACCGGCAGCAGCGCGTCGTTGAAATCGTAGGATGCATTGTGCAGCGGCGTGCCGCCCTCGCCGGCCGTCACGCCGTTGCCGATGAACACGAAGTTGCCCGGCACCGCCTGCAGGAAGGCGCCGAAATCCTCGGAGATCATCATCGGCTGCACGTTCGCATCGACGGCCGCCGCGCCGGCCACGCGCGTGGCCGCCTCCACCGCCAGCGCCACGTATCGCGCCGGGTTCACGGTCGGCGCGAACTCGTGCGTGTAGTCGAAGCGGCATTCGGCGCCGTGGCTCGCGCAGATGCCCTCGCTGATCTCGCGCATGCGCCTGGCCAGCATGGCCTGCACCTCGGGCGCGTAGCTGCGCGTATCGCCCTTGATGGTGACCGTCGACGGGATCACGTTGCGCAGCCCGTCGGTGATGAACTCGGTGCAGGACACCACGGCCTGCAGCCCCGGATCGAGATTGCGCGAGACGATGGTCTGCAGCGCCAGCACGATCTGCGAGGCGATCACGATCGGATCGATGCCCATCTGCGGGCGCGCCGCGTGCGTGCCGCGCCCGCGTATCTCGATCACGAAGTTGTCCTCGCTGGCCATGATGCCGCCGGCGCGCGTCGCGAAGCTGCCGGCCGGCATGCCCGGCATGTTGTGCGCGCCGAAGATCGCCTCCACCGGAAAGCGCTCGAACAGGCCGTCGGCCATCATCGCCTTGGCGCCGCGCCCGTGTTCCTCCGCCGGCTGGAACACGAAGCGCACGATGCCGTCGAAGTCGCGCCGCTCAGCCAGCAGTTGCGCCGCGCCGAGCACCATCGACATATGGCCGTCGTGGCCACAGGCGTGCATCTTGCCCGGCACGCACGAGGCATGGGCACGGCCCGGCGCCTGCTCGACGATGTTCAACGCATCCATCTCGGCGCGGATCGCGATCGCGCGCTCGCCGCGGCCGGCCCGCAGGTTCGCCACCAGCCCCGTGCCGCCGATGCCGCGATGCACCTCCAGCCCGAGCGCGCCGAGGATGCGCGCCACCGTGTCCGAGGTGCGGACCTCCTCGAAGCCCGTTTCCGGGTATTGATGAAACTGCCGGCGCCAGCCGGCCAGCTTGTCCTGCAGGGAGCTTTCCATGTTCCTCGTCCTGGCTATCCTCGATGAATTCCCGGTGATCGATACGACGCCGCGCCTCATGCGTCGAGCGGCAGGCGCGCCGCGTCGTCGAGCCAGGCCCGCCGGCGCGCGATCACGGCCTCGGCGGCCTCGCCCGTCAAGGAGGCATAGACGCCCGGCGCGGTCGCACCCTCGGTATTGATCAGCACTACGCGAGAATTCGCGTCGAGCCCGGCGCGCGCGGCCAGCGCGCGATCGCGCATCAGCACCGCCAGCCCCGCGTGGCCGGCCGCGCCCGATTCCCCGGCCAGCACCGGCACGTCGCCATCCACGCCGGCCGCCAGCGCGCGCATCGCCAGCGTCGCGTCGGCATCGTCGATGGTGAGGAAGGCGTCGATGCAGGGCTGCAGGATGCGCCAGGCGAGCGGCGAGGCCTCGCCGCAGGCCAGCCCCGCCATCACCGAATCGACGCTGCCGGAAGCCTGCGCCGCGCGGCCGGCGATGGCGCTCTGATAGAGGCAATCGGCCTGGGCCGGCTCGACCACCAGGAAGCGCGGGCGGCTCGCGCCGAAATGCTCCCACAGATAGCTGGCGATGCCGGCCGCCAGGCCGCCCACGCCGCCTTGCAGGATCACGTGCGTGAAGGGCGGCTGGCCAGCGGCCTGCGCGAGCAGCTCGGCCGCGATCACGCCGTAACCCTGCATCACGTCGCGCGGAATCGCCTCGTAGCCCTCATACGAGGTATCGGACACCACATGCCAGCCCTGCTCGCGCGCCAGCCGCGCCGCGTGCTCCACCGATTCGTCGTAGTTGCCGGCGATCCGCACGATGCGCGCGCCATGAGCGGCGATCGCCCGCTCGCGCTCGGCACTGACCCGCGCATGCAGCACGATCACGCAGGCGCAGCCGAGCGATTGCGCCGCGGCCGCGAGCGCCGTGCCGTGATTGCCGTCGGTGGCGCTGATCACGGTCAGCGCGGCAAGCGCGCCGGCATGACGGCCGGCGAACAGCGCCTGCGGCTCGAAGCGCGCCTCGGGCATCAGGCGCAGCGCGAGGCGCAGCAGCGCGACCGGCGCGCCCAGCGCCTTGAAGCTGCCGAGCGACGAGCGCAGCGACTCGTCCTTGACCGCCAGCGCGGCGATGCCGAAGCGCGCCGCGGCGCCGGGCAGGTTCCAGAGCGGTGTCGCGCCACGCTCGATCAGCGGCCAATGCGCGAGCCAGGCACCGCTCTGCCGGGCCGTGTCGATATCGAGGATGCGACGCAGCGCGTCGGGATAGGGGGTGAAGCAGGCGTTCGGATTGGCGAACAGCATGGATGGGGCTCCCGGGAAACGGATTCGGATCGGGTAAATAATATTTCGCCGTGACGCGAATCCTGTCTCGTTGTTATCCTGCCTGACGCAATTTTTTATCGATTCCGCGTTCATCCGCCCCCGACATCCTCATGACCACGCCCCTCGACACTTACGACCGCAAGCTGCTGGCCGAGATCCAGCGCGACGCGCAAACCCCGCAGAACGAGCTGGGCGCGCGCGTGAACCTGTCCACGGCGGCCGTCAACCGGCGCCTGCGCCGCCTGGCCGAGGAAGGCGTGATCGAGCGCTACACGGCCGTGGTCGCGCCCGAGAAGGCCGAGCACCCGCTCACGATCGTGGTGAACGTCGAGGTGGAGAGCGAGCAGATCGACCTGCTCGACGCGATGAAGCGCAGCTTCGCGCAGTGCCCGCAGATCCAGCAGTGCTACTACGTGGCGGGCGAATGGGATTTCGTGCTGATCGTCGCCGTCAAGCACATGGAGCAGTACAACGAGCTGACGCGGCGGCTGTTCTTCTCGAACAACAACGTGCGGCGCTTCAAGACGCTGGTCAGCATGGGCCGCGTGAAGGTGGGGCTGGAGGTGCCGATGGAGCTGGAGGCCTGAGCGGGCAAGGCGGGCGGCGAGAAGGCGCGCATGCCGGGTGGAATCGGCAAGGCCGCCGCGACGCATCGCGGGCGCCGACGGGCCCGCGCGTTGCTAGGTCGGGATCGCTCGGCCAGCCGCGGCGCGGCTCCACGGCACGGCACGCGATACCGCTGCCGAGCCGGCTGGACGAAAGCCCCGGCGGCGCCTAACATGGGCAGCGCTTTTCCTGCCAACTCGATACAGGAGCACCCCATGTCAGTTGATGCGAAATACAAGACCTCCGCCACGGCAACCGGCGGCGGCCGCGACGGCAAGACCGAGCTCGCCGACGGCACGATGTCGCTGCAGCTCACGGTCCCGAAGGAGCTGGGCGGCCCGGGGGGCGATGGCGCCAACCCCGAGAAGCTGTTCGCGCTCGGTTATTCGGCCTGCTACCTCGGCGCGATGCGCGTCGCGGCCCAGCAGACCAAGATCAAGGTGCCGGATGGCTCGACCGTCAAGGCGACCATCGGCATGGGCCCGCGCTCGGAAGGCGGCTACGGCATCACCGCCGAACTCGACGTCTACCTGCCCGGCCTCGACGAGGCCGACGCGAAGAAGCTGGTCGAGACCACCCACACCATCTGCCCGTATTCGAACGCCATCAAGGCCAGCGTCGACGTGAAGACGACCACGCACGGCTGAGATCGAATCCGTCTTCCACCGGGTTCGACATCGCACGGGGCGGCAAGCCAGGCTTGCCGCCCCGTTTCATTTGCAGGTCTCGATGGGCGATGTGGCGCCGGCCGCGGCCGGCACGTGGCCGCGGATCACGCCGTCCACCACGGCGGGCAGCCCGTCGCAAAGCGCCGCCACTTCCTCGTCGGTCCAGCGCGGCGATACCGCCCCCTGCCAGACCAGCATCAGCGCATCGGTCATGCGCCCGGGCTCGGCCGCGCCCGAGGCCAGGCAATGCGCATGCAGGAAGGCACGCAAGGCGCCGCGCAGCGCCAGGCTGCGCTGGCCGGTGGCGGGCAGGGCCTCGCCCTGCGAGGTCAGCCGGGCCAGCCGGCAATCGCAGGCCGCATCGGCACGCACGCGCCGCGCCAGATCGTCGAACAAGGCGATCAGCACCGCGCGCGGCGTGCCGTCGGTGGCGCCGGCGATCTCGTCCCAGCGCGCGCGCTCGCCGTCGCAAAGCCGCCCGGCCACTTCGTCGAGCAAGGCCGCGCGCGAGCCGAAGATCCGGTAGATCGCCATCTTGTGCAGGCCCGCGCGCTCGGCGATGCGATCCACATGCACGGGCTCGCCGCCGTCGCGCTCGACCAGGTCCACCACGGCCTGCAGGATCGCCGCGCGCGAATCCTCGGCGCGGCGATAGCGGGCGCGCGCCGGCGCGGCCGGCCCGCGCCGCCTGAGCCGGATGTCGACGAGATCGGGCGAATCGCCGGGAGCAAGGTCCATGGCAGGGATCGGGAAGTCGGGCCGGCCGGTGCTGTTCATGGCTGCGCCGGGGCGTCGTCCCAGGGACTGAAACCGGTGTTCAGCACCGCCGCGAGCGAGCGCCGCAAACCGGCCGCGCGCTGCTCGCCATAGGACTGTTCGAAGGCATCCTGCACCTGCTGCCAGACCGGCAGCGCCTGGCGATAGACGCGCTCGCCGGCCGCGGTGATCGAGATCGCCTTGCGGCGGCGATCGTCCTCGCCGGGACGGATCGCCAGCAGGCCATCGCGCTCGAGCGGCTTCAGGTTGGTCGACAGCGTGGTGCGGTCCATCGCCATCACGGTGGCCAGCTCGCCCACGCCGAGCGGGCCGCCCGCGCGCAGCTTGTGCAGGATCGAGAATTGGGTGGCGCGCAGCCCGACCTGGCTGAGCGCGCCGTCGTAGAGCGCGCTCAGGTAGCGCGAGGCCTTGCGCGCGGCCAGGCAGTTGCAGCGTCCGTCGAGGTTCGTGCTGGTGTCCATGATCGGAAGGAGATGGAGGGCATCGCTCGTCGCGCGAGACGGTTTCGCATCGCGCGCATCAGGCGCCGAAGCGGCTGCCCCGCCGCCCGCTTCGCGAGACGCGACAAGACGCGAGCGGATTGCCGGCGGGGACTGCGCTGCATATTATGCGCATATCAACGCATTGTAAAGCGAGGGCGGGCCGCTACGACTCGACGCAAAAGATGGCCATCGCCGAGGCGCTGAACCAGTCATTGGTGGAGGTGCTAGGCATTCCTCGCGGCGATCGTTTCGTCATGCTTAGCGAGTGCGGCGAAGACGAGCTGTTCATCGACCCGGACTTCATGGGCATGCAGCGCAGCGACAAGGCGATGATCATCACCGTGCTGCTCGGCGCGCATCGCGGGAAGGACGACAAGACGGCGCTGCTGGTCGCGGAGCGCGTGGAGGCGCATCCCGACGATGTGTTCGCCGCGCTGGTGAGGCGCCTCAGGCCCGCCGCGCCAGGCGGCGCGCCCAGACCGCGTCGAGGCTCAGGGACTCGCCGCCGCGCACGAGCAGCATGAGCGTGATCAGCAGGTACAGCGACTCGGGCAGATAGAGCAGCCAGCTGGTCCAGCCGATCGGCCCGAGCCCCGCCGGGATCTGGTGAAGCCCGACGGTGGCCAGCGCGACGCCGCTAATCGCGAACAGCACCAGCGCGGCCGGGCGCGTGCCGAGGCCCAATGCCAGCAGCAGGCCGAACAGGCACTCGCAGCCCGCCACGAACGGCGCCATCAGCTCGGGACAGGGCACCTGCGCCTCGGTGACGGTCTGCAGCATCGCGGCGCGATTTCCCGGCAGCACCAGCTTGTTGAAACCGGAAGCCGAAAAGAATACGCCGGTCGCAATCCGCATCAGCGCGATCGGCCAACTCGCCGGATAAGCGGATGACGGCTGCACCAACGCAATACGCCGCAGAGTGTGAAATATGTTCATATTGAATTCATGACTAAAAAAATCGCGTATCTTGCCGGCATCGTGACTCGTTTACCGCATTAGGCATTTCGAACCGGTCCGAATCAATCGCCGAGGTTTAATCGCGAAACCCTACCCGCGTCACGCCTGGCGGGCAAGCCGGAAATTCGCAAAGCCCTTAAAAACAGGGGCGATGGGCGATAGCGCGATGCGCCCTGTCGGCAAATCGACAGGATGATGCATCGCAAAAAAATCGTTTGAATCGATTTGATGGTTTTTTACATTGCAGCGCCGATACTCGCATGAAAATCCGCTTGGACCAGTCCGAAACGATTCATGCCGGCTTTACCCTGCCGGAATTACCGGGATACCCGTAATCGGGCATATCCATTTCGACAATCTCGACCTAGTATGAAATCGGCCGATTCCAGCGGCCGTTTCGGTGTCATCGATCCATCCTGATGAGGAGTCCAACTCATGAACCTGTCTCACCGACTCGCCGCTGAAGTCTTCGGCACCTTCTGGCTGGTACTGGGCGGCTGCGGCGCGGCCGTGCTCGCGGCCGCGTTCCCGCAACTGGGCATCGGCTTCGCCGGCGTCGCGCTGGCCTTCGGACTGACCGTGCTGACCATGGCCTTCGCGATCGGCCATATCTCGGGCTGCCACCTGAACCCGGCCGTCAGCGTCGGCCTCACCGTGGCCGGCCGCTTCCCGGCACGCGACCTGGTGCCCTACATCGTCGCGCAGGTGGTGGGCGGCGCGCTCGGCGCCTTCGTGCTGTACCTGATCGCCACCGGCAAGCCCGGCTTCGACGTGGTGGGCAGCGGCTTCGCGACCAACGGCTTCGGCGATCGCTCGCCCGGCCATTACTCGCTGGGCGCGGCCTTCATCTGCGAAGTGGTGATGACGGCCTTCTTCCTGTTCGTGATCCTCGGCGCCACCGACAAGCGCGCGCCGGCCGGCTTCGCGCCGATCGCGATCGGCCTGTGCCTGACGCTGATCCACCTGATCTCGATCCCCGTCACCAACACCTCGGTGAACCCGGCACGCTCGACCGGCCCGGCGCTGTTCGTCGGCGGCGACGCGATCGGCCAGCTGTGGCTGTTCTGGGCCGCGCCGCTGATCGGCGCCGTGATCGCCGGCGTGGTCTACCCGATCGTGGCGGGGCGCGGCTCGGTGGTCGACGCGCTGCCCCCGGCGGCGGCGCCCGCCGAATGAAAAACGGCGGCGCGAGCCTGCCGATGCAGGTTCGCGCCGCCGTTCGTTCCCAGTCGCTGCTGCAGCAGCAGAGCAGGACAAGCATGCCGCGCTTCCTCGCGAAGCGCCCGCCCTCCCCCTTGCCCGCCCCTCCCCCGCCTCAGATCGACTGCTCGATCGCCTTGCCGAGCAGTTCCACGCCCAGGTCGACCTCCTCCTCGCTCACCGTCAGCGGCGGCGCGATCCGGAACACGCCGCCCATCCCCGGCAGTTGCACGATGTTCATGCTCAAGCCGAGCTTCATGCATTCGCGCGTGATCTTCGCGCCGAGCCCGTCGGCCGGCTCCTTGCTGCGGCGATCCTTGACCACCTCCATGCCCAGCAGCAGCCCGCGCCCGCGCACGTCGCCGATGCAGTCGTAGCGCTCCATCAGCCCGAGCAGGCCGTGGCGCAGGCGCTCGCCCATCTGGTTGGCGCGCGCCACCAGCCCTTGCTTCGCCACCACGTCGAGCACGCGCAGGCCGACCGCGGCCGGCAGCGGATCGGAAACGTGGGTGGTGTAGAACAGGTAGCCGCGTTCGTGCGCGCGCTCCTCGATCTCGGCCGAGGTGACCATCGCCGCCAGCGGCAGGCCGGCGCCCAGCGTCTTCGACAAGGTCAGGATGTCGGGCGTCACGCCATCGCGCTCGAACGCGAACATCGTGCCGGTGCGGCCCACGCCGGTCTGCGCCTCGTCGAGGATCAGCAGCATGCCGCGCTCCTCGCACTTGCGCTTGAGCGCGGCCAGGTAGCCCGGCGGCAGCTCGATGATGCCGCCCGAGCTGAGGATCGGCTCGGCGATGAAGGCCGCCAGGTTGCCGCTCGACTGGCGGTCGACCAGGTCGAAGGCGTAGTCGAGCTCGGCCAGGTAGTCGTAGCGGCCCTCGCGCTCGAAGCGCGGGCGATAGGTGAAGGGCGCGGGGATCGCGAACGAGCCGACCGCCGCCGGGCCCACGCCCTTGCGCCCGGCGCTGTAGGTGGCCGAGGCGGCGTGCCCGGTCATGCCGTGCCAGGACTGCGCGAAACCCACCACCTCGTACTTGCCGGTGACCAGCTTGGCCATCCGGATCGCGGCCTCGTTGGATTCCGCGCCGGTGCTCAGCAGCAGGGCGCGATCGAGCCCGGGCGGGGTGATCTCGGCCAGGCGCGTGGCGAGATCCACCACCGGCCGCGACAGCATCCCGCTGAACAGGTGGTCGAGCTTGCCGGCGTATTCGTTGATCACCGAGACGATCTCGGGATGGCTGTGGCCGAGCACGGCGCTCATCTGCCCCGAAGTGAAATCGAGGATCGCGCGGCCGTCGGCGTCGTAGACGAAGCTGCCCTGCGCGCGCTCGATGATCATCGGTTCGAAGCTGCCGCCGTAGCGGATCAGGTGCTGCCTGGCGCGTTGCCAGAACTGCTCGTCTTGGTTGCGGGACACCGTGGTTCTCCTGGCTGGACTGGCGGATCCCTCGCGGCGACGGACCCGGGTGAACGAATGCTTGCAGTCTAGTGGCCGCTCTGGTTTTATAGAATCTAATAGTTTTAATGCCAGATAGTAGCTCGGCTAATACCTTGGGGAACCTGCCTTGAGCCAGACACTCGATATCGACCTGCTGCGCAGCTTCGTCGCGATCGCGGAAGTGCGCGCGCTGAGCCGTGCCGCGGATCGCGTCGGCCGCACCCAGTCCGCGCTGAGCCAGCAGTTGCGGCGCCTGGAGGAGATCGTCGAGCAGCCGCTGTTCCAGCGCACCGGGCGCGGCGTGGTGCTCACGCATCCCGGCGAGCGCCTGCTCGGCCATGCGCAGCGCATCCTGCGGCTGCACGACGAGGCGCTGGCCGATCTCTCCGGCAAGGGTCTGTCCGGCACGATCCGCTTCGGCTGCCCCGAGGATTACGCCACCACCTTCCTGCCGCCGCTGCTGCGGCAGTTCTCGATCCAGCATCCGCATGCGCAGGTCGAGGTGTTCTGCGCGCCGTCACCGCGCCTGCACGAGCAACTGGCCAAGCACGCGATCGACCTGGCGATGGTTTCGGTGGCCGATGGGCAGCCGGCCGGCAGCGGCCCGATCCGCCGCGAGCCGCTGGTCTGGATCGGCTATCCGGGCCTCGCGCCGGCCGATTTCGAGCCCTTGCCGCTGGCACTGTCCGATCCCGACACGCTCGACCATCGCGCCGCCTGCGCGGCCCTGCAGCGCGCCGGGCGCGCCTACCGGATCGCCTACGCGAGCAGCAGCCTGGCCGGCCTGATCGCGCTGGTGCGTTCGGGGCAGGCCTTCGCGGTGGTCACCCAGATGGCCGTGCCGCCCGATCTGGCGATCCTCGGCGGCGATCCGGGCCTGCCGGCCCTGCCGGCAGTCGGCATCACGCTGCGGCTCGAGCAGGCCCAGCCCTCGCCGCTGGTCGAGGCCTTCGCCGAACATATCCGCGCCACCCTGCCCTCGCTGTGACGGCCCGGCGATTCGTTCGCGATCCTCATCGATCTCGCGCGACGGGCATGTCAGGAGAGCAGGCGCTCGAACAGCGGCGCGAGCGTGTCGATCCGCATCTGCCGGCCCACCCCGGCCGGCGGCGACAGCCCGATCATCTGCCGCATCATCTGGAAACCGGCGATCAAGGCGAGCACCAGCGCCGCGCGTTGCGGCGCATGCGCGCCATCGAGCAGGGACGCGATCGCGCCGAGTCGGAAACGCTCGATTGCCTCGTTGCTTGAACTTTTCAATTTCCCGACGATCCATACCCGCTTTCAGGTAGATCGGAGAAGTTCATGCTGCGTATCGCGACCACCCTCGTCCTGCTGGGCACCGGCGCCCAGGCGCTTGCCGCCGGGGAAACGCGCCCCTCCCTGTTCAAGGAATACGACGTGCTGGACAAGCGCGACAGGATCCGGCGCGAAGACCATCTGCGCGACTCGCTCAGGAACGACGCGGAAAAGAGACGGGCCGCGGGGCTCGGCATGTACCCGCAGCATGGGCAGCGCAACGTCGAGCAAGCCGGCAACCTGTCGGTCAAGCCGTATTCGAAGAATATCGATTCGTACTGCTACCAGGAATCGGGCAGCTCGACGACCTGCGGCTCGCGCCTGAACTGGTAAGCCCCTTCATCCCGCTGCGGCCTTCGCGCGCTGCGCCAGTTCGGCAAGCCGCTCGCGCCCGAGCGGGCGCAGCAGCGCCTGTTCCGCGGTATCCAGCGCATCGCCGCGGCTTCGACGCAAGGCGAGCCGCCTAACGATGCGACACCAGCAGCACCAGCGGCATGGTGATAGCCGCCAGCGCCGTCTGCACGGTGATGATGCCGGCCGACAGGCGATGATCGCCGCCCAGCAGCTTCGCCATGATGTAGGCCGAGGGCGTGCAGGGCAGCGAGTTGAACAGCACGATGGTGGTCAGCGCCGGGCCGTGGATGCCGAGGCTCACGCCGATCCACAGCGTCAGCAGCGGCACCAGCAGCAGCTTGATGAAGGAGGACTGCAGCACCGGTCCGCGCGCCGCGCGGGCCGCCTGCATGTCGAGCCCGGCGCCGACGGCCAGCAGCCCCAGCGGCAGGGAGGCCGCGCCGAGGATCGAGAGCAGGCTCGACAGCGTGGCCGGCAACGTGAGGCCGCCGAGATTGAACAGCGCGCCGAGCAGCACCGCCATGATCACGGGGTTCTTCAGCACGGCATTGAGGACCTGCCCCGGCGTGGGCGCGCCGCCGCTGCCGTAGCGCATCAGGATCACCACCGAAGCCACGTTGAGCAGCGGAATCGCCACCGCGATGCTGATCGAGGTCAGCGTCAGGCCCGCGCTGCCGTACATCGCGGCGGCGGCGGCCACGCCCACGTAGGTATTGGGCCGCAGCGAGCCCTGGATCACCGAGGAGAACACCGCGCCCGGCTGCCGGCTCCAGAGGCGCCAGCCATACAGCAGCAGCGCGCCGGCGCCTACCGCGCCGAGGATCGCGATCGCGATCGGGCGGATCGGGAACTGCGTGAGGTTGGCGCGGGCGACCTGGCTGAACATCAGGGCCGGAAACATGTAGTAGTAGTTCAGCGTCTCGCAGGGCAGCCAGAACGCGTCGGCGAGCAACCGGCGCTGGCGCAGCACGAAGCCGAGCAGGATCAGGGCGAAGATCGGCTGCTGCACCTGCGCCATCGACACCAGCCGGGCCGCGTAACCGGTACGCGACAGCACCACGATGCGCGTGATCGGCAGGCTGCGCGCCAATGCCTGGGTAGCCGCCCGCAGGTCGAGCCGGCTGGTCGGCACGCCGCCGAGCGGCGGCGCCACCGCGTGCCGGTGCCCCTCGGCCAGCGTGACGATGCTGCGCAGGCGCGCCACGGCCTCCACCGGGAAGCGGCCGACCGCGGTCTCGCCCGAGAGCATCACCGCCGAGGCGCCGTCGATCACCGAATTGGTCACGTCTCCGATCTCGGCCTTGGTCGGCAGCGGGCTCTCGATCATGCTGTGCAGCAGCTCGGTGGCCACGATCACCGGCTTGCCGTAGCGCTGCGCGGCCGCGATGATCGTCTTCTGGTGGATCGACACGTGATCGATGCTGGTCTCGACCGACAGATCGCCGCGATCGATCATGATGGTATCGGTGGCGCCCGCGATTTCGTCGAGATGGTCGAGGCCGCCCTGGTTCTCGACCTTGGCGACGATCTGCGGCGTCGGCGCGTCGATCAGGGCGCGGATCGCCTCCACGTGGCGCGCCGATTCGACGAAGCTGATGCCGACGAAATCCACGCCGACGCGCCTGGCGAACGCGATCATGTCGCGATCGCGCGGCGTGACGAGCTCCTGGCCCAGGGCGATCTCGGGAACGTTGATGCCCTTGCGGCTCTTGAGCGTGCCGTCCGTTTCCGCGACCACATGCACGTCGGGCCCCTCGACTTCGGCCACCTGGAACGACAAGGTGCCGTCGTCGGCGTAAATGCGCACGCCGGCACGCAGCTTCTCATGAAACTTCGCGTAATTGACCGGCACCTTTTGCGAACCGTCATGCGACAGGTCGGTAGTCAATATCAGACAGTCCCCCGTCTTGAACGACGGTTCGACACGCAACTGGATAGTGCGGATCTTGCGCCCCGGAATATCGAGCAGGATCGGCAGTTCGGGCAGGGTTTCCCGAATCAGGGCAATGGTGGTCTCTGCCAGGCCAGGTCGCCATGCGAGCCGTTCAGGCGCGCGACCGTCATGCCCGCGCGCTGCAAGGCCAGCAAGGTGGAAGGATGGTTCGAAGCCGGCCCGATGGTTGCGACGATTGTTGTTCTGGACATTTCTTTTTCTGTCGTTGGTTTGCACGCGGCAAATATGACAGAAATATGTCAGCGCCTTTAATAATAAAAACTTGGCCAATTAGACGCCAAAGAAATAAAGCTCGTCATTCGAAGTCGAAACATCAATAACGCTGTTGAAACGCCGTTCAATCAAATGGCGCCATCGAATTCAAAATGAGACCTTGATTCGCCTCGCTTCGAAAATCCCCTTTCACCCCCGCCCGCGCCACGCCACCAGCACCACGCCCGCGATCGCCGTGGCGCCACCCGCCAGCGTGGCGAGGCCGGGACGCTCGCCGGTCAGCCAGGCCGACAGCGCGGTGGCCACGGCCGGCGACAGGTACAGGAAGTTCGCCGCGCGCGCGGCGCCGAAATAACCGAGCGCGTAGGTCCAGCTCGCGTAACCGAGCGCGGCCGGGAACACGCCGAGCATCAGCACCGCCGCGAGCGTGCCGTGAGGCGCCGCGGGCAGCGCGCCGATCGAGGCCGGCAGCCACGGCGAGAGCCATAAAGCCCCCGCCAGCAGCGTATAGGCCGTGCAGGCCAGCGGCCCGTAGACGGGAATCAGCCGTCGCTGCAGCACGAAATAGCTCGCCGTGCAAAAGGCCGCCGCGAGGATCAGCGTGCTGCCGGCGCCGAGCGCCAGGCCGCCCGGCTGGCCGCGCGCGATCACGGCGATGCCGGCCAGGCTGACCAGCGAGCCGATCCATCCCCAGGCATTGATGCGCTCGCCGAGGAACAGCACCGCCAGCACGGCGGTGAAGATCGGCAGCGTGCTGGCGATGAAGCTGGCCGCGCCGGGAGCGACGGTCTGCTCGCCGGTGTTCAGCAGGGCGTTGTAGAAGGCGATGCCGAACAGCCCGCACAACAGGAAGCGCAGGCTGTCGCGCCAGCCCGGCAGGCGCGGCCGCCGCCAGGCCAGCCAGGCGAGCACCAGCACGGCGGCGGTGCCGAAGCGCCCCGCCGCCAGATGCAGCGGCGACAGGCCCTGCAGGCCGATGCGGATGAAGGGAAAGGCCGAAGCCCAGGACACCACCGTGAAGGCGACGGCGCCGAGCGCGAGCAGCACCTGCCTGAGATCGCGCGGCGAGCCGTTTTTCGAAGCCGGGGAGAGCGTGTTCATGCCAGGATCGTGCCGCATCGCCAGCTGTTAAGCTAGCGCATCGATCAACGTCTTCCTGTGAATATGGCTCACAGCTCATCTCGCCCTCGCGTCCCGTCCGCGGCACGGCTCGCCGACGCCGCGCCCGACGCCGCGCGGCCACCACTGGCCAGCCTCGAGACGGTCTGCAACGTGGCGCGCCACGGTTCCTTCCTGGCTGCCGCCGAGATCTCCGGCCTCACGCACGGCGCGATCAGCCGGCGCATCGCGGCCGTGGAGAACTGGCTCGGCGTGAAGCTGTTCGAGCGCCACGCGCGCGGCGTGCGGCCGACCCTGGACGGGCAGCGCTTCGTCAGCCGCATCGAGCAGGCCTTTGGCATCATCGACAGCGCGGCCGACCAATGGCGCTCGCCGCGCAGCGCGCGCCTGGTCAAGCTGAGCATGGTGCCGGCCTTCGCCAGCCTGTGGTTCCTGGCCCGCCACGGCGATCTGGAGAACGAAGCACCGGCCCTGCGCATCGAGCTCGACATCGACCATCGCACCGTCGATATCGCGGGCGGCCAGGCCGACCTGGCGATCCGCTACGGACGCGGCAACTGGCGCCATCTGGAGGCCAGGCCCTTCCTGCCCGAAGCGCTCTACCCGGTCGCGCATCCGGCGCTGGCCGCGCAACTGGCCAAGGCCATGCGCCGTCACGGCGAGGCCGCCCTGCTCGATGCCCCGCTGCTGCACGACTCCGACGCGACCGGCTGGCGTGCCTGGTTCGAGCCGCTCGGCATCGCGCTCAAGCCGCGCGCGCAGGATCGGCGCTTCGAGGACTACACGCTGGTGCTGGCCGCCGCCGAGGCCGGGCTCGGCGTGGCGCTGGCGCGCGTGCCGGTGGCCGCCGCCCATCTGGCGCGCAGCCCGCTGGTGCGCCTGAGTCGGCGCGAGGTGGTTTCGCCGCTGACGGCGTACATCGTGCACGCGCGGGATGAATGCCGCCCCGAGGTGCTGGCGCTGATCGACAGGTTATTGAGGATGGCGAACCAGGAAGCGGCGGGCCTGGCGGGCGCCGGCGGCTGACATCGCGGCACCGGCCGTGCCCCTCACCGGCTGGCCTGAGACGGCGCGGCTGCCGGCGCCGAGGCAGGCGTGCTGGCGGAACCTGGCGCCTGCCAGACCACCGCGTTGTCGACGGCATACAGCCTGAAGGTGACGTTCGACTTGCGGCAATCGTCCTTGAAGCGCGCGAATTCGGCCGAGCTCGAGAAGCTGCCGAACTTGCCGTCGCTGGTGAACACGAAGACGCGCGGCGCGGCCAGCAGCAGGAACTGCTTGTAGGCCAGCACCACCGGCGCCTTCTGCGCGGCCGGCACCGGCAGCGCGTCGGCATCGCCGAGCGCGGCGTAGCCGCTGCCCGCCACGCTGCCGTCGGCGCCGAAGCGCACCCCGGCGGCCTTCATCTCGCCCTGCCAGGCCGCGATTTCCTTCGCATAGCGCTCGGGAAGCTGGGCGACCCATTCTGCCGGATACGAGAACGCGAAATTCTCGGTGGCCGTCGCCACCGAACGCACCACGCCCACCAGCCTGCCTTGCTGGTCGAACAGGCCGCCGCCGCTGGAGCCGCTGGTGACGGGCGTGGACGACTGGATGATCGGCACCGTGCTCTCGGGCTCCTGGCGCAGCGAGGAAATCAGCCCGTCGGTCAGCGACAGTTCCAGCCCGCGCGGGCTGGAGATCACGTAGACGCGCTGCCCGACCCGCAAGGTGCTGATCGGCGCGACCTGCACCGGCGTCACCTCGAACTTGCCGGCCACGCGCAGCAGGCAGAGGTCGCGGCGGTTGTCGGGGTCGCGCAGCACCTCGTCCACCTTCAGCGTGGCGCCGTTGTTGCCCAGCGTCACTGCGATCGACTTCTCGACCACGTGGCAGGCGGTGATGAAACGGCCCGGCGCGATCAGCACCGCGCTGCCGATCAGGTACTGGTTGCCTTGCGGCTGCTGGGCCCGCACCGTCCAGACCTTCGGCGAGACCGCCGCGAACACCTGCTCGGCCTGGCTGCCGCCATTGCCGATGTCGTTGGCGGGCGCCGTGCCGGCTTGCGCGAACGCACCGGCGCCGAAGCCGCACCACAGCAGACAGGCGGCATGGCGCAGGATGGCGGCGAAGCCTGCTCGGTCGATTCTCAAGGGACGTCTCCTTGCATTCGGATCACGCGATGGACGGCTGCCCGGCGCCGCCACGACGGCGTGCCAGGTCCCGATTATAGGGACCTGCCCGAACGGCCGTCGGGAGCGCGCGCTCAGCCCCGCCCGGCCGGCGCCACCGAGGCGCCCGCCACATGGTGCCGGGCCAGCGCCTCGGCGACGAAGCCCGAGGCCTTGCGCGCCTCCACGAAGGCGTCGAGCGCCTCGGCGGCCGCCTGGCCGCGGCTGCGGGGCAGGCCCATCGCCTGGCGGATCACCATGAAGCGGCCGTCGAGCAGGCGCAGGCCCGGCTGCCGCGCCGCGTCGGCTTCCAGTTGCTGCTTCACGCCGGCCGCCACGTCGTGCCCCTCGGCCAGGAAGGTCGACACCACCGTCGGCGAGGACGGCGCGCGCTCGATGGCGGCCGCCTTCAGCTCGCGCGTCAGGAACAGGTCGTAGGCGCTGCCCTTGCCGACCGTGACACGCACGCCGGGCCGGTCGACCTCCTCGTTGGCGCGGATCGGCGAGGCCTCGCGCACCAGGTAGCAGCCCTCGATCAGCACATAGGGCGAGGTGAAGGCGATCGATTCGGCGCGCAGCGGATCGATCGCGAAGAAACCGACGTCGGCGCGTTCGTCGCCGACCGCCGCCACCGATTCGCCGGCGGTGGCGAACACCACCAGCTCGACCGGCACGCCCAGTTGCGCGCCGAGCGCGCGGGCCAGGTCGACCGAGACCCCGGCCGGTGCGCCGCTGGCGGGATCGTGGCCGGCCAGGATCGGATTGCCGAGGTTGATCGAGGCGCGCAGCACGCCGTGGGGAGCGAAAGCGGAAACGATGGCGGGATCGAGGTTCATGAGGCGCGGCGGGTTCGGTTGGGCCGCTGGCCGGCAGGCGCGGCGGCGGACGGGACGGGCGCGGTTTCCCGCGCCGGGGATCGGGGCGATGGCGATTCGAGTATCCCGCTGATGCGCGCGAGCGCGTCGAGCATATGCAGAAGGTGCTCGCGCAGCGCCTCGGCGGCTTGCTCGTTGCGCTCGCGCGCGAGCAGGTCGAGCACGTGCAGGTGCTGGCGGCAGTGTTCGGCATAGCGCTCGCGATGCCGCATCGAGCGATACGACAGCAGGCGCCGCACGCGATTGACGCGGCGGATCGTGTCGATGAAGAAGGGGTTGCCGGACGCCTCGACCAGCGCCTCGTGATAACGCACGCCGCGATCGTGCAGCGCGTCGGCGCTGGCCGTCTCGATGCCGCCGGCCAGCAGTTGCAGCTCGGTATCGCGGCAGCGTTCGAGCACGCGCGGATCGAGCCGGTAGCCGGGTTCGAGCAGCGCGGCCGGCTCCAGCGCGAGCCGCAGCCGATACGACTGCAGCAGGCTGTCGGGCGTGGTCAGCATGGTCGAGAAGGCCCAGCCGTAACCCGGCTTGCGCTCGGCCCAGCCCTCGCCGGCGATGCGCGCCAGCACGGCATTGAGCTGCGCGCCGGTCAGGCCGTAGCGCTGGCGGATCAGTTGCTCGGAGAATTCGTCGGGCAGCTCGCCGCGCAGGCGATCGTCGGCGATGCGGAAATACACGCTGGAGACCAGGTCCGCCTCGTCCAGGCCGAGCCCGCCGACCACCTCCTCCAGCGGCTCGCGCAAGGCCCGCGCCACGAAGAAACCGCGATGGCGTTCGCGCGTCACCACGCCCTTCTCGTGCAGCAGCGCGAGCGCCTCGTTGACGGGCGAGCGCGACACGCGCAGGCGGTCCGCCAGCATCTGCGCCGGCAGGTGGGCGCCGGCCTCGAGCTGCTCGCTGCGGATCAGCTCGACGATGCGGGCGGCGATCGATCGGTCGGTCATGGAAGCCGGCGTGAAGGATTGGCGTGGCAGGGCCGCCCATTGTCCGCGTTTCGGCGCATCACGCAAGCGCCGCCGCGTCCACGCGCGGCAGGTGGCGGCGCAGGATGAAGGGGATCACGCCGCCCGCGCGCAGCAGCTCGCATTCGAGCCGCGTCTCGACGGCGGCCAGCGCGGCCAGCGGCTCGACGCGGCCGTGCGCGCGCACGACGCTCACGCGCATGGCGGCACGCGGCTGCAGCACCGCCTCGCGCGCGTCGATCTCGATCCGGTCGCCCGGCTGCAGCGCCAGCGCATCGGGATGCGCGAGCTCGATCATGCGCAGCGGCAGGATGCCCATGCCGATCAGGTTCGAGCGATGGATCCGCTCGAAGCTGGTGGCCAGCACCGCGCGGATGCCGAGCAGGCGCTGGCCCTTGGCGGCCCAGTCGCGCGACGATCCCGTGCCATAGCGCGCGCCCGCCACCAGCACCACCGCCTCGCCCGCCTCGCGATAGCGCGCCGCCGCCTCGTGCAGCGGCAGGGCCTCGCCCGAGGGTGCATGCACCGTGTGCGCGACCGGCAAGCCGGCACGCAGGCGGTTCTCCAGCGTGCGGTTGTAGAAGGCCGCGCGCAGCATCACCTCCCAGTTGCCGCGCCGCGACGCGAACACGTTCAGGTCCTCGCGATCCTCGCCGCGCTCGACCAGGAAATCGGCGACGGGGCTGTGCTTCGGGATCGCGCTGGCCGGCGAGATGTGATCGGTGCTCACGTCGTCGCCATAGACGGCGAGCGGATGCGCTACGTAATGGCCGAGCTGGCTGCCCGCCTCGGCCGAGGCGAAGGGCGGGCGGCGCAGCGCATTCGAGGCCGGGTCCCAGGGGAAGCGCGCCGAATCCGGCGCTTCCAGCGCGTGCCAGGCGGGATTGGCGCTGGCGATCGCGAAGGCGCGGCGGTAGTCGCCCGGCTCGTTGGCGCGCGCGACCAGCGCATCGATTTCCTCGCGCGTCGGCCACAGTTCATGCAGGTGCACCGGCGTGCCGTCATGCGCCAGGCCCAGCGGCTCGCGGCCGAGGTCGCGCGCCGCGTCGCCGGCCAGCGCGAAGGCGATCACCAGCGGCGGCGACATGATGAAACCGAGTTCGAGCTCGGGATGGATCCGGCCCGGGAAATTGCGGTTGCCCGACAGCATCGCCACCGGGCGCGCGGCCTTCGCGGCCAGCGCCGCGCGGATCGGCTCGCCAAGCGGTCCTGAATTGCCGATGCAGGTGGTGCAGCCGTAGCCGACGATCGAGAAGCCGAGCGCGTCGAGATCCTCGATCAGCCCGGCGCGCTCGAGATAGGCCGCCGCCGCCGGCGAACCCGGCGCGAGCGAGGTCTTGACCCAGGCCGGCACCGTCAGGCCGCGTTCACGCGCGCGCCGCGCCACCAGCCCGGCGGCGATCAACAAGGCCGGATCGGAGGTGTTCGTGCAGCTCGTGATCGCGGCGATCGCCACCGGATGATGCGGCAGGTTCGTCGTCCGCGCCCCGCTCGCCGGCGGCGCACCTTCCAGCTTCGCGAGCGTCTCGGCCACGGCCGTGTAGGGCAGCCGGTCCGGCGGCCGGCGCGGCCCCGCCACCTGCATCGCGATGCCGTCGAGCGCGATCTCGATGCGGCGCGTGTAACGCGGCTGCGCCTCGGGCTCGAACCAGATCCCGACGCGCCGCGCATAGGCCTCCACCAGCGCGATCGCGGCGGCGTCGCGGCCGGTCTCGCGCAGATAGTCGAGCGTGCGCGCATCGATCGGGAAATAGCCGGTGGTCGCGCCGTATTCGGGCGCCATGTTGGCCACCACCGCGCGCTCGCCCGCGCTCAGCGTGCTCACGCCGGGCCCGAAGAACTCGACGAATTCGCCCGTCACGCCGATCTCGCGCAGCCGCTGCGTGACCGTCAGCGCCAGGTCGGTGGCCAGCACGCCCGGCGGCAGCGCGCCGCTCAGCCTCACGCCCACCACCTCGGGAATGCGCTGCATCACCGGCATGCCGAACATCACCGTCTGCGCCTCCAGGCCGCCCACGCCCCAGCCGAGCACGCCGATGCCGTTGATCATCGGCGTGTGGCTGTCGGTGCCGATCAGCGTATCGGGCACGGCCCAGCGCTCGCCGTCGCGCTCGATCACGCCGACCACGCTCGCCAGTTGCTCGAGATTGAGCGTGTGCATGATGCCGGTGCCGGGCGGATGGATCCGCACGCCCGTGACGGCCTTCGCGGCCCAGCGCAGGAAACGGTAGCGCTCGGCGTTGCGGGCCAGTTCGATGCGCAGGTTGCGCGGCGCCGCGTCGGGTTCGCCATGCACCTCCACGGCCAGCGAATGGTCGACCGAGGCATCGACGGGCAGCACCGGATTGAGCACCGAGGGATCGACGCCGGCCTCGGCCAGCGCGTCGCGCATGCCGGCGATATCGACCAGCGCCGGCGTGCTGGTGGTGTCGTGCATCAGCACGCGGTTCGGCTGGAAGGCGATCTCGATCTCGCTGCTGGCGTGCTCGATCCAGGCCAGGATGCCGTCGACGGCAGCGCGCTGCTCCTCGCCCCGGTGATGGCGGATCACGTTCTCCAGCAGCAGCCGCAGCACCACGGGCAGCTCGCGCAGGCGCGTGCCGAAGCGAGCCGGCAGGTCGACGATGCGGTAGCGCGCGCCGTCGAGAGTGAGGGTCGCATCAGGGGCGGCGGCAAGGGGGCTGGGGGTCATGCCGCGCATTTTGCATATTTCAAATGAAAAATGCAATTTCGAGAAAATGCGGGAAGGCTATGGGGCACGATCGCCGGGCTTGGGCCGTGCCTGGCTGGCGGCCGTGCGCGCTCGGCGCATCACCCAAGCGCCATCGGCGCCAGGGCGAAACGCGCGGCACATGCGCGTCGAGGTTCGAGTAGGCGTGTGTGAGGTTTTTCAGAATTGCGCCGGCGGCTCGTGGCTTGCTTCGATGCTGCTTGAGCAAATACGGCAACATCTCGTCAATTTCTTTCGCAATTGAAAGATTGCGCTGTATTTATGGAAACTTCGATAACGTATTTTTCCACCTACCCAAATCACCGACGCGAGGAGGCAACGACACAAGCATGCGACTTCATCACAAAAATGCAACGCATTCCATATAAGAAGCAAACATTCGAATTATCTTCGAAGCGGAATCTGACCGCGCACTATAGAAATAACAGAATGCAATAAAGCCCCCAGAACTCCCCACACAACACCGATCATTGCCAAATACATGGCTGCAGACGCGAGAACGACAGCATCCGCGTCTCGTCTCGCGACATCTATCGTCACCCAAGTGCCGGCCACGATTAAAAAACCGCACCAGCCCCAAGCCACTCGCCCTATTATCGGGAAACGTCCATGGGGCGGACCGAATACTCGACATACCGCATACCCCAACCCCAGGACGTATAGCGCAGTCGGAACGCCGATCGAGAACCACCAATTACTTGCAGTCATGCCGTTCTCCGTATGGATGCGCACCGGCTGATCATACCCTGCCTCATCACGTCACAAACCATTGTTTCCGGGGAAGAAGATGGGAAATTCCAATGACAACAACAAGTTTAAAATCCGCCGATCACTAATTGGCGCAATCGCATCGGCTCCGGCACTTGGCCTGTCCGGCATGTCGAAAAGCCTGGCAATCCAGCCCGAGATTACCTTGGCCCCGATCATCGTCGACGGCTCCGGCAACGTCATCACCAGTTCCCCGGCAGATCTACCGCGAATGGGACATCCAGCCTTGCCTCCCGAACTCATGACGAACAGCGGAACCACCCCTATCCTGCTGCTTGGGAAGGTGTATCTGATCAACGGACTCAATATATTGGGCGCCGCAAGCCAAGGCGACACGATAGGAACACTGACCGCGTTGGCCCAAGGCCTGGTCAATGCATCGGATATGGTGCTGCGCGCCCAACTCGGAATATATGCATCATTTTCACAATGGCTCGGAATTGGCGAGGGGTTCAAGAATATCGCCGGCGCCACACCGTATGGCTTGACGTTGAATCAGTCGAACATCCTGACCTCTCTGTTCGGCGTATACGCTGCCCAGTACTACCCGGGCATGTTCCTCCAGCAACCCTCGAATTTCCAATTTTATGGAACCGCGTTATTGACCACATCAGCAATATATTATTGGTTGTACGGAGATGGCTCCATGAGAAGCATGAACATTGAATCGATGAACCTGCAGATGGGAATTGCCGATTTCGATCCTATCAAGAGAGTCGCACTGGACCTTGCGAACGGGCCTGGCACGTACCACATCGATGCGCAATTCGACACGAACCTCTTCAGCCACGGGGACAAGGACATCTGGGTTGCTGGCATCCTCGGACGCGTGACCGGGCGAGTGTTTGGTGATCTTGTATTGACGGACACGACATATTCGTTCAACGGCTACTGGACTTTGTATGACGATCGCTACGAGGCCTACCCTTCGACACGTCCCGGTTATCAGGAAGTCTTGAATAACTTCCTCATGAATCTAGGCGCGAAAAGCCACAACGATTACGACATCACGTTCATCGGCAACAAAGGCGTGACGATCTCCGGGCAAAGACCGAACAAGGAGCAAGCCGTCAGCCCGACAGGCCAGAATACGAGACCGTCCTTTGGCGGCTTGCCGCGCAATCCGCCGGTGATCGATTAGCCCCGGCGAGGCAGACGCTTCGGAAATTGCCCGGCCCAGGCTCGTCGCAGGGTGCCGTGCAGTACGGCGGCGCCAGCACCATTCTCGCGAAACGGTCATGACCTATTTGGATATCCGTGCCGTCTCGCGCTATCCAGAAGCAATACAATCCGGCGTCTACCGGACAGCATGACCGGGCCGGCGCTTTCCACAGGTAGGGCATCGAGGAGAATCCGCAGCATGTACGCCTATGTCGGCTCGCGCACCACGCGCGAGCGCAACGCCCGCGGCGAGGGCATCAGCGTGTTCCGCGTCGATCCCTCGACCGGCGCGCTCGATCCCGTGCAGGTGCTCGGCGATCTGGTCAACCCGTCCTTCCTCGCGATCGATGCGCGCGGCGAGCGCCTGTACAGCGTGCACGGCGATCGCAGCGAGCTGAGCGCCTTCGCGATCGACCGCGCGAGCGGGCGCCTCGCCTTCCTGAACCGGCAGGACACCGGCGGCAGGAACCCCGTCCACGTCGCGCTCGCGCCGGACGGGCGCCGCGCGCTGGTCTCGAACCACCTGGGCGCGAGCCTCGCGGTGCTGCCGATCGCGGCCGACGGCTCGCTCGGCGCGCTCGCGCAATGCCTCGCGCTGGACGGCCCGATCGGCCCGCATCGCATCGAGCAGCAGCAGGCCAAGCCGCATTTCAATCCCTTCTCGCCCGACGGCCGCTTCGTGCTGGTGCCCGACAAGGGCCTCGATCGCATCTTCGTGTTCCGCTACGAAGCCGGGCGGCTCACGCCCGCCGAGCCGCCCTTCGTGGCCACGCGCGAGACGGCCGGCCCGCGCCATCTCGCCTGCCATCCGTCGCGGCCCTGGGTCTATTGCGTCAACGAACTCGATTCGACGGTGACCGCCTACGACTATCGCGCCGACAGCGGCGAGCTGCGGCCCAGGCAGATCGTGTCGGCGCTGCCCGACAGCTACACGGGCAACAGCCGCGCGGCGGGCATCCAGATCGACGCCGGCGGGCGCTTCCTCTACGCCTCGAATCGCGGCAGCGACAGCATCGCCTTGTTGCGCATCGATCCCGACAACGGCCGGCTCGCCTTCGTGGAAGCCGTATCGACGGGCGGGCGCACGCCGCGCTTCTTCACGCTCTCGCCGAATGGCCGCCTGCTGTATGCGCTCAACGAGGACAGCGACAGCATCGTGAGCTTCTCGGTCGATGCCGGCAGCGGCCGCCTCTCGCCCACCGGGCAGCTGACCTCGACAGGCAGCCCGGTCTGCATGGTGTTTTCCCGCGCCTGACAAGGCCAGCCAACAAAGGAAAACGGGGCATGCCCAGGCGGGCATGCCCCGTTGCCTTTCCCGGTGCGCGGCGCGCTTACCTCAGCGGCGTCGGCCAGCCGATCGCATCGATATCCGGCGCCCAGTCGCTCGGATTCGAAATCGTCAGCGTATTGCGCGAGCCGGCCTGCAGGTTCACCGTCACCGCGGCATGGCGGATCGTGTCGTAGCTGCCCGTCGAGGGCAGCGCGAGCGTGACCGGCGTGCCGCCGTTCACGCTGACCTGCGCGTTGCGGCCGTTCGGTTCGCCATTGCCGTACAGGATGTCGATCGAATAGGCGCCGGCCTTCGGCGCCGCGATCTGGTTGAAGCTCAGCGTGTTGGCCTGGCCGATGTAGCCGACCTTCTTGCCGCCCGAGCAGCTCGCGCAGTCATACACGGCCGCCTGCCCGCTCAGCGTATTGAGGGGCGACTCGGCCTCGTAGGCCGCGCGCGGCGGCCGGTAGGCGAGCGGCCCGGCCACCACGGCCACGCGCTGGATCGACAGCGCCGCCGACGGATCGTGCCACTTGGCCAGCACCACGCTGTTGCGGCCCGGCTTCAGCGCGGCCTCGACGCTCACCCCGCCCAGCCCCCAGGCGGCGCCGGTCGGCGGCAGCGAGACGATGCTGCCCGGCCCGCCGTTGACGCTGAGCAGCGCGTCGACCGGTTCGCTGCCGGTGTTCTGGTAGGCGATCTGCAGGTAACCGCCGGCACGCTGCGAGACCACGTTGTCGAAGCTGACCGTGGCCGGATTCACGAGCTGCGCGTTCGGCTCGCAGCCGCCGCAGGACGACAGGTCCGCGCTCGGCTGGTAGGCGCTGGGCCGATACGGCACGGCCGCCGTGTCGGCGCCCTGGATCACGTAGAGGCGGCTGGTCCCGGCCGGCACGCGCGTCTCGAAGCGGCCGATGCCGATGCCGGCATTGGCGCGCGCCCAGACATCGCGCACCAGGCCCGGCACCAGCGGCTCGAGCCCGAGCTCGCGCCAGCTCACCGCCATGCTCGCGTCCTTCGTCGAGTTGTTGAACAGCAGCACCGCGCGACGGCCGTTGCCCATCAGCGGCTTGGCCCAGACCTCGACGCCGGGCGCCGGGTTGGCCACCAGCACGCCCTGCAGGCCGAGCCCGTCCTGGTCGATCGCGATCATCTCGGGGTTCTTCAGCAGCGCCAGCGTGGCGGCCTTGGGCGGGCGGCCGGTGAAGTCGTTGCCGAGGATCATCGGCGCGCCCGAGATCGCCCACAGCGCGATGTGCGAGCGGTCCTGCTCGTCGCTCAGGCCCATGCCGGCCAGCATCATGTCCGGATCGTTGTAGCGGCCCGTGTGCTGCGCCTCGGGGAACACGTTGCCCTCGAAGTTCTGCCCCACCAGGCGCGACCAGCCCGGCGTGAAGTTGTCGCCGGTGTCGTAGGAGATGTCCTCCTCGGTGCGCCACATGTCGGCCACGTTGCCCCAGTCGTAGTCGCGGCCCGTCTTCGAGTCGTTGAAGCTGTCGGGGTTGATGCTGTAGAACAGGTAGCCCTTGCGGCCGGCGCCGAGCGCCGCCTGGCGCAGCGCGTCGCGCATCTTCGCGAATACCGGCACCTGGGCCGGCGCCGCGGTCGAGCCCTTGGTGCACCAGTCGTATTTCAGGTAGTCGACGCCCCATTGCACGAAGGTGGCCGCGTCGAGCGCCTCGTGGCCCAGGCTGCCGGTATTGCCGTTGGCCTCGTTGCCGGGCGCGCCGGGGGCGAGTTCGTTCTGCAGATTGTTGAGCTGGGCACAGGTACGCAGGCCCGGCGTCGCGTAAATCCCGTATTTCAATCCCTTGGAATGGATGTAATCGCCGAGCGCGGTCATTCCGCTTGGAAACGATACATGATTTCCATTCAATTTCCCTTGTGAATCGCGAGTCAATTCCGACCAGCAATCATCGACGTTCACATAGACATATCCGGCACTTTTCAGGCCGCTGCTGACCAGGTAATCGGCCGCGTCGTGAATCACCTTTTCGTTGATGTTGCAGCCATGCCCGTTCCAGCTCGCCCAGCCCATCGGCGGCGGTGGCACCGGCACCTGCCGCACCAGCGGCCAGGCGGGCGGCCAGGCCTGCTGCGCGGCGGGCGCGGCACCGCTGCCGGGCGCCGCGGCGCCGGTCACCGAAGCCGCGCCCGCGTGATAGGAAGACAATGCCGATATGAATAAGGGCAATGAAAAAAATACCGCTCGGATATGCCGTTTCATTGAATAGGTATCCTGATTCAATTAATGGTTTTATTCGCTGCGCCAGACCTGCTCGATTGCATGCGAACGGTATCCGCCGAATCAGGGCTGATCAAGTTGCGCGACGGCTTCCCATATGTTGAATCGCGCGCGAAAAGGCGCGTTCGCGGCCTCGCGCGAGCACGCCGCGATGCAGCGACGGCGCACGCGCCTAGCCGGCGCGGTTTCGTCGCGCGATCGTGTTATGCGGCATTGCGCCGCATCATCGCTGGAGGCCAAAGCGGGGGCGCCAACCGCTCGCCTGGCCGCTTTTCGATAGACTGTGCGGATTCTCGCGGCAGCGGACGGCACGACCGGCGCACCGCGCTCCCGATCCACAGGAATTCCCGATGAAGCAAGCCGTCTTGTCCCTTGCCCTCGCTGGCGCGCTCGCGCTGCCGGCTCTCCCGTCCCAGGCCCAGGCCTTCGACGATCGCTGTTTCGCGGTCGGCGACGTGGCCGCGCAGATCTCCGGCTGGCGCAAGAAGCACAAGACAAAGGAACAGGCGATCGCGCAGTCGCACAAGTACTACGGCAACGGCCCCGACGCGCAGGCCGTCGACCAGGCGATCGAGGAGATCTACGGCGCGCCCACCCTGCTGAACCCCGACCAGGCCACCATGCTGGTCACGCAGAACTGCCTGAAGCGCAAGGCGGCGCAGGCGGCCGCCGCATCGGGCGCGGCCGGCGCTTCGGCGGCCAAGCCCTGAGGCAGCGCGCGGCCGGCTCGACGACCAGGCCGCGCGGTATCGCCAGACCGTTGCCTGCGCCGGCCCTCGCGCCGGCATCCCCAGCCAGCACGACGAACCGGATCCGACTCTCCATGGAAGCACGCCTGATCGAGCGGCCCACGAGCCGCATCGTCCACGTCAGCAGTGTCGATACCCCCGTGCGCAGCCGCCAGGACGCGCTCGACATCATGCTTGGCCACGGCCACCGGGACCTCGACGGCATCGCGATCGACGCCGCCTGCCTGCATCCCGACTTCCTCGTGCTGCGCACCGGCGTGGCCGGCGAACTGCTGCAGATGTTCGTGAACTATCACCTGTTGCTGGCCATCGTCGGCGATTTCTCCAAGGTCCGCGCCGGAGCACTGCACGACTTCATCGTCGAGAGCAATCGCGGCCGGCAGGTGTTCTTCGTCGCCGATCTCGACGCGGCGATCGCCAGGCTCGAAGCGGCGCTCGCCGCCTAGGCCTTCCCCTGCGCGAATCCGGCCAGCACCTTCGCCAGCGCGCGCCCCGCGTGACGCGCCTGCGCCAGCGTCAGGGCCGTGTAGCCGACCAGCACCGCCGGCGGCAGCCGCGCCTCTCGGCAGAACATGCCCAGCGGCTGCAGCGCGATGCCCGCCGCGGCGGCCGCCGCGACGAAGGCGGCCTCGTCGCTGCCCGGATCGAGCCACAGCATGAAATGAAAGCCCGCCTGCTCGCCCGAGATCGCGTAGCGGCCTGCCGCGCCGGCCGCCAGCCGCTCCAGCACGGCATCGCGCCGCTGCTGGTAGGCCTGGCGGCTCGCCCGCAGGTGCCGGGCGAAATCGCCGTTGCCGATCAGGCCCGCCAGCGCGCGCTGCTCGATCACGCCGACCGGCCGCCCGAGCGCCGCGAGCAGGGCCTCGAGCGGCGCGCGCAACGCCGCCGGCGCCACCACGTAGCCGAGCCGCAAGCCCGCGAACAGGGTCTTGTTGAAGGAGCCGCAATAGATCGCGCGATCGTGCCGGTCGAGCGCCTTCAGCGCCGGCAACGGCGCGGCCTGGTAGCTGAACTCGCCGTCGTAGTCGTCCTCGACGATCCAGGCCTGCTCGCGGCGCGCCCAGTCGAGCAGTTCCAGGCGCCGCGAAACCGACATCGTCACGCCCAGCGGCGACTGGTGCGCGGGCGTCACGCAGGCCGCCACGATGCCCGGCAGCGCGGCCAACCGCTCGACCACCAGCCCCTGCGGATCGACCGGCACCTGCGCGACGGCGGCGCCGTTCAGCGCGGCCAGCCGCTCCGTCATCGGATAGCCGGGATCCTCGATCGCCACGCGCCGCCCACGCACCTCGATCGCCCGCATCACCAGGTCGAGCGAATGGCGGATGCCGGCGGTGATGAACACGTCCTCGGCGCGGCAGGCGATGCCGCGATACTCGCCGAGCCAGGCGGCGATCCGCGCGCGCAGCCGCGCGTCGCCGCCGGGCACCGCCGCGCCGAGCTCGGCCGGTTTCAGGCCCGCCAGCGCCTGCGCCAGGTGGCGTTTCCAGGTGGCCGCCGGCAGCAGGGCCGGGTCGGCCAGGCGCGCGACGAAGGGCTGGCCGATGCGCGTGCCGGTCGGCGAGGCGTCGCGGGCCGCATCGGGCGAGCGCCGGAGGCGGGACGGATCGGCGCTCGCGGGCGCGATATCGACCGCGACCGCGGCCTCGCCATGCGCATCGGCTGCCGGCGCCATCAGATACGCCTCGGGAACCACCGCGCTGACCCGCGTGCCCGAGCCGCGCACGCGCGATAGATAACCCTCCGCCACCAGCCGCTCGAACGCCACCTCGACCGTGCCGCGCGCCACCCGCCAGCGCTCGGCCAGCGTGCGCGTCGAAGGCAGCGCGCCGCCGGCCGCCAGGCGCCCCTGCAGGATCGCCTCGCGCAGCGCATCGGCGATGCGATCCTGCTTCGAGGCGCCGCCTCGCGAGGAGAGGCCCGGCGGCCTCGGCAGATCGAGCGGAATCGCGGCCTTGCCTCGCGTCATAGTGGTCCAGTCCGGTAAGCGTGGAATCAATCCCGGCTTATACCACATCGATCCTGGCGGCAGGCTCGCGGTCCTGCCCGCCGCGGCCCTTCGCCGGGATCGCCACCCTCGCCTTACGCCCGCCTTTCTTCATATGGATGTCATCGAACCCACGCCACACTCATCCACTGTGCAGATACACGATATCCCGCGCTTGTAAGGAAGCTGTCGAGGCGCTCGCGTATCATGCGATCACGCTGGCGCGCGTCCCGCGCGCCGGCACCGGACAATGGCCGGAAGCCGCGCCGCGCCCCGCGTTTCGGGCCTCGAGGCGGCGCCCCGCCCGCTTGCCGGCCGTCCGGCGACCGCGCCCTTGCCGCGCGCTCGCCGTTCGTCATCCGATCCTGTCACCGATACGCGACCCATGACGCTTTTGCCCCCGGAACCCATGGTCCCCGGCCCGCTCCTGATCGTCGACGACGAGCCGCTGATGCAGCGCCGGCTCACCACCATCCTGACCTCGCTGGGCTACTCGGACGACGCGCTGCTGTTCGCCGGCAGCCTCTCGGAGGCGCGCGCGATCCGCGCCACCCAGCCCTGCGCGATCGCGCTGGTCGATATCGGCCTGCCCGACGGCTCGGGTATCGAGTTGATCCGCGAATGGCACGAGGCCGACCCGGCCCTGCCGATCGTGGTGATCTCGACCTGGAGCACCGGCCCGACCATCGTCGGCGCGCTGCAGGCCGGCGCGACCGGCTACCTGCTCAAGGAGCGCGACGACATCGAGATCGCCTTGTCGATCCGCAGCGTGCTGCGCGGCGGCGCGCCGATCGATCCCTTCGTGGCGCGCCATATCCTCGAGACCACCGTGCACGCGGCGCCGGCCGCCGCGACGCCGGCCAGCGCGGGCCTGCTGCCCTCGCGCAACGGCGCGCCGCCGGTGCGCCTGAGCCGCCGCGAGATCGAGATCCTCGGCATCGTCAGCAAGGGGCTGACCAACCGCGAGATTTCCGAGCTGCTGTCGCTGTCGCGGCTGACCGTCGAATGCCACATCAAGAACATCTACAAGAAGCTCGCGGTGCGCTCGCGCACGCAGGCGGTGTTCGAGGCGCGGGCGCACGGCCTGCTGCCCTAGCCGCGCCTCGCCTCCAAGCATCCCTCGCCTGCGATCACAGATCGATGCCTGCCCGGCCCGCGACGTTACCGCTCACATCCACGCCCGCGCGCGGCGCGGCGGGCGGCGGCGCTCGCGCGCTCGTGCCGCCGTGGCTGTGCTTGCTCTGCCTCGCGCTGCTGACGGTGTTGGCGAGCACGGCGCGCGCCGCCGACGCGGCGGCGCCGGCAACGGCGAACGCCTCGACCAGCACCGCGCCACCGATCGACGCGGCGGCCGCCACCATCTCGCCGGCCGGCAGCGAGGTGCTGGCCGGCGACGCCAGCGGCAGCGCCGAGCCGCCCGACTGCGCGCTGCAGACCGACGCCGCGCGCGCCGCCGGCTGGGACGACGCCGCGCCGCCCGCCGCCGGCTGGACCCGCGTGCAGTTGCCCGACGTCTGGACCTCGCGCTGGCCCGGCTTCGACGGCGTGGTCTGGTACCGCTTGCGCTGGAACCGCGCCTGCCTCGGCGACGCACCGGCGGCCGCCTTCATCGACTACGTGAACATGGCCGGCGCGCTCTACCTGAACGGCAGCCTGCTGGCCGCCGACCCTCGGTTGAAGGAACCGCTCAGCCGCAGCTGGAACATGCCGCGCCGCTGGCTGCTGCCGGCCTCGCTGCTGGTGGCCGGCAGCAATACCCTGCTGGTGCGCGTCTCGGGCCTGGCCGCCTACGCGCCGGGGCTCGGCCCGGTGACGGTGGGCGCTCCCGCGCAGGTCGAGCGCCGTTACGCGCATGCCCACCAGGTGCGTCGCGACCTGCAGCTCTACAGCCTTGCCGTCACCTCCACGCTCGGCTGCTTCTTCGTGGTGCTCTGGCTGATGCGCCGCCGCGAGAGCCTGTACGGCTGGTTCGGGCTGCAGTCGATGGCCTGGTGGTGCTTCCAGGTGAACCAGGCGGCCACCTCGCCCTGGCCGTTCGCGAGCACCGACGGCTGGGAAGCGGCCATGTCGATCGCGGTGGTGCTGTTCAGCGTCAGCTTCGCGATGTTCACGCTGCGCTTCGCGAACCGCCGCTGCCCACGCCTGGAGCGCCTGCTCTGGCTGCTCGCCGCGGCGCAGACGCTGGCCATGCTGCTCGCGCCACGCGGCTCGATCGAGACGGTGCGCGCGGCCATCGCCCTGCTGCCCGCGCTGACCTTCATCGGCTGCTGCAGCGCCTTCATCGTGTTCTCGCTGCGCCGGCCGCGCGCCGACCGGCTGGCGCTGTCGGGCTGCATGCTGGTCTTCGTGCTGGCCTGCATGCACGACCTGCTGACCTTCCTCGGCGTGCTCGGCGACAACGTCTACTACACCTCGATCGCCGCGCAGTTCGAGATGATCGGGATGGCGCTGGTGCTGGCCTGGCGCTTCGTCACCAACCTGCGCCGCATCGAGCAGTTCAACCACGAGCTGACCAGCGCGGTGGCCGAGGCCAAGCGCGAGCTGCGCGACACGCTGGACCGCGAGCACGCGCTGCAGGTCACCAACGCGCGCCTGAACGAGCGGCTCTCGCTCGCGCAGGATCTGCACGACGGGCTGGGCGGCACCCTGGTGTCGAGCATCACCACGCTCGAGCACGCGCCGCAGGACATGCCGCCGGCGCGTTTCCTCGGCATCCTGAAGGAATTGCGCGACGACCTGCGCATCATCATCGATTCGGCCTCGCTCGACCATGCCGGCACGCGCTCGCTGGACGGCTTCATCGCGCCGATGCGGCACCGGCTGGCGCGCGCCTTCGAGGCGCAGGACATCGACTGCCGCTGGGAGCTGGCCGGCATCGACAGCCTGCACCTGCCGAACTCGACCTGCCTGGACGTGATGCGCGTGCTGCAGGAGGCGGCCACCAACGCGCTGCGCCACAGCGGCGCGAGCCGCATCGAGATCGCCGTGGTGCACGATGCCGAGGGGCTGCGCATGGCCGTCGCCGACAACGGCCGCGGCTTCGACCCGGAAGCGCCGACGCTGCACGGCGGGATCGGCATGCGCAGCCTGCGCGCGCGCGTCGGCCGGCTCGGCGGCGTGCTGCGGATCGCCTCCGATGCGAGCGGCACACGGCTGACGGTGAGCATTCCCGGGCTCGGCACGCCCACCGGCGCCGGCTGAGCGACCGCCCGAACGACAGCCGGGCGCCACGCGACATCGGCCGCCCGGCATGGTTCACCGGCTTACCAATTTCGGGGGATGGGCACCCAAGGGGCGGATTGCTAATCTGCCCGCACATTCGCTTGCCAAGGCAAGGAAGCGCGGCGCGAGCAAGGCGCCGCACGGGCCGACACCGGCGGCAGCGCGCGGCGCGACCGGCCCGGCCGGCGAATGCGATGGACGATGCGCCCTGAAGACACGCATCGTTCGTCATTCTCTGGCACGAGGCGGTGACCGGCCGGCGCGGCAGCGTCGGCCGGCTCACCAAGACCGCCGGCCAGGCCTTTGCCGCGGCCGCCCGAGCCGCCCCGGCACCCGCTTCGTACCACTCGCGCGCCGCCCGCCCGCGACCCGCCTTGTTGCCCTGACCCCACAAGAAACGCCTCCCGTCCCGTCGCCGTCGTAGAATCGACGAAATTTTTTGCGCCCGGTGTAACCGCCGACACGGATGGAACGAACTCAAGACAGCGCCGCGCGACAACGCACCGAGCAGGAACTGCGGCAATGGCTGCTGCTCGGCCTGGGCGGCGACGAGGCTGCCTACCGCCGCTTCCTGAACGCCTTGTCCGCGCACTTGCGCGGCTTCGTCAGGCGCCGGCTGGCGAGCCGCCCGTCCGACGTCGAGGACCTGGTTCAGGAGATGCTGCTGGCGATCCACGACAAGCGTCACACCTATCGCGCCGGCGAACCCTTGACGGCCTGGGTCCACGCGATCGCGCGCTACAAGCTGGTGGACTACTTCCGCGCCTGGTCGCGCCACGAGGCGCTCAACGACAGCTTCGACGACGAGGCCGAGTGGATCGCTCCGCCGGAGCTGGAATCGTCCGAGGCGCGGCGCGACCTGGGCCAGCTGCTCGAATCGCTGCCCGACCGGCAACGCCTGCCGATCGTGCACGTCAAGCTGGAGGGATTGTCCGTGGCGGAGACCGCGCGGATGACCGGCCTTTCCGAATCGGCCGTCAAGATTGGAGTGCATCGCGGCCTGAAGGCATTGGCCGCGAAGATACGCGGAACACGATGAAGACCGATGAACTGATTTCCATGCTGGCGACGGGCGTCACGCCCGTCGACCCGCACCTGCCCGCCAAGCGCTTCGCGACCGCCGTCGCGATCGGCGCGGGCGGCGCGCTGCTGCTGATGCTGGCCGTGCTCGGCCTGCGCCACGACCTGGCGACGGTCGCGCAAACGCCGCTGTTCTGGGCCAAGGTGGCCCTGCCGCTGGCGATCGCGATCGGCGCGCTGCGCGGCGCGCTCAGGCTGGCGCGGCCCGGCGCGCGCGCGGGCGGCGCGGGCCTGCTGGTGGCCTCGCCGGTGGCGGTGGTGTGGATCGCCACCCTCGTCATGCTGGCGCTCACGCCGGCCGGCGAGCGTCTCGCGATGGTGCTCGGCCAGACCTGGAAGGTCTGCCCGTTCGCGATCTCGATGCTGTCGATCCCCGGCTTCGTCGCCACCCTGGCCGCGCTGCGCAGCCTCGCGCCCACCCGCCTGGCGCTGGCCGGCGCCGCGGGCGGCCTGCTCTCGGGCGCGGTAGCCACCCTGGTCTACTGCCTGCACTGCCCGGAGATGGGCGTGGCCTTCTGGGGCGTCTGGTACCTGCTCGGCATGCTGGTGCCGACCGTCGCCGGCGCCCTGCTCGGGCCGCGCGTGCTGCGCTGGTGAGCGCGGCGCCGGAGCCGGGCGGCGGCATCACGCCCGTGCTCCGACGCCGACGGCCACCGACGACCACTTTCGGCCGTACGCCATCATCATCAGGAAACTCAGGATGAAGCTCAGGCCGCCGATCATCAGCAGTCCCAACTCACCGACCACCGGCAGCAGGTTGGTCAGGAAGCCCGTCACCACCCAGGCGATCGCCATCACGGAACCCGCGACGCCGAGCGCCCAGCCCTGCCGCTCGAGCGACACCGCGTCCGAGTAGGCGGTGTACATGGTGGTGTAGGCCACCATGTCGAAGCAGCCGACCACCATGCCGAGCCCCCAGAGCATGCCCTCGTGCGGCAGCAGGGCCGACAGCACCTGGCCGATGCCGGCGATCAGCAGGCCGAGCTTGGCGATGTCCACCACGCTCCAGACCTTCAGCATCAGGCGCACGATCACCATCAGGCCGAACACGAAGCAGATGCCGATCAGGCCGCTGAACAGGCCGAGCTGCGAGCTGGTGTAGCCGAAGCGGGTCTGCAGCACCAGCATGATGGTCTGCAGGTAGAGGCCGTAGCCGACCTGCATCAGGAAGAACACGATCGACAGGAAGGCGACGCGATGATGGCGGCCGGCCTCGTGGATGATGCGCATCGGCAGCAGGATGTCGACGTGGGTCTTGCCCTTGGGCGGGCTCGCGTCGCGATAGGTCCAGAAGGTCCACAGGCCGCAGAACACCGACAGCGCGGCAACCAGCAGGAACGGCGTGCCGTAGTTGAAGATCGGCAGGATCGTGCGGTCCGAGGTGATGCCGCCCAGCACCGGGCCGACGATCACGCCGGCGCTGAAGGCCATCGACATGATGCTCATGTTCCAGGCCTTGGTTTCCGGCGTGCTGACGTCGGTGATGGCCGCCTGCGCGATGCCCTGGCAGCCCGCCATCAGCCCGCTCAGGCCGCGCCCGACCAGCAGCAGCGCGATGCTCGGCAGCAGCGCGCCGAGCGCCATCAGCAGGTAGCTCAGCGCCAGGCCGAAGATGCAGAGCAGCAGGATCCTGCGGCGCCCGTAGCCGTCCGACAGCTCGCCCATCAGCGAGGAGCCGAGAAACATGAAGAACGGATAGACGCCGTAGCCGAGTCCCAGGTAGAAGTTGCGCAGCGAGACGCGGGTGCCGGCGCCGATGATGCCCGAATGCGGATCGGAGAAGATCGCCGCCATGATCGGGTAGACCAGGCCGAAGCCCATGGCGTCGATCGCGATCGCCAGCAGGCAGGGGCCGAGCAGCTTGAGATTGAGTCGGGACATGAGGCGGCCTCGCGGCAAGTGGAGTTGCCGCCTAACTTAACGGGCGCCGCACCCGGGGAGTAGCGCCGCCGCCCCGATATCAGTCATCGGTAAACCCGATCGATACGCCCCGGTCCCGCGCGGCTCGTGCCTCGGGCGGCGGCTTCGCCAGGCGCACCGCGTCGGGCAAGTGCGCCTCGAGCAGTTCGAGCACCGCCTGCGTCCTGGCCGGCACCGGGCGCGTCACCGGCAGCAGCGCGTGCAGCTCGAAACCCGGCACGGTATGGCCGGGCAGCAACTCGACCAGCCTGCCCGTCGCCAGCGCCTCGGCACAGACGATCTCCTGCAGCACGCCGATGCCGCAACCGGCCAGCAGCAACTGATGGACCGGGCCCCAGTGGCTGACCGTGGTCACGATGTTGATCGGCGCGGCAGGCGAGGCCGGGAGCGGCGAAGCGGCAGCGAAGCGCAACTGGCCATCGGAGAACAGCCCCGCGACCCGGATGAATGGATGCCGGACCAGGTCGGCGGGCGCCTCCGGGCGGCCAGCCGCATCCAGGTAGCCGGGCGAGGCCACCAGCACGCGGCGCACATGGCCGAGCCGTCGCGCGATGAAATTGCCCTCGCCGATACGACCCAGCCGCAGCGAGAGATCGACGCCTTCGGTCACCGGGTCGGTCGGTTCGTCGTTGAGGATCATCTCGACGTGGAGCTGCGGATGCTGCTCGCGCATCACCGCGACCACGCCCGGCAGCAGGGCATCGCCCACCCCGTGCGGCGCCGCGATGCGGATCCGGCCGCGCACCGCCCGATCGCCGGGCGCGACCGCGACGCGCGCCTCCTCGGCGGCATCGAGCACCAGCTTGCGCTTTTGGTAGAACAGCGAGCCCTCGTCGGTGCATGAGACGGCGCGCGTACTGCGCAGCAGCAGGCGCACGCCGAGGTGCTGCTCGAGCCGCTCGATCCGGTCGCTGACGGCGGGCTGCCCCAGGCCCAGGTCCCGCGCGGCGCGCGACAGGTTTCCGCGTTCGACGACCCGCACGAAGACGCGCATTGCGGCCAGCAGATCCATGTATGCCTCGTTGTTGTCCGGATACCGGGCCCGCGAGCCTCGGCGGAATGGAGCCCTGGATTCTACCGGTCGACGCCGCGGATCCCGCCGGCATCGCCCATGCTTTCTGACAAACCGAAAGCTTTCGAGCGCCAGGCATTGCCGTTCCCACTGAATCCTCCGGACAACTTCATAAATGGGCGATTTCGGCCGGACTAGACTGTCCACACCGGATACCCGGTCAACATCCCCCGAGAACGCCGGCGCATCGACGCCGGCACCGGGCGGCGGCCCCGGCCGCCGATTCCTATCAGACAGGAGACATGCATGATCATCTACGGAACCGCCCTGCTCGCGTTCTGCCATCTCGCCGGCCTGTTCCTCGGCGACCTGCTGGGCGCCGCGATCGGCGTCAAGACCAATGTCGGCGGCGTCGGCATCGCGATGCTGCTGCTCATCGCGCTGCGCATCTGGCTGCACCGGCGCGGCTGGCTGCCCAAGGAGTCCGAGGCCGGCGTGACCTTCTGGGGCGCCATGTACATCCCGGTGGTGGTGGCGATGGCGGCCAACCAGAACGTGGTGGCGGCGCTCAAGGGCGGCCCGGTGGCGCTGCTGGCCGCGCTCGGCGCGGTGGCGATCTGCGCCTGCTGCATCGCGGTGCTCTCGCGCCTGGGCAACGACGACTCGGCAATCGTGCCGGCCAAGCAATAAGCGGAGGCCGGGATGCTTGCCATGCTCGAGAAAGTTCTCTCGCACAACGGCCTGGTGGCCGCCTTCGCGCTGGTCGGGATCGTGATGTGGATCTCGATGATGCTGTCGAAGACGCTCACGCGCGGCCGCGTGCACGGCTCCGCCTTCGCGATCCTGATCGGCCTCGCGCTGGCCTGGGTGGGCGGCACGCTCACCCACGGCGAGAAGGGCATCGCCGACGTGCCGCTGTTCGCCGGCATCGGCGTGATGGGCGGCGCGATGCTGCGCGACTTCGCGATCGTCGCCACCGCCTTCGAGGTGCAGGCCAGCGAGGCGCGCCGCGCCGGCATGATCGGCGTGGTCTCGCTGCTGCTGGGCACGGTGCTGCCCTTCATCGTCGGCGCGCTGGTGGCGCGTGCCTTCGGTTATACCGACGCGGTCAGCATGACCACCATCGGCGCGGGCGCCGTCACCTACATCGTCGGCCCGGTGACGGGCGCGGCGATCGGCGCGAGCTCCGACGTGATCGCGCTGAGCATCGCCACCGGGCTGGTCAAGGCCATCATCGTGATGGTCGGCACGCCGCTCGCGGCCGGCTTCCTCGGCCTGCGCACGCCGCGCTCGGCGATGATCTTCGGCGGCCTGGCCGGCACCGTGAGCGGCGTGACGGCCGGGCTGGCCGCCACCGATCGGCGGCTGGTGCCCTACGGCGCGCTGATCTCGACCTTCCACACCGGCGTCGGCTGCCTGCTCGGGCCCTCGGTGCTGTTCTTCGCCACCCGGGCCATCGTCGGCGGTTGAACGAGGCGGGCGCGGCCAGCGGCACCTCGGTGCCGCGCCGGCCGCGCCCGCGTCCACCTCGTCCCTGCCCGCGAGCCTGCCCTTCCTTGCACCGGCACCGCGTCATGCGCCATCCCATCCCCCTCCAAGGCCCGCTGCCCGAACACGAGCGGCGCGCGCTGCAACTCAGGCATCATCTCGCCCTCGCCAGGCTGCTCGACCGCTGCCACGACCCGGTGCCGCTCGGGGTGCTGGCCAACGTGATCCGGCTCGCACAGGCGCTGCGCGGCATCGCCTCGATGCCCTCGCTCGCCGCCTGCTGCCGGCGCGCCGACCTCGCCCTGCAACGCAGCTTCGCGCGCGGCGCGCCCTACCGGCTCGACCGGGCCGCGCGAGATGCGCTGGAGCCGCTGCTCGCGCTGCACGACGCGCAACTGGCCGCCGTCACGGTCGGCGCCTACCTCGGCGCGTGGCGTGACATGCGTGAGGCGCAATCGGTCATTCCGTATTCTCAATCGCCAAACCTCGACACGCCGATCGACACTCGTGCGCGACACCTTAATCGGCGATTCGATTTGATATCCACCACCTTAAATGGGCGGCGCAATTAATATCCGAAATTCGGAGTCAAATGGATACCGATCGGTATCATCGTTGTCGCGATACGACGGTCCGGCATTCGACTTGCCAATTCGATTGAAAAACACCTGAAAAACAATGCGATTGCCTGACCGGCACTCGTTCGCATTTGCCACACAATTTCCGGACCGAATTCGACGACTCATTCGCCTGCGCCCGGAATCCCGGCCCAGGCGCAGGCTGGGCAGGCATTTCCCGCCACCTTCCCGGATCCTTGGCCCGGTCGATATAAGAAAAATCTCACCTGCCCGATAAGCCGACTGTGTACCATTCAAAAAGATACACACCAGATACACAACCATAAGCCGGCGCAATTCCAGGTGAATCGCGCGATCCCGGCCGACCGCATTGGCGTCCCTATTTTTCCGGCGAGGCAGTACCGCGTGGGCCGGACGGATTTCCCTTTGGGGGGTGAAATCCGGCGCCAGCATTTCGATAATAAGCAACGGGTGATAACAAGATCACGATGAGCACGACTTCCGAAGGTTTGAGCTATCGGTTCTCGACAGCCTATGCGCCGGCGCGCGAGCGTTTCGACGCCTGGCGCGCCGACACCGGTGCGCTATTCGACATCGGCATGCTCGAGGACGAGCATGTCCCCTACGATTCGCAGTTCGATTTCACGCTGCTCGACCAGATCATGTTCGGCGGCCGCCAGTGGCTGCATCCCGAGCACCGCGTCGAGCACGCGATGAGCCGTTCCGCGCAGCGGATCCGCTCGGACGGGCTCGACGGCTACTACCTGCAGCTGCAGATCAGCGAGACGCTGTCCGGCTCGGCCGGCCGCGACCCGGTGCTGATCGGCCCCGGCGACATGTGCGTGCTCGACCTGGCCACGCCCTTCGACCTCAAGGTCAGCACCGGCGACACGATCTGCATGGTGATCCCGCGCGACCTGCTGCCGGCTGGCGCGGCGGCGCTGCACGGCCGCTCGCTGTCGCATGGCATGGGCTCGATGCTGGCCGACTACCTGCGCTCGCTGCGCCGGAACATGTCGGTGGTCTCGGCCGGGGAGATGCCCTATGCGGTGCAGGCCACCAAGAACATGCTGCTGGCCTGCCTGGCGCCGACGCTCGACACGCTCAAGCAGGCCGAGACCGAGCTCGACGCGATGTTCGTGAACCGCGTGCGCGACTACATCGAGCAGCACCTGCTCTCGCCCGACCTGAGCCCGGACCGCATCTGCAAGGCGATGGGCATCTCGCGCTCGAAGCTCTACCGGCTGTTCGAGCCGACCGGCGGCGTGGCGCGGCTGATCCAGCACAAGCGCCTGCATCGCGCGCGCAACCTGCTGATCGACCCGACCGCGAAACGCATGCGGATCTCCGAGGTGGCGTGGCGGCACGGCTTCGTCAACGAGAAGCACTTCAGCCGCCTGTTCAAGGAGAAGTTCGGCTGCACGCCGAGCGAGGTGGCCGCGCGCGAATTCCGCCGCGAATCCGAGTACGCGCATGCCTCGCCGGAGCAGTCGGCTGCGTCGACCAACTTCAGCGACTGGATGCGCTCCTTCGTGTCGCTGTAGGCCGGGGCAGGCCGACGCGGCGCGGCCATGAAGCCAGGACGCCACGAAAAAAAGCGCGGCAGTCGAAGGACGGCCGCGCTTTTTGCGTTGCGTGCGACGGCTCGCGCGCTCAGTTCTGGATCAGCGGATTGAGCGTGGTGCAGAGGAAGCCCGTGCAGTTCGCCGGCTTGAAGTAGAACGAACTAACTGCCGTGCCGAAGGCGAAATCGCCGAAATAGGCATTGCCCTGCGCGCCCAGCGTGTTCGACTGCGTGACGAAGCCGCTGTTGGTGGTCTGCACGGCCGCGCTCTGGTACGTGAAGGTCGGCGATTGCGTCTGGTCCTTCACGTAGACCGTGGCCGAGGCGCTGCCGAACACCTGCGTGCCCTTGGCGCGGAAACCGCGCGCGCCCTCGCTGTTGGCCTGCGTGACGAAGTCCGCGGCCGATGCGCTCGGCGCCACCGCCTCGTAGGTGTAGGTCGCGTTCGAGGCGTTGTTCTTCATGTACAGCGTCACCTCGGTCGAATCGAGGAACAGCGGCGAGACCTGCCAGTAACCCGATTGCCCCTGCCCGTTGGCCTGCGTGACGAAGTCGGCCGGGCTGGCGACCGCCGGCGCGAGCTGATAGCTGTAGGTCGCCGACGTGCCGTCGCTGCGATAGAGGTTGCCGAATCCCAGCTCGCCCTCGTAGCGGAAGCCGCGCGCGCCTTCGGCGTTCGCCTGCGAGAGGAAGGCCGTCTGGCCCGATTGCGCGGTCTGCAGCTCGTAGGTATAGACCGCGCCCGCACCATCGTTGACGAAGACCGAGCGGATCGTGCCGTCGCCCGAGAACGACAAATCGCCGAGATAGTGGAAGCCCTTGGCGCCCTCGCCATTGACCAGCGTGAGGAAGCTCGCGCCGTCGGCGGCCGTCGCGATCGCCTCGAAGCGCGGCGTGAGCGTGCTGCCGGTTCCGCTGGTGCCGCTGGTTCCGCCGCTGGTGCCACTCGTGCCGCCACTGGTGCCGCTGGTCGAACCGCCGCCGCCCGACGAGGAGCCGGCGGAGCTGGAGGAACCCGCCGAAGCGGACGAGACATCGTCGTCCCCGCCGCAGGCGGTCAGGGCGAGACAGGCGAGCGCGATCAGCGCGGCGGCTTTTTTCATGGCGACCTCGGGAAGCGAATCAAAGGGAAGACGACGCGAAGGGCGCGGCCCGCCTGACAAGGCGCGGGCCGCGCGGCGGCCGGCCGGCCGCCGCGTCGAAGCAGCTTGCTTAGTTGACCTTCAGCGTACCGCCGCGGCCCAGGCCGCCGCTGACGTCCTGCGCCTTGTAGCTGCGCAGTGCCACCACCATCTTGTTCCAGGCGTCGATGAAGGCGACCACGGTGGCCTTGCCTTCCGGCGTCGACGAGAAACCGCCGAGCGCGCCGCCCACGCCACCGCCGAAGCCGCCCAGCGCGGTGCCCCAGTTGGTGGCCGTCGAGCTACCTTCGGCCGCCGCGATCTGCACCGCCGAGCGCACGTCGAACAGCGTGAGCGTGACCACCGACGCCTTGCTCTTGAGGCTGCCGGCCAGCGCCGAGATCGCGCCGTTGCCGATCAGCCCGCCGATCGCGCCGCCGATGCCGCCGATCGCCGAATCGTTGACCACGATGGTCGGCTCCATGTAGTAGTCGGCCGCCACGCGCTGGCCCTTCTGCTGCTTCGAGCCGGCGCGGTATTCGCCGGAGCTGCGCTGCAACGCGGTGATGCGCTGCAGGCGCGCGTCGGTCTTCTGGTTGCCGACCGAGGTGATCACGAAGCAGTTCGATTGCTGGACCGCCAGGCGCAGCAGCGGATCGATGCTGGTGACCTTGGTGGCGCTGCCGAACGGGCCGAACCAGTCCGCGTTGCGGCCGTCGTCGACGGCGATCGTGCCGAGCGGCTGCGCGCAGTGCTCGAGCTTGGTGTCGGCGCCCGCGCTGGCCGCGCCGCCGGCGGCGCCGCTCACGCCGATGTCCTGGCCGCCCGGCGTCACCATGCCGCCGCACGCGGCGAGCGAGGAGACGATGGCGGCGGCCGCCGCGATCCTGGTGATGGGATAGGTTTTCATATCGTTGTCGAATCAAGTGAGACGATGTTACGGCTTACACGTCGGTGCGAACCTAGATAAGCCCCCCGGCATGGTTCGCGAAAGGATCGGTCTCCCCGTCGCGGCCCCCCATGCTTCGGAATTCGTCAGTACCAGTACCAGGTGGTCTGTTGCCAGGTGCCGTAGTACGGATAGCCCGAATTCCAATAGCCGTAATAGACGTCACGCCAGCGCGTGCGCCACTTGAAATCTTCCTCATCGGCCTTCTTCGCTTCGCGGGCCTGCTGCAGCAGCTTTTCCGATTCCTTGTCGCCGCGGCCCGCCGCGATCGACAGCCACTTCTCCGCTTCGCGCGGGTCCGAGCCCATCTCCTCGAGGCCGAACAGGTAGTAGACGCCGAGCGCCTTCTGCGCGCGCAGGTCGCCGCGCTCGGCGGCGCTGCGCATCCAGTTGAGCGCCTGGTAGCTGTCCTGGCGCACGCCGTCGCCGCGGAAATAACGCAGACCGAGATCGTAGGCGGCCTTCGGCTGCGCCTTGGCGCTCTCCTTGAGCGCCGCGATGCGAGGGTCCTCGCGATCGTTCACGCCGTCCTTGAATTCCGTGGTGACCTGGTTCTTCGGGCGATCGGAACAGCCCTGGCCGTCGCAGATACGGACCATGTCGCTGGGCTGGGGCTGCGCGCAGGCAGCCAGCAACAGCAAGGACAGCGACGGCACCAACAGACGGCACTTCATGATTCCCCCGGCTCGAATCGAATCGCATCGACTGCCGGTTTCCGACGCCCGCCCCCAAGGGCGGTGAAGCGCTCACGCGCCTCGCGGCGCGTGAGCCAAACGTTTCAACTTCGGCAGGCATGCGGCCCGCGGTTTCTCTCTATGCCGGAACGTCTCGCCCGCCAGCCTGGTTCTCATGATGTTTCGGCTCGCGAGCGCCGGCCTTCCGTGCCGGATTGGGCGAGCCATCGACAGACGATCCCCCCAAGGGATTCCACGCGATTCGCCGCCATCGGGGGCGACGATAAATTTATGAGATTTCAGCGCGAGCCGTGTCTTTCCGGCTGTTCGTGAAGACGAATCCTAAGTTCTCCAGCGGGAAAAACGAGTGCCTCGCCGTCCACGATTGGTTACTTTCCGTCTCATCGGAAGTTCGACAGGAACTTTGTCGGTGTGAACCCTGCCCCGTTTCGGGGCATCATGGCCTCGCCCGCGGCCGGCCGCGGGCGCCAAAATCGTCCTTTCCCGGAGACCCGCAACATGCTGCATGCCCCTCAGGCAACCTTCATGGCGCCGACATTCGCGCGCGCATCCCGTCGTGGCCTGGCGGCCATCATGCTTGCGTGCGCATCCATCTTGTCGGCGATGGCGCCAGCGGCAATGGCTCAAACGCCGAGCACCGCTTCCGAGGTGACCGGCGCCTCGCTGGTGCCGCTCGCGGTGCTGCCGCCCTCGCCCGAGCACGGCGCGCCGGCCGAGTTCTGCGCGCATTACCGCGAGCCTGCCGATGCGCTGTCGGCCGCCGGCCGCGAGGTCGAGAAGCTAGGCTGGTTCGTGATGTCCGAGGCACCGCTCGGCCGTTATCGCGCGGTGTCGTTCGCGAGCGGCTTCGAGCCCGGCACCAGCGCGATCTGCACGCCGCGCAACGCCAACATCGGCATCTTCGACGGCACGCGCCTGATCGCGCTCGCCTACACGGCGCGCAAGGCCGACTGGCATCTGGGCAGGCTCACGTCCTTGGAGACAGGCGGGCTGCTGATCGGCGAGGGGCAAGGCGTCGGCGGCCCGGTCGCCGAATTGCATCAACAGGACGAGGGGCTGCGCCTGACCGCGGTGGCCGCCTCGCGATCGTTCTGCCAAGGCCGCGCCCGCGTGCCCAACGTGTTCGACAAGTCGATCGCCGAGGCGCGCAAGATCCTCATCGCGCAGGGCTGGAGGCCGATGCGCGCAAGGCGAGGCGACCCGCTCCACGACGTGGCGGCCGATCTCGCCAGGCACGGCGTGATCGAGGTGAACGACTGTTCGGGCACCGGGGTGGGTTATTGCGGCTACTCCTACGACAATGCCGCCGGCGTGCTGTCGGTGGTGACCGTCGGCGGCGATCCCGATCCGCGCAATGACGACGTGGTCAGTGCCACCGTCGCCTGCACGGAGAAATGAGGAACCCCGAACGCATTCGGCAGCGCCTCCGGACCGGCCACCAAGGCCGGGGCATAGAAGCCGTCGCGTCTCCGTAAGCTTGCTCTGGCAAACTGCAAGCGCTCGGCACAAGGATCCGCCGCGCTCACGTTTTCGTTATCGACCTCCGCTCTCCCGACATGACGCGTTCTGTTTCCCGATCGGCCCTGCTATGGATCGTGGCCGGTGGTTTCTTCATGCAGGCGCTCGACACCACCATCGTCAATACCGCCCTGCCCTCGATCGCGCATGCCTTCGGCGAGAACACGCTGTCGATGCGTTCGGTCGTGGTGGCCTACACGCTGACCATGGCGATGCTCACGCCCGCCTCGGGCTGGCTGGCCGACCGCTACGGCACGCGCTCGGTCTATTTCGCGGCGATCCTGGTGTTCGCGATCGGCTCGCTGGCCTGCGCCGGCTCGCATACCTCGACGCAACTGGTGGTGGCGCGCGTGGTGCAGGGCGTGGGCGGCTCGATGCTGCTGCCGATCGGCCGGCTCGCGGTGCTGCGCAGCGTGCCCGGCGAAGCCTACGTGGGCGCGCTGGCCTTCATCTCGATCGCCGGCCAGGTCGGGCCGATCGTCGGCCCCACGCTCGGCGGCTGGTTCGCGCAGGCGCTGTCGTGGCGCTGGATCTTCTTCGTCAACGTGCCGATCGCGGCGCTCGGCCTGCTCGCGGTGCAGCGCCACCTGCCCGCCGACCGGCTCGACGAGCGGCAGCCCTTCGACCTGATCGGCTGCACCCTGCTGTCGCTGGCGATGCTCGGCAGCTCGCTGGCACTCGACATGCCGGGCGCCGCCTCGCACGTGGGCTGGATCGTGCTGGCCGCGCTCGGTTCGGCGCTCGCGGTGCTGGCCTATGTCGCGCACGCGCGCCGCCGCGAACAGCCGCTGTTCCGGCTCGGCCTGTTCGAGCGCCGCTTCAGCGTCGGCCTGATCGGCAACCTGGTGTGCCGGATCGGCAGCAGCGCGGTGCCCTTCCTGCTGCCGCTGCAGATGCAGCTCGGCTTCGGCTACTCGCCGCTGCACGCGGGGCTGGTGATGCTGCCGGCCGCCGTCGCCGGCGTGATCACCAAGCGCATGATCGCGCCGCTGGTCAGGCGCTACGGCTACGTGCCCTTCCTGAAGGTCAACACGCTGGTGGTGGGCGTCTCGATCCTCGGCTTCGCCACGCTCTCGCCGCACACGCCGCTGCTGCTCGACCTCGCGCTGATGGCCTCGTTCGGCGGCGCCACCTCGATGCAGTTCGCGGCCATGAACAGCGTCACCCTCAAGGATCTGTCCCACCGCGACGCGAGCAGCGGCAACAGCCTGTTCTCGATGGTGCAGATGCTGGCCACCGGCCTGGGCGTGTCGATCGGCGGCGGCTTCGCCAGCCTGCTGAGCGCGCACGGCAGCTCGACCTTGTTCGGCATCCAGATGAGTTTCCTGCTGGTCGGCGCGATCACGGTGCTGTCGACCTTCGTGTTCGGCAAGCTGGAGAGCCAGCCCGCCGTCGCCGGCACGCGCGGCAGCCACTGAACGGAAAGTCGCGTCGGGCGGGCCACCGCGCGGCTCGCCTCAGCCGGGCGCGCGGCAGTGCTCGGTGAAGCGCGCCAGGAAGCCCTTCATGTCCGAACTGCCGCGCCCATACAGGCGGCCGTCGCGCTCCACCAGCTCGAACGGATCGCTGCTCCAGGGCTGGCCCGCCACCGGCACCACGTCGGCATGGCCGGACAGGCACAGGCCGCCGCGATCGCGCGGGCCGATGCTGGCGTAGAGATTGGCGCGCGTGCCGTCGGCGTGCGGCACCAGCCGCGATTCGACGCCGTATCCGCGCAGGTAGTCGGCCACGAAGCCGATCAGGTCGAGGTTGGGCTGGCGGCTGATCGAGCGGAACGCCACCAGCCGCGCCAGCAGCTCGACCGGATCGCGCGGCGCGTTCATGGCTTGACGGCGATCACGTCGATCTCGACCAGCCATTCCGGGCGCGCCAGGGCGGTCACGGTCAGTCCTGTCGAGACCGCGTGCACGCCCTTCAGCCAGCGCCCGATCACGCGATAGACGGCCTCGCGATAGCGCACGTCGGTCAGGTAGACGGTGATCTTGCAGATGTCCTCGAGCTTGCTGCCGGCTTCCTCCAGCAGCATCTGGACATTCGCCATCGCGCGCTCGGCCTGGGCCGCGGCGTCGCCGATGCCGACCGATTGCGAAGTGTCGAGATCCTGGCCGATCTGGCCGCGCAGGAAGACCATCTTGCCGGCCACCACGCCTTGCGCGAGGTCGTTGTCGAGCGACTGCTCGGGATAGGTGTGCTTGGTGTTGAACGGGCGGATGCGGATATGTTCCATGGGGAATCAGGCGGTGGCTGGGTTGGGAAAAGCGGCGAGGCCGCCTCAATGCGTGAGGATGCGGGACAGGAACAGGCGCGCGCGCTCGGAGCGCGGCGCCTCGAAGAAAGCGTCGGCGGCGGCATCCTCGACGATCGCGCCGCGCTCCATGAAGATCACGCGATCGGCCACGCGCCGCGCGAAGCCCATCTCGTGCGTGACCACCATCATCGTCATGCCCTCGCGGGCCAGGTCGGTCATCACCTCGAGCACTTCGTTGACCATCTCGGGGTCGAGCGCCGAGGTCGGCTCGTCGAACAGCATCGCGGCCGGGTCCATCGCCAGCGCGCGCACGATCGCCACGCGCTGCTGCTGGCCGCCCGACAGCGCCGCCGGATACTTGCCGGCCTGCGCGCGCAAGCCGACGCGATCGAGCAGCGCGAGCGCGCGCGCCTCGGCTTCGTCGCGGCGCCGGCCCAGCACCTTGCGCTGGGCGAGCACGATGTTGTCGAGCACGCTCATGTGCGGGAACAGCTCGAAGTGCTGGAACACCATGCCGATGCGCGCGCGCAGCGCCGACAGGCGCGTGCCGGCCGCGCCCACGCTGATGCCGCCGACCACCACCTGCCCGGACTGGAACGGCTCCAGCCCGTTCACGCACTTGATCAGCGTGCTCTTGCCCGAGCCCGACGGCCCGCAGACCACCACCACCTCGCCCTTGGCGACGCTGGCGGTGCAGGCATCGAGCACCTGGAACGCGCCATAGTGCTTGCCGAGCTGCCGGATCTCGATCATCGAAGCCTCCCTCGCGCGCTCAGCGCTTGCCGTCGAAATAACCGGCGCGGATCGCGCTGCCGATCAGGTTCAGGATCAGGCGGCCGGCGGTGATGCAGGAGATCTGGTTGACGTCCTTCTCGGGCTGGATCTCGACGATGTCCATGCCGACCACGCGGCCCTTCCTCACCAGGCCGTGGATCAGCTTGCGCGCCTGCAGGAAGGTCACGCCGCCCGGCGCCGGGCCGGCCACGGCCGGCATCACCGAAGGGTCGAGCCCGTCGGCGTCGATCGTCAGGTAGTAGTTGCCGTTGTCGGGAATGCGCGCCAGCACGGCATCCATGCCGACGTCGTGCAGCTCGTAGGCGCTCACCAGCTCCGAGCCGTAGGCCTGCGCCGCGCGAAGTTCCTCGGGCCGCGCACTGCCCTGCGCGCGCAGGCCGATCTGCACGATCTTCGCCACGTGCTTCATCTCCGAGGCGCGGCGGATCGGGCTCGACAGGCCCTCGCGCACGCCGTTCACCTCGTCGCGCCAGTCCAGGTGCGCATCGACATGCACGAGGGTGATCGGCCCCAGCGTATCGAAGGCGCGCAGCACCGGCGTGGTGATGCCGTGGTCGCCGCCCATCACGATCGGCAGCGCGCCGGCCGCGAGGATCTTGCGCACCGCGGCCTCGACGCGCTGGTAGTGGCTGCCCGGCGCGGCCAGGTCGGCGATCACGTCGCCGCAGTCGACGAAGCGGATGTCGTCGCGCTCCTGCAGCAGCGGGCCGTCGATGTCGAAGTCGTAATGGCCGGGCGAGCGCACCACGCGGTCGGTGGCCTGGCGGATCGCGGCCGGCGCGTTGGTCTGGTCGTTGGTGAAGTCGGAGGCCGAATAGGCCGCGCCATAGGGCATGCCGAGCACGGCGATGTCGGCCTCCAGATGGTCCAGGTCGAGTGCCAGTTCCGAGTACAGCAGGGTCTTGTGGCCGGTGCGCGGCGCGACCGTCAGGGCTTGCGTCATTTTCAGTATTCCTCTTTATGTGGATGATGCGATGAGCGCTTCGTCGGGAATGGAATCAGGCGTGGCGGTAGCGCGTCGCGGCGCGCTCGGCCCACTGCCCGGCGATGTCGAGCAGCACGCTGCACGACCAGTAGATCAGCGCCGTGGTGCCGAGCACCTCGACGTAGGCGAAGGTATCGGCGGTCAGCAGGTTGCTCTGGTAGGTCATCTCGGCCAGGCTCATCACCGAGAAGATCGAGCTGTCCTTGAACATCATGATGGTCAGGCTGGTGGTGGCCGGCGCGAGGAAGCCGAAGATCTGCGGCAGCACCACGTGGCGCTGCACCTGGAAGGCGTTCAGCCCCAGCGAGCGCGCGGCCTGCACCTGCCCGCGCGACAGGCTCGCCAGCGCGGCGCGCAGAATCTCGCAGAAGTAGCCGCCGGTATAGAAGGCGGTGGCGGCCACGCCGATCGCGAAGGCGGGCACCCGCAAGCCGAGCTTGGGCAGGCCGAAGAAGCTCAGGTACACCAGGATCAGGAAGGGCACGTTGCGCACGATCTCGACATAGGCGAGCGAGAGCGCGCGCAGCAGGCGCGAGGGCATCGCGCGGCAATAGGCGGCCAGCGTGCCGGCCGCGATGCCCAGCGGAATGCCGAGCACGCAGACCTGGGCCGTCACCTTCAGCCCTTCGAGCAGCGGCCCGATCGAGGCGGTGACGATGGAGACGTCAATGGACATGGGACAGCCTGCGTTCGAGCCCGCGCGAGGCGGAAGAGACCAGGAACAGGATCGCGAAGTAGACCGCCGCCGCCGCGCTGAACACCTGCAGCGGCTGATTGGTCTGCAAGGTGGCATCGCGCGCCACCGTCGCGAGGTCGTGCACGGCGATGATCGACAGCAGCGAGGAGGCCTTCAGCAGCATGGTGAACTCGCTGGTCAGCGGCGGGATCGAGCGCAGGAACAACTGCGGGAACACGATGTGGCGCCACACCTGCACCGGGGACATGCCGAGCGCGCGAGCCGCCGGGATCTGACCGCGGCCCAGCGAATGCAGCGCGCCGCGCAGGATCTCCGAGATGTAGGCGGCGGTGTTGAGCGCCAGCGCGAGGATCCCGGCCTGCAGGGGCGAGAGCGTGATGTCCAGCAGCGCGGGCAGCACGTAGTAGGCGACCAGCATCTGGATCAGCGCCGGCACGCCGCGGATCAGGCTCACGTAGGCGAGCACGCAGGCCGCCGCCACGCGCCCGCCGTGCTGGCGCGCGAGCAGCAGCAGCGCGCCGAGCACGATGCCGATCGCGAACGCGGCCACGCTCGCGATCACCGTGGTGGCCGCGCCGGCCGCCACGTCGTGCAGGAACGGCCCGAGCATGGCGCCGTCGAGGAAGGATGCCGATGCCATCGCGCGCGCCTCAGACCGCGCCTTCGGGCAGGTAGCCGCTGGTCGGCAGGTTCATGGTGTAGCCGAACCACTTCTTCTGCAGTTGGGCCAGTTGCCCGTTCTTCTCCAGCTCGCTCAGCGAGGCGTTGATGAAGTCGCGGATCTCCTTGTCCTGCGGATTGGCGACCCAGGCCAGCATCTTCGGCTCGCCGATCTTGCCGACCACGCGGAACTGCCCCGGCTCCTTCTTCATCAGCACCGCGACGATGTTCGACGGCATGATGCCGATGTCGAGCGTCTTGTTCTGCAGCGCCACCATCACGTCCGGATAGGCCTGGAACAGCTTGATGTCGGCATAGCCGGCGCCCTTCGCCTTCAACTGCGTATCGAAGGCCTGCGCGATCGGCTGCGAGGACGAGCCCATCTGGGTGCCGACGATCTTGCCGCCCGCGTCCTCGGGCTTGCCGACCGCCGTGTCGCCCGCGCGCACCACCAGCACCGTGTCGACCACGCCCACCGGCTGCGAGAAGGCGAAGCGGCGCGCGCGCTCCGGATTGATGCCCACGCTGGTGGCGACGAAATCGAACTTGTGCGTCATCAGGCCCGGCAGCAGGCCCTGGAACGGCAGGTTCATCTGGTTCAGCTTCACGCCGAGCTTGCCCGCCATGTAGTCGAGGATGTCGTGGCCGTAGCCGGTCACCTTGCCGTTCTCGACGAATTCGAAAGGTTCATAGGCTGCCTCGGTGCCCACCGTCAGCACGCCGCGCTTGCGGATGTCGGCCAGCGTGCCGCCCTCCGCGAAGGCGATCGACGGCGCGGCCAGCGCGAGCGTGGCGCTGCCCGTCAGGGCAAGGAATTGACGTCGGTTCAGCGGTCTCATGGCGGTGCTTCCTGGTAGCGGTGGGGGGTGGTTGAAGGCCAATGTAGACACGCCAAATAGTTTTGGAAATTCATTTTTTTATTGATATGGTTTCGGAAACCGAAACTTTCGCGGGGCGCGATCGATGAAGAAAATGGACCTCGACGAGCGCGACCTGCGCTCGTTGCGCGTGTTCTGCGCGGCCGCGCAGGCCAGCGGTTTCGCCGCGGCCGAGCGCGTGCTGGCGATGTCCAAGGCCTCGATCAGCCGGCACATCAACGAGGTGGAGGCGCGCCTGGGCATCAAGCTCTGCGAGCGCGGGCCGGGCGGCTTTCAATTGACCGAGGGCGGCGAGGTGGCGCTGCGCGTGGCCTCGGAAGCGCTGGAGGCGCTGGAGCGCATCAAGCCCGAGGTGGACGCGGTGCGCGGCGTGCTGTCGGGGCCGCTGCAGCTGGGGATGTCGGAGCACGTGCTGAGCCACGAGGGCTGTCGCGTGCCGCAGGCGCTGGCCGAGCTGCACCGGATCGCGCCGCTGGTGCGCCCCTCGCTGTCGGTGATGACCTATCGCGATCTCAGCGCCGCGCTGGTCGAGCGCCGCGTGCAGGTCGCGATCCGCGGCGCCTACAAGCGCGCGGCCGGGTTTCGCCACTATCCGCTGTTCGAGGAAACCCATCGCGTGTTCTACCGGCCCGACGTGGCGGGCGAGTTGCGCGCGGCCGGCGATACTCGGCGGCTACCGCTGGTCTATCGCTCGCATCCGTTCGTGGAGGACGCGCTGTCGAGCCAGGGGTTCGCGCAGGGCCCGGAAGTGGTCGGCCTGGAGGCCGTGGCGATGATGGTGGCCACCGGCCATTGCGTCGGGCTGCTGCCCGAGCATCTGGTGGCGCGGCTCGCGCCGCGCTACCACTTCGAGGTGCTGCCCGATTCGCCGGCCTATTCGGTGTCGTTCTGCGTGATCGTCGAGGAGGCGCGGCCGGTCACGCGCAGCGTCGAGGCGTTCCTGAATCTGCTGCTGGAAACGCATCGGCCTTGAAAGGATTCTTGAAGGGCGGCACGGCCTTGCACCGTGCCGCCGCGCGGTGGCGTGCCGCTCAGGCGCTCGCCACCGGCATGCGCGCCTGCAGCGGTACCGAGAGATCCTCGAGCTGCTCGCGCGTGAGCGTGACGTCGGCGGCCAGCAGCGCGCGGCCCTGCACGTAGTCCTTGGTGGCGTTCACGGCGTCGAGCGCGATCAGGCGGCCGCCGCGCAGATAGAGCACCAGGAACGATCGCGCGGCCAGGTCGCCACGCACCGCCACCTCGTCGTAGCCGTCGGGAATCCCGGCCATCTGGATGCGCAGGTCGTACTGGGTCGACCAGAACCAGGGCACGCCCGGCTTCGGCGAGGGCTTGCCGGTGATCGAGGCGGCCACGATCTGCGCGTGTTCGAGCGCGCTCGGCACGCTCTCGATGCGCAGCGCGGCGCCGGCCACCAGCGGATGCGCGCGACGCGCGCAATCGCCGATCGCGTAGACGTCGGGCAGCGTGGTGCGGCACTGCTCGTCGACATCGACGCCGTTGCCGCCCTGCGCGCCCGCCTCCAGCAGCAGTTGCGCGCTCGGCACGATGCCGATGCCGGCGATCACCAGGTCGGCCGCGATCGAACGGCCGTCGGCCAGCTCGACCGCGCTGACGCGCCCGTCCCGCCCCTTCAGCGCGGCGACCTGCGCGCCCGTGACGATCTCCACGCCGCGCGCGCGATGCTCGCCCTCGATGAAGGCCGACAACGGCTCGCCGGCCACGCGCGCGAGCAGGCGGTCCTGCGCTTCCACCACGGTCACGCGCACGCCGCCGAGCTTGGTCAGCGAAGCCGCCGCCTCCAGGCCGACGTAGCCGCCGCCGACGATCACCACCTGCTCGCGCCCGGCCAGGTCGGCCTTCAGTGCATCGATATCGTGCTTGGCGCGGATCACGTGCACGCCCGCCAGCGTTGCGCCTTCGCAGGCGAGCCGGCGCGGCGTGCCGCCAGCGGCCCACACCAGCTTGCCGTATTGCAGCGTGGCGCCATCGGCCAGGCGCACGCGATGCGCCTCGGGCTCGATCGCCTCGACGCGATGCGCGAGCCGCACCTCGATGCCGCGCTCGAGCCAGGCCTCGGCAGTGCGAAAGCGAATCTGCTCGCCGCCGCGATCGCCGGTGAAATAGTCCTTGGTCAGCGGCGGACGTTCGTAAGGCAGCTCGGTTTCGTCGGACAACAGCATCACGCTGCCTTCGAAACCAGCCTTGCGCAGCTCCATCGCACAATTGGCGCCGGCATGTCCGGCACCGACGATCAATACATCCACTACGTCCATCTGGCGTTCCTCTATTTTGTTATCCGGTCGATGCCGCGCGGGCGGCGCCGGAATGGGCCGGCGGCGTTTGAAACGCGCCGTCGCGTGCAGGGGCGGCCCGCGCGATCGCGAGCCCTGGAGAATCGGCGTCCGTGAGTATCGCCGTTCATTGCGCGCGCGGCAACGCCCAGGCCGATGATTTCGCGCCGTGCCCTGGTCGGCCGATCGACTCCGCGGGCTCGACGTCCGGCCATCCCGGCGCATGCGGTCTTCTCGGCTATCGCAGGCTGGTCCGCCGTCAGCAGCGAGGCCTGCCGGGCGCCGCGAGCCAGCAGATCAAGCCTGGCGATCGATCGCCAGGCCCAGCGCCGCCGCCAGTTCCTTCGCACTCCGCACCACCTGCGCTTCGCGCGGATAGGCGCGCGCATCGCTCGCGGCATCGAGCCAGACCAGCACGCGCATGCCGGCGGCCACGCCCGCCTGCGCGCCGAGCGGGCTGTCCTCGACCACCACCGCCTCGGCGGCGCTCACGCCGAGCCGCGCGGCGGCAAGCCGATAGCCGTCGGGAGCGGGCTTGCCGGCCGCCACGTCGTGCGCGCTGATCGATACCGTCAGCCAGGCATCCAGGCCGAGCGCGCCGATGCCGGCATCGAGCGTGCCGCGCCCCGCGTTCGACACCACGGCCTGGCGCAAGCCCGCGCGCTGGGCGGCATGGCACAGCGCGAGCGCGCCCTCGCGTGCGCGCAAGGTTCCGAGGCTCGCGGCGAAGGTATCGGCGCGCAGTTGCGACCACCGCGCGAAATCGAATGCCTGCCCGTAGCGCTCGACGCAGAAGCGGTAGGCATCGCGCCCGGTCATGCCGACGGTCAGCGCATGCAGCGCCTCGTCGGCCTGCACGCCGAAGTGATGCAAGGCAGCCGCCAGCGAGGCGAAATGCAGCGGCTCGCTATCGGCGAGCGTGCCGTCCATGTCCCAGAGGATCGCTCGGCAAGCGGCCTCGGAAGAGGATCGGTCGAGCTTGCCGCTCGCGTCGGCGGCATGGAACGAATTGCCGGTGTCGGTGGAATCGGGGGCGGGCATGAGAGCAGCGGAATTGAATACGGAATCGGCCATGAAGGCCTCGATTGTAAATCGGAGCAGGCTTCACTCCGCACCGGCGCGATACGAATCCCGCATCGATCGCGTTCATCATCGATGCTGGGCGACGCAATCATTTTGTCGCTCGCATAAGGCACGCGCAGCGCCTATTGTGCTGAGACCGATGCGCATGTCCGGCCATCCGGCGACGCATGCGAAATGATCGCGATCAGGGCTCGCGAATTCATCGCGACGTCATCGAGGCTTCGTTACCGTAGTCGCCGACATCGCGTCGCGCGCCTCGGCATCGGTGCGATGTCCGTTCGACATTCCATTCCTGAGGGGGAATCCAGATTGAAAAAAATCCTGATCGGCCTGGCACTGGCCGCCGCTTCGATGTCCGCTTCCCTGACCGCCTCGGCGGCTGATCTCTGCCAGGGCGGCTCGCTGCTCACCGGCACCGTGTTGAGCGCGCCCGTGTTCGTGTCGGGCTCGCAGCGCCAGGGCATCTATCTCTCGCACACACACGTGAACCTGCGCGGCACCGACGGCCGGACCTACGACGTGGCGATGGACAACGTGTTCGCGAACGGCTACCGCCGCAACCAGAAGAGCGTGCCCGATCCGCTGACGCAGATCCGCGTCGGCGACCAGCTCGAGCTGTGCGGCCAGCTCTATACCGGCGGCGACGTCGGCATCCACTGGGTGCACACCAACTGCGGCGACACGCCGACGCCCGACGAGCCGAACGGCTGGGTCAAGGATCTCTCGCAGCCGGCGCTCGGCAACAACCTCGAGAGCAACGAAACCTACTGCTATCTCTGGTAAGCAGGCCGCCGCCATGAGCACACGACGAGCACGCCGCCTGGGAACGCCGGCGATCATGCTGGCGGCGCTCGCGCTGGTGCTCGCCTGGTGCTTCGCGCGCGGCGGCAAGCCGGTGGGAAGTCCGGCGCCGGTCAGCGCGCCGGTGGTCTCGAAGCTCGGGAGCACCGGCGCCTCGAGCTTCTCGAATCCCGAGGCGCCGGCCGGGCGCGCCGCCGTCGACGACGCGGGCACGCAACTGGTGGGCAGCAGCGGGCGCCTGGTCGATCTCGGCGGCAAGACCGTCGCGCAATATGTCGACCAGTACGCGGGCGCGGCCCGGCGCGGCGACGCCGATGCGGCCTGGCATGTGTACCTGGCCGAATCGGTCTGCGCCGAGGCGGCCACGCGGCAGCCGGCAGGCGACGCGGCTGCATCGGACTCCCGAGCATCGGCGAGCCGCGAGGCGCGGCTTTGCGCGAACGTCAGCGCCGCGCAGGTCGGCGAACGCCTGCAGTTCCTGGCCCAGGCTGCCCGCGCCGGGCGCGGCGACGCGCAAGTCGACTACTTCATCGAAGGGCCGTTCGGCCAGGGCAGCGCCGCGCTCGGCGACAACCCCGACGACCCGCGCGTGCGGCAATGGCGCGGCGAGGCACGCGAGCACCTGCGGGATGCCGCCGGCAACTGCGATCCGCTGGCCGCCGGGCTGCTGGCCAGCGCCTATGGCAGCGGTCAGTTCGGCGCGCAGGATCCAGCGACCTCGATCGCCTATGCCCTGCTCGCCGCGTCGGCCGGCAACGGCAAGTGGCCGCGCGAGCGGCTCGCGGCGCGTTTCGGCGCCACGCTGTCGGCGGCCGATTTCGCCGCCGCCTACGACCAGGGCATGCAGCAGGCCCGGCAGGCCTGCCCGAAAGCCGGTTGATCGCTGTCAGCCTTCAAAAACCTTTCAATAAGTCAAGCCAGCGTCCGTGCCAGCGTCGCGAAACGTGCACACGCGGCGAAACGCCCCTTGCATTCCCTAATTACTACAAATTCAAACAACAATCTCGCCTTCCGTTGCGAGGGTGATCCCGCATCGCAACAACATCAATAATCCAAATAAAAACAATCACTTATTATTTATCAGACGGAATTGGATGCTGCACCCACGTCGTTGTCGTTTTTTCACACAGACGCGACATATCAGGGAAATCCATTATCATGACGCCCGTAACTCCACCAAGAACGATCGTGAACCCCGTCGCCTCTCTCGCCGCACCCGTTTCGCTGGACCTGCCCGGTCCCGGCCCCATCATCAAGATGCCCTACGTCCAGACGGGCGAAGGCGATCTCGTCGTGTTCGTGCACGGCTCGCTCTGCGACTTCCGCTTCTGGCAGCCGCAACTGTCGGGCCTCGCCCCGCAGTTCGCCTGCCTCGCGCCGAGCCTCACGCACTACTGGCCGGCCGAGCCCTCCGAGGTGCTGCCCACCTTCAGCTGGAGCACCCACGCCGACCAGCTCGGCGCCTTCGTGCGCCAGCTCGGCGCCGGCCCGGTGCACCTGGTCGGGCATTCGCGCGGCGGCTGCGTGGCCTTCTACATGGCGCATCGCTACCCGGAACTGGTGCGCTCGCTGACGCTGTGCGATCCGGGCGGCTCGCTGAGCGGCGTGCCGAACCTGGCCGCGCCCACCGCCTCGCTGGAAACCAAGCGCCTGCGCACGCGCGCCGTGACGCTGATCGCCAATGGCGAGGTGGCCGCCGGCCTGGAGCTGTTCGTCGATTCCGTGAGCCGTCCCGGCACCTGGCAGAAGAGCACGCCGGGCTTCCGCACCATGGCCACCGACAACGCCCGCACCCTGTCGATGCAGTTGCGCGACCCGCTGCCGGCCTACTCGGCCGAGCTGGCCGGCGGCATCGCCTGCCCGACCCTGCTGATCGACGGCGAGAAGAGCCCGGCGATGTTCCGCGAGAACGTCGGCGCGCTGGCCAACTGGATCCCGAAGGCCTCGCGCGTGACCATCGAAGGTGCCTCGCACGGCATGAACCTCGCGCGCCCGAGCGCCTTCAACCGCCACCTGACGGCATTTCTCAAGGGCGCCTAAGCATCGCCCGGCCAGCGGCGCGGCGAGATTCCCGCGCCGCCGGCTTTCAACTTCCCCAGCACCGCGCGCAAGCGCCTGCCGCGCGATAGAATCGGCGACGATTCCCGTTCGCGCCTTCGCGGCACCGCCCATGCGTATCCTCGTCATCGAAGACGATCCCGACATCCTCGCCAATATCTCCGGCCATCTCGGCAATCGCGGCTACATCGTCGATTGCGCGTTCGACGGCCAGCAGGGTTATGCGCTCGCCACCGCGCACGAATTCGACCTGATCGTGCTCGACCTGATGCTGCCCAGGCTCGACGGCTACAGCCTGTGCCGCAAGCTGCGCGAGGAGGCGCGGCTGGAAACGCCGCTCATCATGGTGACCGCGCGCGACACGCTCGACGATCGCCTGCAGGGCTTCGACGCCGGTGCCGACGACTACCTCGTCAAGCCCTTCGCGCTGGCCGAGCTGGCCGCGCGCGTCAAGGCGCTGCTGCATCGCTCGCGCCGCCCGGCCGCGCGCACGCTGCAGGTGGCCGACCTGGTCTACGACACCGAAACGCGCGCGCTGACGCGCGCCGGCGACACGCTGCGGCTGCCGCCCGCGCCGCTCAAGCTGCTGCAGATCCTGATGCAGGCGAGCCCCGCCGTGGTCCATCGCGCGCGGCTGGAGGAAGCGCTGTGGCTCGATTCGCCGCCCGACAGCGACAGCCTGCGCACCCACGTCCACCTGATCCGCCAGGTGATCGACAAGCCCTACGCGGTGCCGCTGCTGCGCACCGTGCACGGCATCGGCTACCAGTTGCAGGACCCGCAGCGTGCGCAAGCCTAGGCGCACGCTGGCGCGCCAGCTGCTGCTCACCTACGTGCTGCTCGCGGCGGTGGTGGGCACCCTGCTCTCGCTCGCCTCGCTGTGGACCATCGACACGCTGGAAGTGCACCTGCAGCGCATCGACATGGGCATGGCCGTCAAGCGGATCCGCGACGAATACCTGAGCGGCCGCGACGTGGGCCGCGAGGACCGCTTCTTCCACGGCGCGCCCGGCAGCGACGCGTTTCCGCCCTGGCTGCGCGCGCTGCCGCTCGGCTTCAGCAAGATCGAGCACGAGGGCCGCGAATGGCATGCGATGGTCGACGACCATGACCAGGTGCGCTACCTGCTGCTGCGCGACTACACCGAGTTCGAGCAGCGCCAGCAGCATTCGCACTGGATCGCGGTGGCCAGCATGGCCGGCGCGCTGATCCTCGCCTTCCTGCTGGGCGGCGTCACCACGCGGCGCTTCGTCGGGCCGCTGCTGCGGCTGGCCGCGCAGGTCGGCGAGCGCCCCGCGCTGCCGCCGCAGACGCGCCTCGCGCACGAATACCCCGACAACGAGATCGGCCAGTTGGCGGCCGCCTTCGACGAGACCTACAACCAGCTCGAGGCGGCCCTGCAGCGCGAACGGCTGTTTACGGCCGACGTCGGCCACGAGCTGCGCACGCCGCTGATGGTGATCTCGAGCTCGGCCGAGCTGCTGCTCGACGATCCGGCGCTGGACGAGGCGCAGCGCGCGCGCCTGCAGCGCATGCAGGGCGCGGCCCGGGAAATCGACCAACAACTGGCGGCCTATCTGATGCTCTCGCGCGGCGCCGGCGACACGCACGGCTTCGCGCATGCCGAGACGATCGGCGTGGCGCGCGACGAGACGCAGCGCTGGCAGGCGCGCGCCGCGCAACGCGGCTTCGCGCTGGAACTGGCGATCGACGAGCCGGAGGTGCTGGCCGCGCCGCCGCGTTATCCGTCCGCACTGCTGCGTATCGTGCTGTCGAACCTGATCCGCAATGCCCTGCAGCATGCGGGCGGCGGCACGCGGATCCGCGTGCGCGCCACCGCGCGCTCGCTGGAAGTCGAGGACGACGGCCCAGGCATCGCGCCCGAGGCGCAGGCGGCCGTGTTCGCCCCCTTCGTGCAGGGCACCAACGCCGGCGCCGACAATCTCGGCCTCGGCCTGTCGCTGGTGCAGCGGATCTGCCAGCACCAGGGCTGGCGCGTGACGCTAGATTCGGCGCCGGGGCGAGGCTGCCGGTTCCGCATCGACCTGCGCGACGAGCCCGCCGCGCCGAGCGCCTAGAACCACGCCTGACGGCGCGTGCGAGGTCCGGTGCCCCGCCCGCGGCTCAGCTATCGGCCCACATCCGCAGCAGGTTGTGATAACTGCCCGTCAGTTGTGGCAGCGAGGCCTCGTCGGCGCCCTGCTGCGTGAGCCGCTGGATCGCCACGTCCATCTCCAGCAGCAGGCTGCGCTGCGCATCCTCGCGCACCAGGCTCTCGACCCAGAAGAACGAGGCGAGCCGCTCGCCGCGCGTGACGGGCGCCACGCGATGCAGGCTCGAACCCGGGTAGAGCACCAGGTTGCCGGCCGCGAGCTTGACGGCATGCTCGCCGAAGGTGTCGCGCACCACCAGCTCGCCGCCCTCGCAGCTGTCGGGCTCGCTCAGGAACAGCGTGGCCGACAGATCGGTGCGCACGCGCTCGCGCGATTCGCGGATGTCGCGCACGGCATTGTCGACCTGGAAGCCGAAGGCCTCGCCGCCCGCGTAGCAGTTGAACAGCGGCGGATAGATCTTCCTGGGCAGCGCGGCCGACATGAACACGGCATGCCGCGCGCGGCATGCGGGCAGACTTCATCCGGCTTTCAGGCGGCTATCGGTTTCGGCTCGCGGGCCGCGCATTCGCCCGCGGCGGGGACCGGCGCGGCCCGCTCGGCTGTAATGGCCTGGCCTGTCTATCCCAGGGAGGAATCATGGCAACCGCAATCAGCGGCAAGATCGATATCTCGGCACTGGCCTCGGCCATCGAGGAAAAGAAGGGCGGCGGCGCGCTGCCCAAGGACGCCGGCATGCAGGCGCTCGGCGCCCTGATGCAGGGCCTGGGCAAGGGCATCGCGGAAAAGGGCAGCCCGCTGCCCAGGGACGCCTCGCTGGCCGACCTGTTCTCGAAGATGCCTCCGGGCTCGTTCCACAAGGCCTGAGCAGGCCATTCGAGCCGCCGTGCGCGGCTCCTTCCCGACATGACCGATCCCAGCACGATCCACGACGCCTGGCAGGCGGCGCGCCAGCAAGGGCGCGAGGCCGAAGCCGAGGCGCTGCTGCAGCAATTGCACGCCGAGGCGCCGGCCTCGCGCGAATCGCTGACGCTGAGGCTGTGCGCCTGCATCGAGCGCGGCGACTACCTCGACGCGCTGCACCTCGCGAGCAGCGCCGAAGGCGAGCGCTTTCCGGAACTGAAGGCGCTCGCGCTCTACTTCCTCGACGATCCGCTCTGGCGCGGCATCGCCCAGGGCCTCGCCGACGACGCGAATCCCCACGTCGCCATGGCGATGCGCAAGCTGCTGGAGGAGGCGCCGGCCGGCGCCTGAAGACAGGCCGCCGGCGCATGCCGGCGGCAAGATGCGACCGCGCTCAGGCGGTACCGAGCATCCACTTCGCGAAGCCGTGGCGCCCGCTCAGGTTGAGCTTGATTCCGGCGCGCCGGAAGTAGGTGGCGGCGGTGCTCTCGCGCACGCTGAGCTGGCGTGCGATCGCGGGCAGGGTATTGCCCAGCAGGTGGGCGAGACAGACTTCGTACTCGCGGCTCGACAGCGTCACGCCGAGCCGGCTCAATCGCTCGTCGAAGCTGCGCTGCACCTGGGCGGTCTGGCTCTCGACCGGAGCCGCCGGCGCGGCCTCGCGCTTGGGCTTCTGGGTCTTCTTGCGTGCATGGTGGCCGACCGCCGGCAGGATCGCGTCGGACAACTGCTTGAGCGCGGACAGCTCCTGCAGCGTGAAATCCAGCGAACGCCGCGACGAGCGATACAGGGAGATCACATGCCGGCGGTTCTCCTCGTGATAGAGCAGGATGCACTGGCACACCCTGTCGCCGGAATCCTCGGCCTCGCCCGGCACGGCCCGCGGCCTCAGGTGAATCAGTTGGGAATCCTCCGCATTGACGATCTTGCCGAAGATCGACGAATCGGGCGCCTCGTCACGCCCCATGCTCACGCTCCTGCCGATGCCGTTCAGATTGTTGTCCGCGCCCCAGCTGCCGAGGCGCTGCACCGCTGTTACCGTCTTGTTCCTGTCGTCGAGAATCCAGTTGCTTGCCTCGGTCACGTCGACCGGCACGTAGTCATTGATCAGGCTGTGGATCCCTGCCATGAAGTTTTCGGTCCCGCTATCGGTGATCACCTGCCCAATCTTTGCAAAAAAATTGTCCACTTCTCACGCTCCTCGGAAACTGCATCAACGCACCCGCTTTTTTGACTTGTCCCGCCGGCGGGAAGCACGTCCGGATCGGCGCGACAACGTTTGCGCGTTCATCCGGCCCACCTCCCGCGGGTCGATATCCCGATGGCGAGACTGCATGCCGAGCCGATGTGGAAACCGCCATCGAAATGATGTTCCGGTTCCCGCCGTGAAGCTCTCTCTTCACGCACCGCGTCGGCTGGGCACATCATAAGGTGCCCGACATAATCGACACCATTGAATTTTTTTATCTTTCGAATTTATTATCACTATAAAACAACCAATCCATGCCATACCGACCAGTCACAATCCCCGGAAAACTCAATAACAAAATAATTTCGTAATCCCGGCATATTGCCTGATCACGGCCGTCTCGATACCTCTCGTCGTGAATCAGGCAGGGGCGAAAATCGCACGACCGACAAAAAACACCCAGATTCCTCACCAGGCAAGGAATTTCACCGATCTTTCGAGCTCACCGACAAAATGACGTCCAGCGGAAAAACCGGCAGTCGTCGTTAGAAGTCCGATAACTGAAAGCAAATTGGAATAGCTCATGCCTGGAATTGAATCCCCATCGCCGTCAAACCAGGCAGCCCGGCTTCAATCCTCAGTAATTCTAAACCGGTGAAATAACAAAATAAGTGGCAATAAAAACCACCGAGCTTCAACCCGGTAAATTCGATAACACCGCGCATCGGTTCAAGGTCGCCGGCCGGCGCATCATGGTGTGGACGATGGCATAACCGATCGCGGACGCGATCAGGGAAGCGAAGGGGCCGGCGGCGCCGGGCCGCCCGGGCGGCCTTCCGGCTGCCCGGCCGCCGCGGTCGTCATAGCGCTGCAAGGGCGAGGCGAAGGCCCGCGCGAGCGTCACGCCGAACTGCTTGCCGACCGATTCGACGGCATGCCACCAGAACATCGGCACATAAAGGGCGTCGCCGGGCTCGACCAGCACGCGATAAGGGCGGATCTGCGCGAACTCCGCGTGGCGCCGCAGATCGGCATCGAGCAGGCAGCCGGGCTCGTGGGCCGGCTGCGGCAGCGCCCGCCACGAGATGTCCTCGGGCGGCAGGATCAGCATCTCCTTGGCGCCCACCACCTGGGTCAGCAGCATCTCGTCGGCCGCGAGCAGGTACCAGTCGGAGCACGAGCCCCGATACAGGCTGGCGCGATACGGCGGGTTGGCGCGCGGCCGCCCGGCGCGGGCCAGGAAGGCATGACGCCCGATGTCCTGGCGCAGGTCGGCCAGCGAGGCGCCCTCGCCGAACTCGCAGCCCTCGACCACGACCTGCGCGTCCGCGTGCTTCATCCGCTCCAGGATCTCGTGGAGCGACATGCCGTCGGCCTCGCCCGCCGGCGCCTCGTCGGGCCGCCGCAGGTAGCGGCGCATCTCGAAGCGGTGATCGTTCGAGCCGCGCTTGAAGTAATCGGGATCGCGCCACCGGTCGAGCGCGGACCAGCCGAGCGCCGCGCCGCGCAGGCGGCAGGGGCGGTTGCGTATCACGTAGTGCCGGAAGAAATCCTCCTGCGTCAGTTCGCTGGCATCCAGCGAATCGATCTCCCGGGTCTGCTCGTAGCCGGACCCGCCCGCGAGGCCTTGCGGATCCTCGAACGGCCCGACCCGAACGTAACTCCGCTCTGTCATGACAAGTTCCTGGTAGCGGCCCGTCGGGACGCGCCTTCGCGGTGCAACTCGATGCGCGCGGCTCGCACGGACCCGGTGATCGGCGATTCCATCGACAGTCAAGCTTGCTCGCCCGGTCCGAGAGCAACCGGTCGCGCCAGGCATTGGACCATCGAAGCAGCGAATCGTCTGTCATGACAAACCGTGACAGCGAAGCCCGCCCCGAGGCCCCGGGGCGGGCGTGTCCCCGGTTGCCACGGCACACGTGATCGATGTCCCTCATTCCTCGTACAGACACTCGCGAGGGCCGATGCTCTAATCGCCAGGCAAAAGCTGCAAGAGCCGTCTTGCATGCCCCCGGCTCCACGATGCGCCGGTTTCCAACCCTCCTCTCGTCTGGCATCCAACCGCACATGGACACTCTCGACTATCTGCAACGCGTGGAATCGAACGCGAGAACCTACGCCAACACCTTCCGCAAGATGTTCGTGCGCGCGCAAGGATCCCGCATCTACGACGCCGACGGGAAGGCCTACCTCGATTGCCTGGCGAACGCCGGCACGCTCGGCCTGGGTCACAACCATCCCGAGGTCAAGGAAGCGGTGTTGCAATACCTCGATTCGCAGCAATTGCAGCAGGCCCTCGATCTCGCCACGCCGGCCAAGCTCGCCTTCGTCGAGACGCTGATCTCGCAGCTGCCGGTCGGCATGCGCGAATCGAGCAAGATCCAGTTCTGCGGACCGAGCGGCTCGGACGCGGTGGAAGCCGCCATCAAGCTCGCCAGGCACCATACCGGCCGCTCCAGCATCATGGCCTTCCATGGCGCCTACCACGGCATGACGGCCGGCTCGCTGGCCGCGATGGGCAACCTCAATGCCAAGCGCGCGCCCGGCATGGCCACCTCGGGCGTGCATTTCCTGCCCTATCCGTATCGCTTCCGCTGCCCGTTCGGCACCGACGGCACGTCGACCGACACGCTGTCGATCAACTACATCGACAACGTGCTGTCCGATCCGGAAAGCGGCATCGCCAAGCCCGCCGCGATCATCGTCGAGGCCGTGCAGGGCGAGGGCGGCTGCATCCCCGCCTCGGTGGAATGGCTGCGCGCGCTGCGCGAGCTGACCATCAAGCACGACGTGCCGCTGATCGTCGACGAGGTGCAGACGGGCCTGGGCCGCACCGGCAAGATGTTCGCGATCGACCACGCCGGCATCATCCCCGACGCGATCGTGCTCTCGAAGATGCTCGGCGGCGGCTACCCGCTCGCGGTGGTGGTCTACAACAAGGCGCTCGACACCTGGAAGTCGGGCATGCACGCCGGCACCTTCCGCGGCAACCAGATCGGCATGGTGGCCGGCGCCGCGGCGATCCGGATCATCGAGCGCGACAACATTCCCTATCGCGCCGAGAAGCTCGGCGCGCGCTTCGTGGAAGGGCTGCGCGGCGTCGCCGGCCGCCATGCCGCGATCGGCGACGTGCGCGGCCGCGGGCTGATGATCGGCGTCGAGATCACCCGCCCCGGCAGCGAGGGCCGCGCCGGCGCGCCCGACGGCGCGCTGGCCCGCGCCATCAAGCTCAAGTGCTTCGAGAACGGCCTGATCGTCGAGACCGGCGGCCGCGACGGCTCGGTGCTGCGTTTCCTGCCGCCGCTGGTGATGACCGAGGACGAGATCGGCGAGGCGCTCGAGCTGTTCGAGCGTTCGCTCGCCAGCGTCGAACACGCGGCCCGCTGAGCCGCCCCTCCCCACCAGCCAGCCCGCGGTCTCGCGCGCGGGTTCGGAGTCAAGGATCGACGGCCCGCGCGAACCCGCGCGGCCGCCGGTTGTCGCTATCGATCGAAAGGTTTCCCGCTGATGATCCCGTCGTCCGCCTCGCCCGTCCAGCCCGCCTCCGCCACCCCGCAAGATGACGCCAGCCATGCACTGACGCTGGCGCAGCAGGCGGTATGGCTCGACCAGGTCTCCCATCCGCACGCGCCGCTCTACAACATCGGCATGACCTTCGAGATCGACGGCCCGATCGAGCCGGCCGTGCTCGAACGCGCGATGAACGAGGTCGCCAACGCCAACGACGCGTTGCGGCTGGTGCTGAGCGAGGGCGGCGCGGACGGCCTGGCGCGCCAGCGGGTGCTGCCGGCGGTGGACACCCGCATCGCCTTCGTCGATTTCTCCGGCCAGCCCGACGCCGAGGCGCGCGCGCTCGCCTACCTGAACGAGACCTTCCGGCAGCCCTTCACCGACCTCGGCGCGCTGCTGTGGGACACGCACCTGGTGCGCTCGGCGCCCAACCGCTACCACTGGCTGCATCGCTATCACCACCTGGTCACCGACGGCCTGGGCGTGGCGGTGATCAGCCACGAGGTCTCGCTCGCCTATACGCGCCTGCTGGCCGACCCGGCGGCGACGGTCGAGCGCGGCCCCTCCTATCTCGGCCAGGTCGAGGACGATCGCGCCTACCTGCAATCGCCCCGCCACGAGAAGGACCGGCGATTCTGGCGCGAGCGCTTCGAGAGCCTGCCGCCCTCGCTGCTGCCGCGCGCGGCCGCGCTCGGCCAGGCGAGCCCGAGCCATCAGTCGCGCTGGATGCTGGGGCGCGACCTGTTCAACCGGCTGGCCGCGTTCGCGGGCGAGCACGGCGCCTCGATCACGCATGTCTTCATGGCGGTGCTGGCGGTCTATTTCTCGCGCGTGAACCGGCACGAGCAGGTGGTGATCGGCCTGCCGGTGCACAACCGCAGCAGCGCGCAGCTCCGGCGCACCGTCGGCGGCATGTTCTCCTCGGTCAGCCCGATCGGCATCCAGGTCGATCCCGAGCGCAGCCTGCTGGAGCTGATGAGCGCGATCTCGGCCGAGCTGCGGCTCGCCTATCGCCACCAGCGCTTCCCGATCGCCGAACTGAACCGCGGCCTGAACCTGGCGCAGCAGGGCCGCCGTCAACTGTTCGACGTGCGCCTGTCGATCGAGACGCTGGAGGGCGACCATCGCTTCGGCGGCACGCTCGCGAAGGTGCGCGTGATGGACAACGGCCACGAGCAGACGCCGCTGTCGATCTTCGTGCGCGACTACCATCCGAACGCGGACGTGCCGGTCGAATTCAACTTCAATGGCGACGGCTTCCGCCCCGAGGAGATCGAGCGCATCCGCGCCGGCGTCGAGCGGCTGCTGGGCATGGCGATCGAGCAGGCGCACACCCGCGTCTCGCGCCTGCCCCTGCTCGACGAGGCCGAGCGGCACCGGCTGCTGGTCGGGCTCAACGACAGCGCGGCGGACTATCCGCGCGACCGGCTGGTCCATCAACTGTTCGAGGACCAGGTCGCGAGCCGGCGCCACGCCATCGCCCTCGAATTCGAGGGCGAGACGCTCAGCTACGACCAGCTCAACCGCCGCGCCAACCAGCTCGCGCACCGGCTGGTCGCGCTCGGCGCGAAGCCCGACGATCGCGTCGCGATCTGCATGGAACGCAGCCTGGAGATGGTGGTCGGGCTGCTGGCGATCATGAAGGCCGGCGCGGCCTATGTGCCGATCGACCCGTCCTACCCGGCCGAGCGGCTTGCCTACCTGCTCGCCGACAGCGCGCCGATCGCCCTGCTCACGCAGGCCCGCCTGGCCCCGGCGCTGCCCGCCGGCACGCTGCCCACCCTGGTGCTCGACGAGCTGGCCACCGCCGCGAGCCTGGCGCGCGAATCCGGGGAGAATCCCGACCCGGCCGCGCTGGGCCTGAGGCCGGATCACCTGGCCTACGTGATCTACACCTCGGGCTCGACCGGCCAGCCGAAGGGCGCGATGAACGAGCACCTGGGCGTGGTCAACCGCCTGTGCTGGGCGCGCGACGAATACGCGCTCGGCGCCGAGGACCGCGTGCTGCAGAAGACGCCGTTCGGCTTCGACGTGTCGGTCTGGGAGTTCTTCCTGCCCTTGCTGGCGGGCGCGCGGCTGGTGCTCGCGCGGCCCGACGGCCATCGCGATCCGCGCTACCTGGCCGAGCTGATCGAGCAGCGCGGCATCACCATGCTGCACTTCGTGCCCTCGATGCTGCAGTTGTTCGTCGACGAACTCGGGGCCGGCCGCTGCCCCACGCTGCGCCATCTGCTGTGCAGCGGCGAGGCGCTGCCCTACACGCTCCAGCAGCGCACGCTCGCCCTGCTGCCGCAGGCGCGGCTGTCGAACCTCTATGGCCCGACCGAGGCGGCGATCGACGTCAGCTTCTGGCATTGCCGCGCCGACGCGCATCCCGGCATCGTGCCGATCGGCCGCCCGGTCGCCAACACGCAGATCTACCTGCTCGACGAACTCGGCCAACCGGTGCCGATGGGCGCGATCGGCGAGCTTTACCTGGGCGGCGTGCAGGTCGCGCGCGGTTACCTGAACCGTCCCGAGCTGAGCGCCGAGCGCTTCGTGCGCGACCCGTTCCGCGACGAGGCGGGCGCGCGGCTCTATCGCACCGGCGACCTCGGCCGCTACCTCGCCGACGGCAGCATCGAGTACCTCGGCCGCACCGACTTCCAGGTCAAGATCCGCGGCCTGCGCGTCGAGCTCGGCGAGATCGAGACCCGCCTGGCGGCCAGCGAGGGGGTGCGCGAGGCCGTGGTGATCGCCCGCGACGACGGCGAGGGCGCGCGCCTGGTGGCCTACCTGGTGGCGCTGGAAGGCGCGAGCCTGGTTCCCGCGGCGCTGCGCGAGGCGCTGGCCGCCGCGCTGCCCGACTACATGGTGCCGAACGCCTTCGTGGTGATGGAGGCCTTCCCGCTCTCGCCGAACGGCAAGCTGGAGCGCCGCGCGCTGCCCGCGCCCGACGCGGACGCGGTGGTCGCGCGCGCCTACCAGGCACCGCGCGGCGACACCGAGGTGGCGCTCGCCGCGATCTGGCAGGAACTGCTCGGCCTCGAGCGCGTCGGCCGCCACGACAGCTTCTTCGACCTCGGCGGCCACTCGCTGCTGGCGGTCCAGCTGGTCTCGCGGCTGCGCAAGGCCTTCGGCGCCGAACTGCCGCTGCGCGAGCTGTTCGCGCGCCCGGTGCTGGCCGAGCTGGCCGCGCGTATCGAGGCCGATTCGGAGGCCGGTGCCGCGCCCGCCGCCGAGCTGCCGCCGATCCTGCCGCGCGCGCGTGACAGCAGGCTGCCGCTGTCGTTCGCCCAGCAGCGCCTGTGGTTCCTCGACACGCTCGACCAGGCCGCCGGCGCCGCCTATCACATGCCCGCCGCGCTGCGCCTGAGCGGCCAGCTCGACCCGGCCGCGCTGCGCGCCGCGCTGGACCGCATCGTGGCCCGCCATGAAGTGCTGCGCACCACCATCGATACCGTCGACGGCCAGCCGGTCCAGCGCATCGCCGAGGCGGGCGCCGGCTTCGCGCTCGACACGCAGGACCTGCGCGGGCTGGCCGACGAGGCTTGCCAGGCCGCCGTCACGCGCATCGCCGGGGCCGAGGCGCTGGCGCCCTTCGATCTCGCGCGCGGCCCGCTGATCCGCGGCCAGTTGCTCGCGCTCGACGACACGCAGCACATCCTGCTGGTCACCCAGCACCACATCGTCTCGGACGGCTGGTCGATCGGCGTGCTGATCGACGAGATCAGCACGCTCTACGCCGCCTTCCACCGCCGGCAGCCCGACCCGCTGCCGCCGCTCGCGATCCAGTACGCCGACTACGCCGCCTGGCAGCGCGACTGGCTGCAGGGCGAGACCTTGCAGCGGCAGACCGGCTTCTGGCGCGACCACCTGGCCGGCGCGCCGGCGCTGCTCGAACTGCCGACCGACCGGCCCCGCCCGGCCGTGCAGAGCTATGCCGGCGGCCGCATCGCCGTGGCCTTCCCGCGCGAGCTGGGCGACGCGCTGCGCCAGCTCGGCCGGCAGCACGGCACCACGCTGTTCATGACCCTGTTCGCCGGCTGGGCCGCCCTGCTCTCGCGCCTCACCCACCAGCGCGACCTGGTGATCGGCACGCCGGTGGCCAACCGCCAGCAGGCCGAGCTGGAGCCGCTGATCGGCTTCTTCGTCAACACCCTGGCGCTGCGCGTGCGGCTCGAGGACGACCCCGACGTGGCCGGCCTGCTGCAACAGGTCCGACAGACCGCGCTCGATGCCTACGCGCACCAGGACCTGCCCTTCGAGCAGGTGGTGGAAGCCGTGCAGCCGCCGCGCAGCCTGAGTCATAGCCCGATCTTCCAGGCCATGATCTCGCTGAACAACACGCCGGCGCACGCGCTCGAATTGCCGGGCCTGCAGCTCGAGACCCTCGCGCAGGCGCATGTCACCACGCAGTTCGACCTGTCGCTGTCGCTGGTCGACGAGGACGGCATCATCTCGGGCGACCTCGAATACGCGAGCGACCTGTTCGACGCGTCCACCGTCGCGCGCCTGGCCGCCCACCTGCAGACGCTGCTGGCCGGCATGGCCGCCGATCCGTCCCGCCGCCTCGGCACCCTGCCCCTGCTCGACGAGACGCAGCGGCAGCAGGTGCTGGTCGACTTCAATCGCAGCGAGGCACCCTGGCCCGCCCAGCGCACCGTCCATCAACTGTTCGAGGCCGTGGTCGCCAGCCGGCCCGAGGCGATCGCCGTCGCCCACGGCCAGCACGAGATCAGCTACGACGCCCTCAACCGCCGCGCCAATCGCATCGCCCGCGCCCTGATCGAGATCGGCGTGCGACCCGACCAGCGCGTGGCCATCAGCGCCGAGCGCGGCATCGATACCGTCGCCGGCCTGCTCGGCATCCTCAAGGCCGGCGCCGCCTATGTCCCGCTCGATCCCGCCTACCCGGCCGCCCGCATCGAGCACATGCTGCGCGACAGCGCTCCCGTCGCCCTGCTCACCCAGGCCGCGCTCGCCGACAAGCTGCCCGCCCTCGACGCGCCCACCCTGCTGCTCGACGACGAAGCGCACTTCGCCCGCTTCCCCGAGCAGGACCCCGTCACCGAGGTCACGCCCGGCAACCTGGTCTACGTGATCTACACCTCCGGCTCCACCGGCCTGCCCAAGGGCGTGATGGTCGAGCACCGCAACCTCGTCAACTACACCGTCGACGCGATACGCCTGTTCGCCATCACCCCCGAGGACGTCGTCCTCCAGCAGAACTCGCTGAACTTCGACCTCTCCGCCGAGGAGATCTTCCCCGCCCTGCTCGGCGGCGCCACCCTGATGCCCGCCACCCAGATCTTCGGCTACGGCGAGCCCGGCGAGACGGAAGCCGCGCGCAAGCCGAGCTTCGTGCACCTGACCGCCGCGCACTGGCATACCCTGGTCGCCGAATGGGATCGCCGGCCCGAGCGCGCTCGCGAGCTGCTGGCCAGCGTGCGCCTCGTCAATGTCACCGGCGACGCGCTCTCCACCCAGAAGCTCGAACTCTGGGATCGCTTCCGCCCCGAGCACACCCGCCTGGTCAACACCTACGGGCCCACCGAGACCACCGTCTCGTGTACCGCCGCCTACGTCGGTTTCGACGAGGCCCGGCAGCGCGGCATGGGTATCGCCACCATCGGCAAGCCGCTCGCCAATACCCGCATCTACCTGCTCGACGAGCATCTCCAGCCGGTCCCCCAAGGCGTCTCCGGCGAGCTGCACATCGGCGGCGACGGCGTTACCCGCGGCTACCTCAACCGCGACGAGCTCACCGCCCAGCGCTTCATCCGCGATCCGTTCAGCCAGCGCCCCGGCGAGCGTCTCTACAAGACCGGCGATCTCGCACGCTGGCTGCCCGACGGCAGCCTCGAATACCTCGGCCGCAACGACTTCCAGGTCAAGATCCGTGGCTTCCGCATCGAGCTCGGCGAGGTCGAGGCCCGCCTGGCCGAATGCGAGGGCGTCGGCGAGGCGGTGGTGGTGGCGCGCAGGGAAGAGGACGGCTCGCGCCAGCTGGTCGCCTACGTGGTGCCCCAGAGCGGCGCCGAGCTCGGCGCCAAGCGCACCGAGAAGCGCGCGGTCACGCGCCTGCGCAACCGCCTCGCCAGCACGCTGGCCGACTTCATGGTGCCGCGCGCCTTCGTGGTGCTGAAATCGCTGCCGCTGACGCCCAACGGCAAGCTCGACCGCAACGCCCTGCCCGCGCCCGACGAATCGGCGATCCTCACGCGCGTGTTCGAGGCGCCGCGCGGCCATGCCGAGCTGGTGCTGTCGCAGATCTGGCAAGCCCTGCTCGGCGTCGAGCAGGTCGGCCGCAACGACAACTTCTTCGAGGTCGGCGGCCACTCGCTGCTCGCCATCACCCTGATCGAGCGGCTGCGCCAGAAGGACCTCAAGATCGACGTGAAGACCGTGTTCGCGGCGCCGGTGCTCTCCGAGATGGCACTGAAGATCGGCGCGGTCGCGCCGCAGGCGGCACCGGCCGTCGCGCCCAACCGCATCCCCGAGGGCTGCACCGCGATCACGCCGGCCATGCTGCCGCTGGTGGAACTGGGCCAGGCCGAGATCGACCTGCTGGCGGCCGAGGTGCCGGGCGGCGCGGCCGCGATCCAGGACATCTATCCGCTGTCCTCGCTGCAGGACGGCATCCTGTTCCATCACCTGCTCGACACCGAGGGCGACGCCTACCTGATGCGCACGGTGCTGGCCTTCGACACGCGCGGCCGCCTCGACGCGTTCCTCGCCGCGCTGCAGACCGTGATCTCGCGCCACGACGTGCTGCGCAGCAGCGTGCACTGGAACGGCCTGCGCCAGCCGGTGCAGGTGGTGCATCGGCAAGCCGCGCTGGTGGTCGAGACGCCCGCGCTCGACGCCGGCCGCGATACGCTGGGGCAGTTGCTGGCGCTGACCGATCCCGCGCGGGTGCGCCTCGACCTGTCGCGCGCGCCGCTGAGCCGGGCCTGGATCGCCCCCGATCCGCGCAGCGGCGAATGGCTGCTGTCGCTGCTCGACCACCACATGGTCAGCGACCACGTCACGCTCGAGCTGATGCTCGAGGAGATCCGCACCATCATGGACGGCCGCGCCGCGCAACTGCGCGCCTCGACGCCCTATCGCAACTTCATCGCCCAGTCGCGCGCGGTCGAGCCGGGCGTCCACGAGCGTTACTTCCGGCAGCAGCTCGGCGACATCGAGACGCCGACCGCGCTGTTCGGCCTGTTCGACACCCAGGGCGACGGCGCCGACATCCACGAGGCCAGCCTCGCGCTGCCGGCCGAGCTGGCGCAGCGCATCCGCGACTGCGCGCAGCGCCAGGGCGTGACCGGCGCGGTGCTGTTCCACGCGGCCTGGGCCCTGGTGCTGTCGGCCTGCACCGGCCAGGACGACGTGGTGTTCGGCACGGTGCTGTCGGGCCGCCTGCAGGGCACCGAGGGCGCCGACCAGACCTTCGGCATGTTCCTCAACACGCTGCCGGTACGCGCCTCGTTCGGCGGCCGCAGCGCGGCCGATCTCACCGAGCAGATGCGCCTCAAGCTCAGCGGCCTGCTCGACCACGAACAGGCCTCGCTGGCGAGCGCGCAGCGCTGCAGCGCGGTGCCCGCCTCGGTACCGCTGTTCAGCACCCTGCTGAACTACCGCCACAGCCCGGAGACGGCCCGCACCCAGCACGGCACGGCCGACGTGTTCCTCGGCGACGGCGTGCGCGTGCTGGCCGCCGACGAGCGCACCAACTACCCGTTCGACATGACGGTCGACGATCTCGGCGCCGGTTTCGCGCTGACCCTGCGCTGCCTGGACCAGGTCGACCCGAAACCGCTGCTGCACTATCTCGCCACCGCCATCGAGTCGCTCGTCGACGCGCTGGGCGAGGCATCGCCGCGGCCCGCCGCGCGCCTGGCGATCCTGCCGGCCACGGAACAGCGCCGGCTGGTGGCCGCCGCCGGATCGGGCGACGCGGCAAGCGCCGCCGCCGGCACGCGCCCGGCCGAACCCGTGCATCGCCGCTTCGAGGCGCAGGCCGCGGCCCGCCCCGACGCGCCGGCGCTCGACGACGGCCGCACGCGCCTGAGCTACGGCGAACTGGAGCGCCGCGCCAACGCGCTCGCGCATCGCCTGATCGGCGCCGGCGTGGTGCCCGACACGCGCGTCGCGCTCCATCTGGAGCGCGGCATCGACCTGATGATCGGCCTGCTCGCGACCCTGAAGGCCGGCGCCGCCTACGTGCCGATCGATCCGTCCTACCCGGCCGAGCGGATCGCCTACATGATCGCGGACTGCGCGCCGGCCGCGATCCTGACCCACGTCGACGCCTTGCCGGAGGCGCTGCGCGACAGCGGCGCGCCCTGCCTCGATCCGCGCGAGGTGGCCGTGCCCGGCGACGATCCCGGCGTGCCGGCGGTCACGGCAGCGCCGGACGATCTCGCCTACCTGATCTATACCTCGGGCTCGACCGGCGAGCCCAAGGGCGTGATGGTCGAGCACCGCGGCCTGTCGAACCTGATGGACTGGTATCTCGAGGACGTCGGCGTGGGCCGCGACGACGCGGTGCTGATCGTCACCTCGCCGAGCTTCGACCTGACCCAGAAGAACCTGCTGGCGCCGCTGATGACGGGCGGCATCCTGCACCTGGCCGAGCCGCGCTTCGATCCGCCCGCGATCCTGGCGCGGATCCGCCGCGACGGCATCGGCCACCTGAACCTGTCGCCGAGCGCCTTCCATGCCCTGATCGACGCCGACGGCGGCCACGACCTGTCGCGCCTGCGCCGCGTGGTGCTCGGCGGCGAACCGATCCAGGCCGCCAGGCTGGCCGCGATCCCGGCGCCGCGCCCGGTGTTCGTCAACAGCTACGGCCCGACCGAATGCAGCGACGTGGCCGGCTGGCATGTGCTGTCGACCGAGCTCGACGACTATCGCGACGCGCCGGTGCCGCTCGGCCGGCCGATCCGCCATGCCCGCCTGTACCTGCTCGACGCGCACGACCGGCTGGTGCCGCCCGGCGTGACGGGCGAGATCTGCATCGGCGGCGCGGGGGTCGCGCGCGGCTACCTGAACCGTCCCGAGCTGAGCGCCGAGCGCTTCGTGCGCGACCCGTTCGGCGACGAGGCCGACGCGCGGCTCTATCGCACCGGCGACCTCGGCCGCTACCTGCCGGACGGCAATATCGAATACCTCGGCCGCAACGACTTCCAGGTCAAGATCCGCGGCCTGCGCGTCGAGCTCGGCGAGATCGAGGCGGCGTTGGCGGCCTGCGAGGGCGTCGGCGAGGCGGTGGTGATCGCGCGCCAGGACGGCGCGAGCGAGAGCGCGCGCCTGGTCGCCTACCTGGTGCCGCTGGAGGGCGCCGCGCCCGCGCCGGCCGAGCTGCGCGCGCGCCTGGCCGCCGCGCTGCCCGACTACATGGTGCCGAACGCCTTCGTCGCGCTCGCCGCCTTCCCGCTCACCCCCAACGGCAAGCTCGACCGCCGCGCGCTGCCCGCGCCCGACGCGGACGCGGTGGTGATGCAGGCCTACAGCGCGCCGCAAGGCGAGACCGAACCGCGGCTCGCCGCGATCTGGCAGGAACTGCTCGGCCTCGAACGCGTCGGCCGCCACGACAACTTCCTCGAACTCGGCGGCCATTCGCTGCTGGCGGTCCAACTGGCCTCGCGGCTGCGCAAGGCCTTCGGCGTCGAGCTGCCGCTACGCGAGCTGCTGGCGCGCCCGGTGCTGGCCGAGCTGGCCGAGCTGGCCGCGCGCATCGAGGCCGGTGCCGAGCCCGCCGCCGAGCTGCCGCCGATCCTGCCGCGCTCGCGCGACGGCAGGCTGCCGCTGTCGTTCGCCCAGCAGCGCCTGTGGTTCCTCGACACGCTCGACCAGGCCGCCGGCGCCGCCTATCACATGCCCGCCGCGCTGCGCCTGAGCGGCCGCCTCGACCCGGCCGCGCTGCGCGCCGCGCTGGACCGCATCGTGGCCCGCCATGAAGTGCTGCGCGCCAGCATCGCCGTCGAGCAGGGCGAGCCCTTCCTGCGGATCGGCGAGGCGGACCAGGGTTTCCGGCTGGCCGTCCACGACCTGCGCGGCATCGCCGCCGAGGCACGCGAGCTGGCGGTGGCGCGCATCGGCGAGGCCGAGGCGATCGAGCCCTTCGATCTCGCCCAAGGCCCGCTGATCCGCGGCCAGCTGCTCGAACTCGACGACGAGGACCATCTGCTGCTGGTCACCCAGCATCACATCGTCTCGGACGGCTGGTCGATCGGCGTGCTGATCGACGAGATCAGCGCGCTCTACGCCGCCTTCCACCAGCGGCAGCCCGACCCGCTGCCGCCGCTCGCGATCCAGTACGCCGACTACGCCGCCTGGCAGCGCGAGCGGCTGCAGGGCGAGGCGCTGGCGCGGCAGGCCGGCTTCTGGAAGGCGCGCCTGGCCGATGCGCCGGCGCTGCTCGAACTGCCGACCGACCGGCCCCGCCCGGCCGTGCAGAGCTACCGCGGCGCGAGCGTGCCGCTGGCCTTCCCGCGCGAGCTGGGCGACGCGCTGCGCCAGCTCGGCCGACAGCACGGCACCACGCTGTTCATGACCCTGTTCGCCGGCTGGGCCGCCCTGCTCTCGCGCCTCGCCCACCAGCGCGACCTGGTGATCGGCACGCCGGTGGCCAACCGCCAGCAGGCCGAGCTGGAGCCGCTGATCGGCTTCTTCGTCAACACCCTGGCGCTGCGCGTGCGGCTCGAGGACAACCCCGACGTGGCCACCCTGCTGCAGCGCGTGAAGGCCGACGCCCTGGCCGCCTACGCGCACCAGGAGCTGCCCTTCGAGCAGGTGGTGGAGGCCGTGCAGCCGCCGCGCAGCCTGAGCCACAGCCCGATCTTCCAGGCCATGATCTCGCTGGACAACACGCCGGCACGCACGCTCGACCTGCCGGGCCTGAAGCTCGCGCCGCTCGCGCAGTCCTACCTGAGCACGCAGTTCGACCTGTCGCTGTCGCTGGTCGATCGCGACGGCATCATCTCGGGCGAGCTGGAATACGCGAGCGACCTGTTCGACGCGTCCACCGTCGCGCGCCTGGCCGCCCACCTGCAGACGCTGCTGGCCGGCATGGCCGCCGACACGGGCTGCCGCGTCGGCGCGCTGCCCCTGCTCGACGAGACGCAGCGGCAACAGGTGCTGGTCGACTTCAACGCGACCGGCACCGACTACCCGGCCGACCTGACGATCCACGCGCTGTTCGAGAAGCAGGTGCGCGCCACGCCCGAGGCGATCGCCGTGCTCCATGGCGAGCACGCCATCAGCTACGACGCCCTGAACCGGCAGGCCAACCGGATCGCCCATGCCCTGATCGAGACCGGCGTGGGCACCGACCAATGCGTGGCACTGTGCGCCGAGCGCGGCATCGGGATGGTGGCGGGCCTGCTCGGCATCCTCAAGGCCGGTGCCGCCTATGTCCCGCTCGATCCCGCCTACCCGGCCGCCCGCATCGAGCACATGCTGCGCGACAGCGCTCCCGTCGCCCTGCTCACCCAGGCCGCGCTCGCCGACAAGCTGCCCGCCCTCGACGCGCCCACCCTGCTGCTCGATGACGAGGCGCACTTCGCCCGCTTCCCCGAGCAGGACCCCGTCACCGAGGTCACGCCCGGCAACCTGGTCTACGTGATCTACACCTCCGGCTCCACCGGCCTGCCCAAGGGCGTGATGGTCGAGCACCGCAACCTCGTCAACTACACCGTCGACGCGATACGCCTGTTCGCCATCACTCCCGAGGACGTCGTCCTCCAGCAGAACTCGCTGAACTTCGACCTTTCCGCCGAGGAGATCTTCCCCGCCCTGCTCGGCGGCGCCACCCTGATGCCCGCCACCCAGATCTTCGGTGCCGGCGCTTCCGGATCGCGGCCGCCCAGCGTGGTCCATCTCACCGCCGCGCACTGGCATACCCTGGTCGCCGAATGGGATCGCCAGCCGGCCAAGGCGCGCGAGCTGCTCGACAGCGTGCGCCTCGTCAATGTCACCGGCGACGCGCTCTCCACCCAGAAGCTCGAACTCTGGGATCGCTTCCGCCCCGAGCACACCCGCCTGGTCAACACCTACGGACCCACCGAGACCACCGTCTCCTGCACCGCCGCCTACGTCGGCTTCGACGAGGCCCGGCAGCGCGGCATGGGCATCGCCACCATCGGCAAGCCGCTCGCCAATACCCGCATCTACCTGCTCGACGAACATCTCCAGCCGGTCCCCCAAGGCGTCTCCGGCGAGCTGCACATCGGCGGCGACGGCGTCACCCGCGGCTACCTCAACCGCGACGAGCTCACCGCCCAGCGCTTTATCCGCGACCCGTTCAGCCAGCGCCCCGGCGAGCGGCTCTACAAGACCGGCGATCTCGCACGCTGGCTGCCCGACGGCAGCCTCGAATACCTCGGCCGCAACGACTTCCAGGTCAAGATCCGCGGCTTCCGCATCGAGCTCGGCGAGGTCGAGGCCCGCCTGGCCGAATGCGAGGGCGTGCGCGAGGCGGCCGTGATCGCGCTCACCGAGGCCGACGGCGCCAAGCGCCTGGTCGCCTACGTGGTGCCGCAGGACGGCGCCCAGCCGGGCGTGGCCGATCTGCAAACGGAGCTGGGCGCGCAACTGGCCGCCCACATGATTCCCTCGGCCTTCGTCTTGCTCGACGCCTTCCCGCTCACGCCGAACGGCAAGCTCGATCGCAGCGCGCTGCCCGCGCCCGACAGCAGCGCCGCCACGGGCCTCGCCTACGAAGCGCCTTGCGGCGACGTCGAGCCGGGGCTGGCCGCGATCTGGCAGGACCTGCTCGGTCTCGAACGCGTCGGCCGCCACGACGACTTCTTCGAACTCGGCGGCCACTCGCTGCTGGCGGTCAAGCTGATCTCGCAGGTCCGCCTCGCCACCGGCGTCGAACTGGGGCTGGCCGACCTGTTCGCGCATCCGCGCCTGGCCGAGCTGGCGCGGGCCGTGTCGCGCGCGGCGGCCAGCACGCTGCCGCCGATCGAGCCGATCGGCCGCGACGGCGCGCTGCCGCTGTCGTTCGCCCAGCAGCGGCTGTGGTTCCTCGCGCAGATGGACGGCGTGAGCAGCGCCTATCACATGCCGGCCGCGCTGCGCCTGAGCGGCACGCTCGATCGCGCCGCGCTGCAGGCCTCGCTGGACCGGATCGTGGAGCGCCACGAAGCCCTGCGCACCACCTTCGTGCGCGAAGGCAAGCAGGTCGTGCAGCGGATCGGCGCGCCCGGCGGCGGCCTGCCGATCGCGTTCAGCGACCTGGCCGCCGAGCAGGCGAGCGAGCAGCTCGAAGCCCGGCTCGACCAGGCCGCGCACCAGCCCTTCGATCTCGAACAGGGTCCGCTGGTACGCGCCGAACTGTTCCGGCTGGCCGAGGCCGAGCACGTGCTGCTGGTCACCATGCACCACATCGTCAGCGACGGCTGGTCGATGGGCGTGCTCAGCCGCGAACTCGGCGCGCTCTACCGCGCCTTCCTGGCGCGACAGGCCGACCCGCTGCCGGTGCCGGTCCTGCAATACGCCGATTACGCCGCCTGGCAGCGCCGCTGGCTCGAGGGCCCGGTGATGCAGGAGCAGGCCGCCTACTGGCGGCGCGCCCTGGCCGATGCGCCGGGCCTGCTGACGCTGCCGACCGACCGGCCCCGCCCGGCGCAGCAGGACCATGCCGGCAGCACGGTGCCGCTCGCGCTGGGCAAGCCGCTCAGCGCCGCGCTGAAATCGCTCGGCAAGCGCGAGGGCACCACGCTCTACATGACGCTGCTCGCGGCCTGGGCCAGCGTGCTCTCGCGCCTGGCCGGCCAGGACGAGGTGGTGATCGGCTCGCCGGTGGCCAACCGCACGCATGCCGGCGTGGAGGGGCTGATCGGCTTCTTCGTCAACACGCTGGCGCTGCGCGTCGACCTGTCGGGCCATCCGAGCAGCTCGCAGTTGCTGCAGCGCGTGCGCCAGCAGACCATCGACGCGCAGTCGAACCAGGACCTGCCCTTCGAGCAGGTGGTGGAACTGCTCAAGCCCGAGCGCAGCCTCGCGCACAGCCCGGTGTTCCAGGCCATGTTCGCCTGGCAGGGCACCGACACGGTCGAGCTCGACCTGGGCGGCGTGGCGCTGCAGTCGATCGAACCGCCGCAACGCACCGCGATGTTCGATCTCTCGCTGGACCTGGAGGAAGTGGACGGCGAGATCGTCGGCACGCTCGAATACGCCACCGCGCTGTTCGATCGCGCGACCATGCTCCGCTACACGGCCTACCTGCTGCGCGTGCTGGAGGGCATGGTGGCCGCGCCGGGCCGCGAGATCGGCGGCATCGCGATACTCGACGAGGCCGAGCGGCAACAGGTGCTGGTCGACTTCAATCGCAGCGAGGCACCCTGGCCCGCCGAGCGCACCGTCCATCAACTGTTCGAGGCCGTGGTCGCCAGCCGACCCGAGGCGATCGCCGTCGCACACGGCCAGCACGAGATCAGCTACGACGCCCTCAACCGCCGCGCCAATCGCATCGCCCACGCCCTGATCGAGATCGGCGTGCGACCCGACCAGCGCGTGGCCATCAGCGCCGAGCGCGGCATCGATACCGTCGCCGGCCTGCTCGGCGTCCTCAAGGCCGGCGCCGCCTATGTGCCGCTCGATCCCGCCTACCCGCCCGCCCGCATCGAGCACATGCTGCGCGACAGCGCTCCCGTCGCCCTGCTCACCCAGGCCGCGCTCGCCGACAAGCTGCCCGCCCTCGACGCGCCCACCCTGCTGCTCGACGACGAAGCGCACTTCGCCCGCTTCCCCGAGCAGGACCCCGTCACCCAGGTCACGCCCGGCAACCTGGTCTACGTGATCTACACCTCCGGCTCCACCGGCCTGCCCAAGGGCGTGATGGTCGAGCACCGCAACCTCGTCAACTACACCGTCGACGCGATACGCCTGTTCGCCATCACCCCCGAGGACGTCGTCCTCCAGCAGAACTCGCTGAACTTCGACCTCTCCGCCGAGGAGATCTTCCCCGCCCTGCTCGGCGGCGCCACCCTGATGCCCGCCACCCAGATCTTCGGTGCCGGCGCTTCCGGATCGCGGCCGCCCAGCGTGGTCCATCTCACCGCCGCGCACTGGCATACCCTGGTCGCCGAATGGGATCGCCAGCCGGCCAAGGCGCGCGAGCTGCTGGACAGCGTGCGCCTCGTCAATGTCACCGGCGACGCGCTCTCCACCCAGAAGCTCGAACTCTGGGATCGCTTCCGCCCCGAGCACACCCGCCTGGTCAACACCTACGGACCCACCGAGACCACCGTCTCCTGCACCGCCGCCTACGTCGGTTTCGACGAGGCCCGGCAGCGCGGCATGGGCATCGCCACCATCGGCAAGCCGCTCGCCAATACCCGCATCTACCTGCTCGACGAGCATCTCCAGCCGGTCCCCCAAGGCGTCTCCGGCGAGCTGCACATCGGCGGCGACGGCGTCACCCGCGGCTACCTCAACCGCGACGAGCTCACCGCCCAGCGCTTCATCCGCGACCCGTTCAGCCAGCGCCCCGGCGAGCGGCTCTACAAGACCGGCGATCTCGCACGCTGGCTGCCCGACGGCAGCCTCGAATACCTCGGCCGCAACGACTTCCAGGTCAAGATCCGCGGCTTCCGCATCGAGCTCGGCGAGGTCGAGGCCCGCCTGGCCGAATGCGAGGGCGTGCGCGAGGCGGCCGTGATCGCGCTCACCGAGGCCGACGGCGCCAAGCGCCTGGTCGCCTACGTGGTGCCGCAGGACGGCGCCCAGCCGAGCGCGGCCGGCCTGCAGGGCGAGCTGTCCGAGCGCCTGGCCGGCTACATGATCCCCGACGCCTTCGTGATCCTCGCGGCGCTGCCGCTCACGCCGAACGGCAAGCTCGACCGCCAGGCCCTGCCGGCGCCCGACGCGGGCATCGCGCTGGCGCAGGACCACGAAGCGCCGATCGGCGAGGTGGAGGAGGAGATCGCGCAGATCTGGCGCGAGCTGCTCGGCACCGAACGGATCGGCCGTCACGACAGCTTCTTCGATCTCGGCGGCCATTCGCTGCTGGCCGTGCAACTGGTGATCCGCCTCGACGAGCAGTTCGGCGTCGAGGTCTCGCTCAACGCGCTGTTCGAACACCCCACGCTCGGCCAGCTCGCCGATACGGTGACCTCGCTGCTGCTGGTCCTGTACGCGGCCGACGATCTGCAAGACCTGGAACTGGAGTTGGGCAACCTGTCCGAAAGCGAATTGCTGGCTCAATTAAAGGATGCGCAAAGTGAATAAACGTAGTCCCGATGTCGAACAACTGAAGCGTGCTCTCCTCCTGCAACGGTTGCGCCAGCGCGGCGACGCGCGGCCGGCCGGCGAGGCGCGCCAGCCGATCGCGCGCGCGGATCGCTCCGCCAGCCTGCCGCTGTCGTTCGCCCAGCAGCGCCTGTGGTTCCTCGACACGCTGGACCAGGCCGCCGGCGCCGCCTACCACGTGCCGACCGCGCTGCGCCTGACCGGCGCGCTCGACCGCGCCGCCCTGCGCGCCGCGCTGGACCGCGTGGTGGCGCGCCACGAAGTGCTGCGCACCCGCTTCGCCACCGAGCAGGGCGAGCCGTTCCAGCGCATCGCCGACGCCGAGGCCGGTTTCGCGCTGCTCGAGCAGGACCTGGGCGAGCTGCCCGCCGCCGAGCAGGAAGCGGCCGTGGCGCGGATCCGCGAGGCCGAGGCCGCCGCGCCCTTCGACCTGGAGCAGGGCCCGCTGATTCGCGGCCAGCTGCTGCGGCTCGGCGCCGAGCAGCACATCCTGCTGATCACGCAGCATCACATCGTCTCGGACGGCTGGTCGCTGGGCCTGCTGGTCGAGGAAATCACCGTGCTCTACGAGGCCTTCCGCCAGCAGCAGCCCGACCCGCTGCCGCCGCTGGCGCTGCAATACGCCGACTACGCGGCCTGGCAGCGCGGCTGGCTGCAGGGCGAGACCTTGCGCCGCCAGGTGGCGTTCTGGACCGATCACCTGAAGGGCGCGCCGGCCCTGCTGGCGCTGCCCACCGACCGGCCGCGCCCGGCCGTGCAGCGCTATGCCGGCGGCAACGTGCCGCTCGGCTTTTCGGGCGCGCTCGGCGACGCGCTGCGCCGCCTGAGCCAGCAGCAGGGCACCACCCTGTTCATGACCCTGTTCGCGGGCTGGGCCGTGCTGCTCTCGCGCATCAGCCGCACCCGCGAGATCGTGATCGGCACGCCGGTGGCGAACCGCCAGCGCAGCGAGTTCGAATCGCTGATCGGCTTCTTCGTCAACACCCTCGCGCTGCGCGTCGATACCAGCGACGATCCCGACGTGGCCACCCTGCTGCAGCGCGTGCGCAAGATCGCGCTGGACGCCTACGCGCACCAGGACCTGCCCTTCGAGCAGGTGGTGGAAGCGCTGGCGCCCACCCGCAGCCTCAGCCACAGCCCGATCTTCCAGGTCGGCATCACGCTCGAGAACACCCCGGCCGACCGCACCGTGAGCCTGGCCGGCCTGGACGTGCAGACCCTCGCCGAAACCGGCTCGACCGCCACCTTCGACCTGGCGCTGCTGCTCAGCGACGACGACCAGCGCATCGGCGGCAGCATCAGCTACTCCAGCGACCTGTTCGACGCGGCCACCATCGAACGCCTCGCCCAGAGCCTGCAGATCCTGCTGGCCGCGATGGCCGCCGACCCGACGCGGCGCGTCAGCGCCCTGCCGCTGCTCGACGAGGCCCAGCGCCGCCAGGTGCTGGTCGACTTCAACGCGAACGCCACGCCCTATCCGCAAGCGCTGATCCACCAGCAGTTCGAGGCCCTGGCCCGCAGCCAGCCCACCGCGCCGGCCGCCGTGTTCGGCACCCAGGTGCTGGACTACGACGCCCTGAACCGCCGCGCCAACCGCATCGCCCATGCGCTGATCGAGCGCGGCGTGCGCGCCGACCAGCGCGTGGCGATCTGCGTCGAGCGCGGCCTCGACATGGTGGCGGGCCTGCTCGGCATCCTCAAGGCCGGCGCCGCCTACGTGCCGCTCGACCCGGCCTATCCGGCCGCGCGGCTCGAGCACATGGTGCGCGACAGCGCGCCGGTGGCGCTGTTGAGCCAGCAGGCGCTGGCGCCGCTGGCCGGCACGCTGCCGGTGGGCGAGGCGCCCGTGCTGCTGCTCGACGACGGCGGCTTCGAGGGCTTGCCCGAGCACGACCCCGAGCTGCCGATCGACGCCGCGAGCCTGGCCTACGTGATCTACACCTCCGGTTCCACCGGCACGCCCAAGGGCGTGATGGTCGAGCACAAGGGCCTGTCGAACCTCGCCCAGGCGCAGATCCGCGTGTTCGACGTGCAGCCCGACAGCCGCGTGCTGCAGTTCGCCTCGTTCAGCTTCGACGCCTGCATCTCCGAGATCGCCATGGCGCTGTGCCGCGGCGCCACCCTCTACCTGGCCTCGCGCGAAGCCCTGCTGCCGGGCGAGCCGCTGCTGGCCACGCTGTCCTCGCACGCGATCACCCACGTCACGCTGCCGCCGGTGGCCGCCGGCATCCTCGCGCCCCATGCCGACAGCGAGGCGCTGCGCGCGCTGCGCACCCTGGCGGTGGCCGGCGAGGCCTGCCCGGCCGCCCTGGTGAGGCGCTGGGCGAAGGGCCGGCGCATGATCAACGCCTACGGCCCGACCGAGGCGACGGTCTGCGCCAGCATGCAGGTCTGCGAGCCCGGCGAGACCGACGGCGCGGTGCCGATCGGCGCACCGATGGACAACGTGCGCATCCACCTGCTCGACGAGCTGGGCCAGCCGGTGCCGATCGGCGTGGCCGGCGAGATCCACATCGGCGGCATCGGCCTGGCGCGCGGCTACCTGAACCTGCCCGAGATGACGCGCGAGCGCTTCGTCGAGGATCCGTTCAGCGGCGCGGCGCAAGCGCGCCTGTACCGCACCGGCGACCTGGGCCGCTGGCTGCCCGACGGCAGCATCGAATACCTGGGCCGCAACGACACCCAGGTCAAGCTGCGCGGCTTTCGCATCGAGCCGGCCGAGGTCGAGGCGCGCCTGCGCCTGCACCCGCAGGTCAAGGACGCGATCGTGATGGCGCGCGAGGACGCGCCGGGCGACCCGCGCCTGGCCGCCTACGTGACCGCCACCGACCGCGTCGAGCTGTGGCCCTCGGTATCGGAGTTCTACGTCTACGACGCGCTGCTGTACCACGCGATGGCGAACCACACCACGCGCAACCGCTGCTACGCGAACGCCTTCGCGCGCCACCTGCCCGGCAAGACCGTGGTCGAGATCGGGCCGGGCCCGCACGCGGTGCTCTCGCGCATGGCGATCGACGCGGGCGCGCGCAAGGTCTACGCGATCGAGCTGCTCGAACGCAGCTACCTGGCCGCGCGCGAGAAGGTGCGCTCGCTGGGCCTGGAGGACCGCATCGTCGTGCTGCACGGCGACGCGACCCGCATCGAGCTGCCCGAGCCGGTCGACTACTGCATCTCCGAGATCATCGGCAACATCGCCGGCAGCGAGGGCTCGGCGGTGATCATCAACAACGCGCGGCGCTTCCTCAAGGACGGCGCGCACATGATCCCCGAGCGCAGCCTGACCAAGATCGTCGCCGTCTCGCTGACCGAGGACCTGTTCGACTACGCCTTCACCGAGACCACCGGCCACTACGTGCGCAAGATCTTCGAGGAGACCGGCTCGCCGTTCGACCTGCGGATCTGCGTCAAGGACCTGCCGGCCAGCGCGATCCTCAGCAGCGAGGACGCCTTCGAGGACCTCGACTACACGCGCCACATGGAGCCGGAAACGACGCACGCGATCAGCCTGCGCTTCGAGAAGGGCGGGCGCATGACGGGCTTCGTGGTCTGGATGCTGCTGTTCGTCGATGCCGACAACACGCTCGACACGCTGGCCGACCAGGGCAGCTGGCTGCCGGTCTATTTCCCGGCCTTCCCGGAAGGCCTGGCGGTGCAGGCCGGCGACGTGCTGGAAGGCCGCATCACGCGCAGCCTGGACCCCAACGGGCTGAACCCCGACTTCCATCTCGACGCGGTGCTGCGCCGCGTGGACGGCAGCGAGCTGGCGATCCGCCATGCCATGCCGCATCGCACCGCCGAATTCCGCGCCTCGCCGTTCTACGCGCGCCTGTTCGCCGACGGCGAGATCCCCGTGCAGGCGAAGCTGTCGCCGGGCCTGCTGCGCCAGCACCTGCAGGCCTCGCTGCCCGAGTACATGGTGCCGAACGCCTTCATGGTGCTGGACAGCTTCCCGCTCACCCCCAACGGCAAGCTCGACCGCCGCGCGCTGCCCGCCCCCGACGCGGCCGCGGTGGTGCGCCAGGCCTACGAGGCGCCGCTGGGCGAGACCGAGCAGGCACTGGCCGCGATCTGGCAGGAACTGCTCGGCCTCGAGCGGGTCGGCCGCCATGACGGCTTCTTCGACCTCGGCGGCCACTCGCTGCTGGCCGTGCAGCTCGGCTCGCGCGTGCGCAAGCAGTTCGGCGTGGAGGTCTCGCTGCGCGACCTGTTCGCGCGCCCGGTGCTGGCCGATCTCGCCGCGCAGATCGCGCAGGGCGAGGCCGGCCCCGAGCTGCCGCCGATCGTGGCCCTGCCGCGCTCGGCCCAGCCGCTGGCGCTGTCCTTCTCGCAGCAGCGGCTGTGGTTCCTCGACACGCTCGACCGCGCCGCCGGCGCGGCCTATCACATGCCGGTCGCGCTGCGCCTGACGGGCGCGCTGGACCGGGCCGCGCTGCGCGCCGCGCTCGATCGCATCGTCGCGCGCCACGAGATCCTGCGCACCACCTTCGCGACCGCCAAGGGCCAGCCGTTCCAGCGCATCGCCGATGCCTCGGCCGGCTTCGCGCTGGTCGAGCAGGACCTGCGCGAACTTCCCGCCGGCGAGCAGCAGGCGAGCGTCGCGCGCCTGGGCGAAGCCGAAGCCGCCGCGCCCTTCGACCTGGCCGCCGGCCCGCTGATCCGCGGGCGCCTGCTCGCGCTCGGCGCCGAGCAGCATGTCCTGCTGATCACGCAGCACCACATCGTCTCGGACGGCTGGTCGATCGGCGTGCTGGTGGAGGAACTCGCCGCGCTGTACGACGCGTTCCGCCAGCAACGGCCCGACCCGCTGCCCGCGCTGCCGATCCAGTACGCGGACTACGCCGCCTGGCAGCGCGACTGGCTGCGCGGCGACGCGCTCGCCGGGCAGGTCGCGTTCTGGCGCGGCCACCTGCAGGGCGCGCCCGCCCTGCTGGAGCTGCCCACCGATCGCCCGCGCCCCGCCGTGCAGCGCTACGCGGGCCGCAGCCTGGCCTTCACCTTCCCGCGGCCGCTCGGCGACGCGCTGCGGCAGTTGAGCCAGCAGCACGGCACCACCCTCTTCATGACCCTGCTGGCGGGCTGGGCCAGCCTGCTGGGCCGCCTCTCGGGCCAGGACGACGTGGTGGTCGGCACGCCGGTGGCGAACCGCCGGCGCGCCGAGCTGGAGCCGCTGATCGGCTTCTTCGTCAATACCCTGGCGCTGCGCGTGCGCATCGACGAGGATCCCGACGTCGCGGGCCTGCTGCGCCAGGTCAAGGCCAGCGCGCTGGCCGCCTACGCGAACCAGGACCTGCCCTTCGAGCAGGTGGTGGAGGCCGTGCAGCCGCCGCGCAGCCTGAGCCACAGCCCGATCTTCCAGGCCATGATCTCGCTGAACAACACGCCTTCGCGCGCGCTCGAGCTGCCGGGGCTGCAGCTGGACACGCTGCCCGAGGCCCGCCTGAGCACGCAGTTCGACCTGTCGCTGCTGCTGGTCGAGGAAGACGGCCTGATCTCGGGCGAGCTCGAATACGCGAGCGAGCTGTTCGACGCGAGCACCGCCGAGCGCATCGTCGCCTGCCTGCAGACCCTGCTGGCCGCGATGGCGGCCGATGCCGGCCAGCGCGTCAGCACCCTGCCGCTGCTCGACGCGGCCGGGCGCGAGCAGGTGCTCGAACTCAATGCCGCGCTGGCCGACTACCCCACCGACCTGACCATCCACGCGCTGTTCGAACAGCAGGCGCGGCAGGCACCGGAGGCGCTCGCGGTGACCCACGGCGAGCACTCGCTCAGCTACGACGCCCTGAACCGCCGCGCCAACCGCGTCGCCCATGCGCTGCTGGAACGCGGCGTGGGCGCCGACCAGCGCGTGGCGATCTGCGTCGAGCGCGGGCTGGACATGATCGTCGGCCTGCTCGGCATCCTCAAGGCCGGCGCCGCCTACGTGCCGCTCGATCCGGCCTACCCGGCCGCGCGCCTCGAGCACATGCTCGGCGACAGCGCGCCGGTGGCCCTGCTGACCCAGCGCGAGCTGGCCGGCTCGCTGCCGGCCAACGACGCCGCCGTGCTGCTGCTCGACGCGCCCGAGAGCCTCGCGGCCTATTCCGAGCAGAACCCGGACGTGCCGGTCGCGCCTTCCGACCTCGCCTACGTGATCTACACCTCGGGTTCGACCGGCACGCCCAAGGGCGTGATGGTCGAGCACCGCAACGTCACGCGCCTGTTCGATTCGACCCGCGTGTCCTTCGGCTTCGGCCGCGACGACGTCTGGACCCTGTTCCACTCGTTCGCCTTCGACTTCTCGGTGTGGGAGATCTGGGGCGCGCTCACCCATGGCGCGCGCCTGGTGGTGGTGCCGCACGCGATCAGCCGCTCGCCCGAGGACTTCCACGCGCTGCTGTGCCGCGAACGGGTGACGGTGCTGAACCAGACGCCGAGCGCGTTCCGCCAGCTGATCGCCGCGCAGGGCGCGAGCGGGCTCGCGCATGGCCTGCGCCACGTGATCTTCGGCGGGGAAGCGCTCGAGGTCGCGATGCTGGCGCCCTGGAACCAGGACGCGCGCAATCGCGACACCCGGCTGGTCAACATGTACGGCATCACGGAAACCACCGTCCACGTCACCTACATGGCCCTGAACGGCGCGAGCGCGACGCCGCTGTGCATCGGCCGGCCGCTGGCCGACCTGTCGGCCTACGTGCTCGACCGGCATCGCAACCCGGTGCCGGTGGGCGTGACCGGCGAGATGTGGATCGGCGGTGCCGGCGTCACGCGCGGCTACCTGAACCGGCCGCAACTGACCGAGGAGCGCTTCGTCGCCGATCCGTTCAGCGACCGTCCCGGCGCCCGGCTGTACCGCACCGGCGACCTGGCGCGCTACCTGCCCGACGGCCAGCTCGAATACCTGGGCCGCAACGACGAGCAGGTCAAGCTGCGCGGTTTCCGTATCGAGCTCGGCGAGATCGAGGCGCGCCTGGCCCAGCACGAGGGCGTGCACCACACGGTGGTGCTGGCGCGCGAGGATGCCGCCGGCAGTCGCCAGCTGGTGGCCTACTACACGGTGCGCGAGGATCTGGCCGAGCCGGCCGCCGCGCCCGACGCCGAACGGCTGCGCGCCTACGCGGGCACGGTGCTGCCGGACTTCATGGTGCCCTCGGCCTACGTCAGGCTCGACACGCTGCCGCTCACGGCGAACGGCAAGCTCGACCGGCGCGCCTTGCCGGCGCCCGACGCCGCCGCCTATGCCGCGGGCGTCTACGAGGCGCCGCGCGGCGACACCGAGATCGCCCTGGCGGCGATCTGGTGCGAGCTGCTGCAGCTCGAGCAGGTCGGCCGCAACGACAACTTCTTCGCGCTGGGCGGCCACTCCCTGCTGGCGATCAACGTGATCGAGCGGATGCGCCAGGCCGGCCTGCATACCGACGTGCGCGCGCTGTTCAACGCGCAGACGCTGGCGGCGCTGGCCGCCGCGGTCAGCGCCGCGCCGCGCGAGCTGGCCGCGGCGCCCGACTACCGCCTGGCGGCGGACGGCGGCACCATCACGCCGGACATGCTGCCGCTGGTGCGGCTCACGCAGGACCAGATCGGGCAGATCGTGCGGACCGTGCCGGGCGGCGCGGCCAACCTGCAGGACATCTACCCGCTCACGCCGATGCAGGAAGGCATCCTGTTCCACCACCTGCTCACGCTGGAGCGCAACGGCGACCCCTACCTGCTGCGCAGCCTGTTCACGGCGCGCAGCCGCGAGCAGCTCGACGGCTTCGTGGCCGCGCTGCAGCAGGTGATCCGCCGTCACGACATCCTGCGCACCGCCACCGTCTGGGAGGATCTCGACGCGCCGGTGCAGGTGGTCTGGCGCGACGCGCCGCTGACGGTCGAGCAGGTCGTGCCCGATCCGGCCGGCGGCCCGGTCATCGAACAGATCGAGCAGCGCTTCGACCCGCGCCGCTACCGGCTCGACCTGCGCCGCGCGCCGATGATGCACCTGGCGTTCGCCGAGGATCCCGCCAACGGCCGCTGGGTCGCCGCGCTGCTGTTCCATCACCTGATCGACGACGCCTCGTCGATGCGGCTGATCCGCGCCGAGATCCTCGCGCATCTGTGCGACGAGGTCGACAGCCTGCCGGCGCCGGTGCCCTATCGCGACTATGTCGCCCAGGTCCAGTCGAGCGCCTCGCAGCATGACCACGAGGGCTTCTTCCGCGAGATGCTGGGCGAGGTCGACGAACCGACCCTGCCGTTCGGCGTGCACGACGTCTCCGGCGACGGTCACGGCATCGATCGCGCCGAGCTGCAGCTCGACGCCGGGCTGAGCCAGCGCATCCACGCGCAGGCGCGGCGCCTGCGCGTCAGCCCGGTCAGCCTGCATCACCTGGCCTGGGCGCGCGTGCTGTCCCTGCTGTCGGGACGCGACGACGTGGTGTTCGGCACCGTGCTGCTGGGCGGCATGCAGAGCGCGAGCAGCGAGCGCGCGATGGGGATGCTGATCAACACCCTGCCGATCCGGCTCGACGTGGGCGCGCCGGCGGTCGAGGAGGCCGCGCGCGAGGCTCACCGGCGCCTGAGCGAGCTGCTGCTGCACGAGCACGCGCCGCTGACGCTGGCGCAGCGCTGCAGCGGCATCGCCGCGCCGGCGCCGCTGTTCAGCGCGCTGATGAACTACCGGCAGGGCGGCGACCTCGACGAGGAGACCGGCGACGAGGGCCTGCCCGACGACTACGGCATCGAGTTCCTCGATACCGAGACGCGCAACAACTACCCGCTGACCATCATGATCGACGACCTCGGCACCGGCTTCGGCCTGACCGTGCTGGCGCTCGACGATTTCGGCGCGCAGCGCGTGTGCGGCTACATGAGCCAGGCGCTCGACAGCCTGTGCGACGCGCTGGAACGCGCGCCGCAGGTGTCGGTCAGCACCCTGGCGGTGATGCCGCCGGCCGAGCGTGAGCAGGTGCTGCGCGGCTTCAACGACACCGCCGTCGAGTTCTCCGGCGAGACCACCCTGCACCGGCTGTTCGAGGCGCAGGCGGCACGCACGCCGGAAGCGGTCGCGCTGGTGGCCGAGGACGGCACGCTGAGCTTCGACGGGCTGAACCGGCGCGCCAACCAGGTCGCGCATCGCCTGCTGGCGCTGGGCGCGCGCCCCGACGACCGGGTCGCGATCTGCACCGAGCGCAGCGTCGACATGGTGGCCGGCCTGCTCGGCATCCTGAAGGCGGGCGCGGCCTACGTGCCGATCGATCCGTCCTATCCCGACGAGCGGATCGCCTACATGCTGGCCGACAGCCGGCCGATCGCGCTGCTCACGCAAGGCGCGCTGCAGGCGCAGTTCGCCACCGCCGGCGTGCCGGTGCTGCTGCTCGACGACGAGGGCGAGCACGCCGACGGCCTGCGCTCGCAATCCGATCGCGATCCCGACGTGCGCGAGGTCGGCCCGGGCAACCTGGCCTACATGATCTATACCTCGGGCTCGACCGGGCAGGCCAAGGGCGTGATGGTCGAGCACCGCTCGGTGGTGAACTTCTGGAACGTGCTGCGGCACGGCATCTACGCCGACATGCCGGACCATTCCACCATCGCCCTGAACGCGGCCTTCTCGTTCGACATGTCGATCAAGGGGCTCTCGCAGCTGCTCTCGGGCCACCGCCTGGTGCTGATCCCGCAGGCGATCCGCGCGAGCGGCGCCGAGTTGCTGGCCTTCCTGCGGCAACATCGGGTGGACGGCTTCGACAGCACGCCCTCGCAGCTCGAGGGCCTGCTGGCCGCGGGCCTGCTGGAGCCGGGCGACTACCAGCCGGGCAGCGTGCTGCTGGGCGGCGAGGCGATCAATGCCGTGACCTGGGAGCGGCTGCGCGCCTCGGACACGATCCGCTTCCACAACATGTACGGCCCGACCGAGTCGACCGTCGACGCCACCATCGGGCTGATCCGCGAGCTCGGCGAGCGCCCGAGCATCGGCCGGCCGATCGCCAACACCCAGGTCTACCTGCTGGACGCCCACGGCGAGCCGGTGCCGGTCGGCTGCGTGGGCGAGATCCACGTCGGCGGCGTGCAGGTCGCGCGCGGCTACCACGAGCGGCCGGCGCTGAGCGCCGAGCGCTTCGTCGAGGACCGCTTCTCGGCGCGGCCCGGCGCGCGTCTCTACAAGACCGGCGATCTCGGGCGCTGGCTGCCGGACGGCACGCTCGACTATCTTGGCCGCAATGACTTCCAGGTCAAGATCCGCGGCTTTCGCATCGAGCTGGGCGAGATCGAGGCACGGATCGCCGCCTACCCGGGCGTGCGCGAGGTGCAGGTGATCGCCCGCGAGGACAGCCCGGGCGAGCGCCGCCTGGTGGCCTACCTGGTACGCCAGGCGGGCAGCGCGCTATCGACCGCCGAGCTGCGCGCGAAGCTGGCCGAATCGCTGGCCGAGCACATGGTGCCGAGCGCCTTCGTGGTGCTCGACGCCTTCCCGCTGACCACCAACGGCAAGCTGGATCGCCGCGCCCTGCCCGAGCCCGATTCGAGCTCGGTGGTCACGCGCGAGTACGAGGCGCCGCTCAACGAGACCGAGGCCCGGATCGCCGCGATCTGGCAGGACCTGCTGCACCTGGAGCGGGTCGGCCGCCACGACCAGTTCTTCGAGCTGGGCGGCCATTCGCTGATGGCGGTGCAACTGCTCGGGCGGGTCCGCAAGCATGCCGGCATCAAGGTCTCGCTGCGCGACTTCCTGGCCCGGCCGACCGTCGCGAGCCTCGCGGCGCTCGGCGGCCCGGCCGCGGCGGCGCCGCTGCGGGCGATCCCGCGCGCCGACCGCCAGGCCCCGCTGCCGCTGTCGTTCGCGCAGCAGCGGCTATGGTTCCTCGATTCGCTCGATCACGCGATCGGCGCGGCCTACCACTTGCCGGTCGCGCTGCGCCTGACCGGCGAGCTGGACCGCGAGGCGCTGCTCGCGTGCCTGCGCACGGTGATCGCGCGCCACGAGATCCTGCGCACCAACTTCGTCTCCGACGAGCTCGGCCGGCCGCGGCAGCAAATCCACGCCGAGCCGCGCTTCGCGCTGGCCGAGCACGACCTGCGCGGCCTGCCGCGCGGCGAGCAGGACGCCGCGGTGGCGCGGATCGGCGACGACGAGGCCGGCACGCCGTTCGACCTGGCCCGCGATCCGCTGATCCGCGGCCGCCTGCTGCTGCTCGATGCGCAAAGCCATGTGCTGCTGGTCACCCTGCACCACATCGTCTCCGACGGCTGGTCGACCGGCGTGCTGGTCGAGGAAGTCAGCCGCCTCTACGCCGCCCGCCTCGCCGCGCAGCCGGATCCGCTGCCGGCCCTGCCGCTGCAGTACGCCGACTACGCGGCCTGGCAGCAGGGGCGCCTCGGCGAGGAAGGGCTCGACCGCCAGGTGGCGTTCTGGCGCGACCAGCTGGCCGGCGCGCCGGCGCGGCTGGCGCTGCCGACCCGCGCGGCACGCCCGGCGGTGCAGCGCTATGCCGGCGCCAGCCTGCCCTTCGCGCTGTCGGCCGAGGCCAGCGCGGCGGTGCGCGAGCTGGGCCAGCGCCATGGCGCGACGGTCTTCATGACCTTGCTGGCGGGCTGGTCGGTCCTGCTCGGCCGCCTGGCCGGGCAGCAGGACGTGGTGATCGGCTCGCCGGTGGCGAACCGCCCGCGCGCGGACCTGGAAGGCCTGATCGGCTTCTTCGTCAATACCCTGGCGCTGCGCGTGAGCTTCGGCGACGGCATGAGCGTGGCCGAGCTGCTCGAGCAGGTCAGGACCACCGCGACTGCCGCCTACTCGCACCAGGAAGTGCCGTTCGAGCAGGTGGTGGAGGCGCTGCAGCCCTCGCGCAGCCTGGCCCACAGCCCGATCTTCCAGGTCATGCTGAGCCTGAACAACACGCCGGCCACCGACCTGGCGCTGCCGGGGCTGGTGCTGGAATCGCTGGACCAGGCGCAGACCACCAGCCAGTTCGACCTGACGCTGTCGCTCGCCGACGACGGCGAGGTGATCGCCGGCGCGCTGATCTATGCCGCCGACCTGTTCGATGCGCCATTCGTCGCCAGCACCGGCGCGCGATTCGCCCAGGTGCTCGCCGAGATGGCGGCCGACCCGCGGCGGCCGATCGGCTCGCTGGTGCCGGAGCTGGTGGCGCCCGCGCCGCGGGACCCGGCGCTCGAGGCCGAGCCGGTCCTGCCTGCCGGGGACGAAGCAGGGCACGACGGCGACGACACGCCGCGCGGCGAGATCGAGCAGGCCATCGCCGCGCTCTGGCAGCAGTTGCTCTCGCGCGAGCGGGTGGGCCGGCACGATCACTTCTTCGAGCTCGGCGGCATCTCCCTGATGGCGGTGCAGATGGTCTCGCAACTGCGCAAGAAGCTCGGCATGCCGATCGACATGCGCGACCTGTTCCGCAAGCCGACCGTGGCCGGCTTCGCGGCCTCGCTGCGCCGCGACGGTCAGGCCGCGCGTCATCCGAACCTGGTGCCGGTGCGCACCGGCGCCGGCACGCCGCTGTTCCTGGCGCATCCGGTGGGCGGCGGCGTGAAGTACGCGCACGACCTGGCGCCCTGGCTCGACGCGGGCATGCCGGTGTACGGCCTGGCCGCGCCGGGCTTCGGCGAGGGCGAGACGCCGCTGCGCGAGATGGGCGCGCTGGCCGGCGCGCACGTCGCGGCGATCCGCGCGGTCCAGCCGCATGGGCCCTACCGGATCGCCGGCTGGTCGGCGGGCGGGCTGGTCGCCTACGAGATCGCGCGGCAGTTGCTCGCCGCCGGCGACCAGGTGCAGTTCCTCGGCCTGATCGATGCGGCTCGGCCGGCTGCCGCCGCCGTCGCGCAGGCCTCGACGCTCGACGAGATCGCCTACCTGCGCGACTGGCTGCCCGAGCAGCTCGACGCGAACCTGCAGCAAGGCTTCGAGCGGCTCGCCGCCGAGCGCGACCTGCCGGCCCTGCTGTCGTTCGCCCAGGCCAACGGGCTGCTGCCGCCGGACATCCCGCGCGAACTCGACGCGGCCCTGCTGTCGCGCTACCTGGCGGTCGCGGCGGCCACCCAGCAGGCGGTGCTCGGCTACCGGCCGCAGCCGCTGCAGGCGCCGGTCACGCTGTTCGCCGCGGCCGGCGAGGCGCGCGAGGACGCCGCGCTCGGCTGGGCGCCGCTGCTCGGCGATCGCCTGCAACGGGTGCCGGTGGCGGGCACGCACATGACGGTGGTGGCCATGCCGCATGTGCAGGCGCTCGGCGCGGCCATCACGCAGGCGCTCGGCGTCGGCGTGGCGGGCGTGGTGGAGTAAGCACGAGCCCTGCCCGCGGCCGCCGCGGGCAGGGCTTCCCGACACCGCATGCCGACCTTGCCGGGACAGGGTCGCGGCCTGCGTCGACTGTCGCGCTTTGCGATGACAGACGCGGCCCGGATTCGATGTTTCAATCCTTCAAGCATCGGGCCGTTCGCGCCAGCGCGCGGGAACGGCCGCGAACGAATCTGCCGATACAGGGACACTCAATGACAGTCCGCAATGACGCCAGCGCCGGTCCGTTGGAATATCCGTGGAGCCTCACCGGCTTTCCCAACTACGAGGCCTCGGAGGAGATCGATTCGCTCGACGCGCGCGACCTCAGCCAGGAGGATTTCCACAAGCACTACGTGATGCAGAACCTGCCCTGCCGGGTACGCGGCGCGGCGGCGCACTGGCCCGCGTTCCGGGCGTGGCGCGATCCGGAATACTTCAAGCGGGCCGCCAACGACATCCAGGTGGAAGCGCGCCACTATCCATGCTCGGAGCTGATCGCCTGGGTCAACGAGGACATCCGCCAGAAGCTGATCGACGACATCGGCACCAACATGAAGGGCATGCCCTTCCATGCCTTCCTCGACGAGATGAAGCTCAACGGCGGCCAGCTGGTGCTCGACGCCTGCGAGTTCGACGACAAGTCGCCGCTCGCGGAGCTGCAGCAGGACATCACCGGCTACACCTTCCTGCGCAACGCCGGCAAGCCGCGCGTCAACCCGCTGTACCGCGCCTTCCTGTATCGCGGCTCCTACACCGACTGGCACTTCCATGCCGCCGACGAGACCCTGATGACCCAGGTGGTCGGCGCCAAGGAAGTGCTGATCCTGCCGCCCGACGACGTGTCGTGGCAGGCCCTGCTGCCGGTGATCCGCGAGAACGGCTACCTGTTCGACGTCGACAGCCGGCGCTACGCGGGCTTCTCGAAGCTGCGGCCGTATCGCGTGCTGGTGGAGCCGGGCGATGCGCTCTACATCCCGGTGTTCTGGTGGCATGCGGTGGAATCGGTCGGCACGCAGTTCGGCGTGACGGTGGCCAGGACCTTCGCCTCGCCGCTGCACATCAACGGCGACTGGCAGTATCCGGCGGTCAGGAAGCTCGCCCGCACCTACGCGCTCAGCCCGTTCGCGCCGCTGCTGGTCGGCGCGCTGGCCTATGCGCTGGCGCACAAGGTGCTGAAGCGGATCGGCTTGCGCTCGGCGCGACGCTGAGGTATCCCGAGCATCGCGGCGGCGCGCTCAGGCGGGACGCCTCCGCCTCGACGGCGCGGCGCCGGCCCGCGCCGCCATGCAGGCGGCGGCGCCCCGGCGGGCGCGCCGCCCGGTCGTTCAGGCCGCCACCTCCAGCGGCTCGCGCGACATCATCTCCCCCATCGCCACCACGATCTTGCGCGGTCCCTCGAAGGGATCGCGCGCATGCGCGGTCAGCATGTTGTCGAGCATCACCACGTCGCCGCGGCGCCAGTCGAAACGCACCGCGCAAGCCTCGTAGGCCCGGCCGATCAGCGCCATGTCCTCGTCGGCGATCGGCGTGCCGTCGCCGTAGCAGACGTTGCGCGGCAGGCGCTCGGCACCGACCAGCTCGATCAGGTCCTCGCGCACGCCCGGGCCCAGGCAGTAGGGATGATGCAGCTGCACCTGGTTGAAGAAGGCGCGCTCGCCGGTCGACGGATGGCGGATCACGCCCGCGCAGCGCGTGCGCATCTGGAAGGCGTCGTCCTCGAGCCAGCGGAACTCGGTGCCGGCCGCGCGGCAGCGCGCCTCGACCGCGGCGCGATCGTCGGTCTTGAAGAACTCGCGCCAGGACAGGTCGAGCTCCTCGGTGAAGGTGCGCACGTACAGCAGCGACTTGCGCTCGATGCGCTCGACCAGCTCGGCCGGCAGCACGCGGATCATCTCGCGGATGTCGACCAGCGGCGTCGCGCCGCCCACCGGCGAGGGCACCTCGCAATAGAACCACTGCTTGCGCGGCCAGCTCTCCAGGTGCGAGCTCTCGTTGTGGAACAGAATCATTTCCTGCTCGGGATACGGGGTCGAGCGGTAGATGTTGCGCCCGCCTTCCTTCTTCGGCAGATCGCCGTAAGCACCGTGCAAGCCCGGCGAAAGCGCCTCGGCGAAGCGCTCGAAATCCTGCGGGGTGGGCAGCGCGAAGCCGCGGAACAGGATCGCCGCGTGCCGGCACAGCGCCGCGTCGACGGCGTCGCGATGGCGGCTGGCCCAGGCGACCGGATCGTCGTGCGCGCGCGCCGGCTCGAACACCACCGGCAGGCTCGCGCCGTCGCGCAAGGTGGAGATCCGCACGCTGCCGTCGAAGGCGGCCTCGGGGTACGGCGCCGACGCTTCGGAGCCCGTATCGATCGCGTCGAGGTCCGGTGCAAGGGTTTGGGAATTCATCAGCGACTCCTGTCCGGGGCCGGCGGCCCCGCCATGGTCCGGGCGCGCTCGCCATGACGATGCCGCGACGCCGGGAGGGTTGTGGACGCGGCCCTCGCGGCGAAGCACGACAGGAACCGCAGCTTACCTGCCAGGCATTAGAGCATCGGCCCCCGGGCCTGTCTGTACTCCATAGCGGGGACAAAAACGGTGCCCCGTCCCACGTCGCCGGTCCCCGGCGGCGATTGACGCTATCGCGCCACCTGCTATCGTGGTATTTAGTACATTGAATTTTCACCTGAGAAACAATTCAAATTTTTATACGGATTTACATGCCATGGAAACATGAATCGTTAACCATTCCATGGTCTTCGATTGACGAATCCGGTTGTTTTTATTCCTGTCATCGAATCACGAGAAGATATTCCCGATTGATCATTTTTCCGTTTTTCGATCGAATCGATGGAAAAGTTGCCTTCACCGCTTCGCCCTCAAATTCAATCGCCCAGAACAAAATGAAACTGAAAACCAGGCCGGTTCCGCGGGTCGCCAATTCGGCGTTTACGGCGCTTCGCGTCGATCGACAGCCCGTCGTCTCGACGATGCGACGCCAGGGGAATTGATCGATATTAGGAGAATAAAAGGACCTGCGCAGGGGTTATCGATTAAAGCCTGCGCGTTCGAGCGGACCGGACCGATCCGTCGAATCCGGAGCACCCGGGACGGGCTCCAGGCAACCGGCACCGCGTGCCGGCATGCGCAACACACGACAGGGCTATCATGCGCGACAGCATCGTGAAACTTGGCAGGGTGATCTCGAACGTGGGGACCACCCGATTCTTTTCAGCCATGCAGCGCTTCATCAGCGGCACGGTCACGATCGACATGATGCACGTCTCGATCTGGCATACCGATCCGCACCTGGGCCAGCTGGTCGGCGCCTCGACGATCCACGGCACGGCACTGCACGACGGCGGCTTCGGCCAGCGCCTGCCCGAGACACTGATCGAGCAGATCCTCGATCCGGACGGCCCGCGGCTGATCCATCTCGCGCCGCGCCTGTTCGACGACGAAAGCGCGGTCACGCCGGCGCATCGCTGCATCATCCTGATGCGGCGCGTGCGCACGCATTTCGTGGTGTTCCTGCAGCGCGAGGCCGAACGCGGCGACTTTCGTCCCGACGAACTGGCCTCGCTCGGCGAGCTCTCGCAGGCGCTGCTGCCGCTGGTCGAGCAGCATGCCTCGATGCAGCAGCCCGCCACCGCGAGCGCCGACGACGAGTTCGCGCCACCGGCCGGCGAGGCGAGCGCGGCCTTGCCCGACAGCGCCGCCGACACGCTCTCGCAGCGCTTTCGCGAACGCCTCGAGCAGCAGAACATCACGCTGTCCTCGCGCGAGCAGCAGGTCTGCATCCTGATCCTGTCGGGCTATACCCTGCCCGCGATCTGCGACGAACTGGACCTGCGCGCCAGCACCATCGAAACCTACCTGAAGCGCGCCCGCATCAAGCTCGGCCTGAGCGGCCGGCACGGCCTGTCGCGCTGGATGATCGAATGAAAGCCTGAAGGCGGGGCGGCACTCAGGCCGGCTCGCGGCTGGCGCGGGCGGCCTGGGCGACGCCCGCCTCCCGCCCCGCCTCGCCGCCCGCCTGGGCCGGCGCCTCGTGCCGCGAGGCCAGGGGCGACGGCGAGGGCCGCGGCGGCCGATGCAGCAGCCGCGCCAGGCGCGCCTGCCCGCGGTCGAGCAGCATGAAGGCGACCGGCACCAGCAGCAGGCTCAGCAGGGTCGAGCTGACCAGCCCGCCGATCACGGTCACCGCCATCGAGGAGCGGAACGCGTCGCCGCGCATGTCGAGCGCGAGCGGCAGCAGGCCCGCCATCATCGCCAGCGTGGTCATCACGATCGGCCGCGCGCGCTTGCGGCAGGCATCGACGATCGCCTCGGCGCGCGAGATGTCCGAGCCGCGCCGGGCGATCTGCACATGCTCCACCAGCAGGATCGCGTTCTTGGTGCTGAGCCCCATCAGCATCAGCACCCCCACCAGCGAAGCCAGCGACAGCCCCAGCCCCGGCAGCAGCGCGAGCGCGGCCGCCGCGCCGCCCAGCGAGAGCGGCAGCGCCACCAGCACGGTGGCCGGCAGCACGAAGCCGCCGAACAGCAGCACCAGGATCGCGTAGATGCAGATCAGGCCGAACAGCATCGCCTGGTAGAAACCGCCGAACAGCTCGGCGAGCGATTGGGCGTCGTTGCCGAGCCCGCGGTGCACGCCGGCCGGCAGCCGCTGCAGGGCCGGCAGCGTATCGAGCTGGGCCGCCACCTGGTCGAGCGGGCGGCCGTTGAGCGCCACGTCCAGCGTCACCACGCGCTCGCCGTCGCGGCGCTCGATGCGCCCCGCCTCGCTGGCGCGCAGCACGCGCGCCACGCTGGCCAGCGGCAGCTCGCCGTTCGCGCCGGGGATCGACAGCCCGGCCAGCAGGCTCGCGGCATCGGCGCCGCCGGCCTGCGTCGCCAGCGCGACGCGCACCGGCACGCGCGTGCCGGCCAGGTTCAGTTGCGGCAGGTCGGCCGCCTCGCCGCCGCCGGTGGCGGCACGGATCGCGCGCGCGGCGGTGTCGACCGACACGCCGAGCGCGGCGGCGCGCGCCGAATCGACCGCGATCGCCAGCGTGGGCCGCGGCGAGCCCGCCGCCGAGCTGACATAGCCGAGCCCCGGCGCGAGGCGGATCGCGCGCTCGACCTCGCGCGCGGCCGCATCGAGCGCCGCGCCGTCGCGGCCCGCCAGCACCACGGCGGTGGAGCGCGCCGCCCGGCTGTCGTCGATCGTCACGCGCGCGCCGGGCACGAGCGCGAACCGGCGGCGCAGCAGTTCCTCGATCTCGGTCTGGCTGCGCTTGCGCTCGGCCAACGGCTTCAGCGCGAGAGTCAGCCTGGCGGTATCCGCCGCGCCGGCGTCGCCGGCCGCGCCCACGGTGGTGTAGACCGAGGCGATCTCGTCGATGCCGGCGCTCGCGCGGCGCGCGGCCTCGGCCGCCTCGCGCGTGGCCGCCAGGCCGCTGCCGGGATCGCTCGCCACGTCGACGATGATCTGCGTGCCGTCCTCCTGCGGAAAGAAGCTCTGCGGCAGCGCGGCCAGCGCGGCCACCGAGGCCAGCACGAAGACCAGGCCGCCGGCCGCGCAGCGCCACGGATGGCCCAGGCACCAGTTCACCGCCTTCAGGTAGCGCGCCATCAGGCGCCCCTCGCGCGGCGCATGCGCGGCCGGGCGCAGGTAGCGCGCGGCCATCGCCGGGGTCAGCAGGCGCGCCACGCCGAGCGAGACCAGCACGGCCGCCGCCGCGGTCCAGCCGAACTGCATGAAGTAGCGGCCGACCGTGCCGGTCATGAACGAGGTCGGCAGGAATACCGCGACCAGGGTCAGCGAGGTGGCGATCACCGCCATGCCGATTTCCTCGGCCGCGTCGAAGGCGGCCTGCCGCGGCGACTTGCCCATCGCCAGGTGGCGGGCGATGTTCTCGACCTCGACGATCGCATCGTCCACCAGCACCCCGATCACCAGGATCAGCGCCAGCATGGTCAACTGGTTCAGCGAGAAGCCGAGCCAGGCCAGCACCAGGAAGGTCGGCACCACCGACAGCGGCAGCGCGGCGGCCGACACCAGGGTGGCGCGCCAGTCGCGCAGGAACAGCCAGACCACCACCACCGCGAGCGCGCAGCCCTCGTAGAGCGCGCGCATCGCATGGCGGTACACCTCGTCGACCGGGGCGACGTTGTCGGTGAAGGTATCGATGGCGATGTCCGGATGCGCGGCGCGCAGCGCGGCGACGGCCGCCTGCACGCCGCGCGCGGCGCGCGTCTCGTCGGCGTCCTCGCGCTGCATCACCTGCACCCCGATCACCGGGCGGCCGTCGAGCAGGGCCAGCTCGGTGGGCCGCGCCGCCGTGTCGCGCACGCTGGCGAGATCGGCCAGGCGCACCGCGCGGCCCTCCTTGAGCGACAGGCTGGCGTCGGCCAGCGCGGCCACCCCGGTGGCGCTGGCGCGCCATTGCAGGGGCCGCTCGGTGCCGTCCAGCGCGATGCGCCCGGCCTGGGTGTCCTCCACCAGCCCGGCCACCTGGCCGGCCACGGTGCCGGCATCCAGATGCAGGGCACGCAGCGCGACCGGGTCGAGCCCGACCTCGATCTCGCGCGCGGCGCCGCCCTGCCGCTTCACGCTGCCCACGCCCGGCACCGCGGCCAGCGCGCGATTCAGCTCGGTGTCCACGAAGCGGCTCAGGTCGAGCGCGTCGCGCCGCGTGGAGGACACCACCAGCAGGAACATCAGGTTCTCGGTGCCGTCGGCGCGCACCACCGGGTCGCGCACGCCCGGCGGCAGGCGATCGCGCACGCGCGCCACGGCGGCGCGCACCGCGTCCAGCGCATCGGCGCGCTTGCGCTCGGGCTCGAATTCGATGGTGGTATGCGACTGCCCCTCGCTGACCTGCGACAGCACATGGCGCACGCGGCCGGTGCCGGCCACCGCCTGCTCGATCACGCGCGTGAGTTCGCGCTCGACCTGGCCGGCCGGCGTGCCGGGCCACTGCGCGTCGACCACGATCTGCGGGATCTCCACCACCGGCAGCTCGGTGACCGGCAGCGAACCGAAGCCGACCAGCCCGCCGATGCACAGCGCGAGAAACAGCAGCACGGCGGGCAGCGGCCGGCGGATCGACCGGGCGGAGACGTTCATCGCGCGTCGGCCCGCTGCATGGCGCCCGCCTCGACCACCGCCACCCGATCGCCCTCGTCGAGCAGGCCGGCGCCGCGCTCGACCACGCGCGCGCCGGCCGGCAGGCCGGCGAGCACCTCGACGCGGCCGTCGCGGCGCTGCCCGGTGCTGAGCTTGAGCGCATGCACATGGTGCGTGTCGTCGACGCGCCAGGCGTAGTCGAAGCCGTCGCGCGTGACGATCGCGCTGGCGGGCAGCGTGCTCACCTCGGCCGGCGCGCCGGCCAGGATGCCCGAGGCCACGCCGCCCGCCTTCAGCGCGGACGAGGCCGGCAGATCGACATAGACGATGCCGGTGAGGGTGGCCGGGTCGAGCAGCGGCGAGACGCGCCGCACCGTGCCGATGACGCTGCTGCCGTCGGGCGCGGTGATCACGGCCTGCTGCCCCTCGCGCACCGCGCCGATCTCGCGCATCCCCACCTGGGCACGCCATTCGAGCCGGCCGCCCGGGATCAGGGTGAACACCGCGCTGCCGGCCGCGGGCACGCTGCCGGCGCTGGCGCGGCTGCTGGCGATCAGGCCGTCGGCCGGCGCGCGCAGCGTCGAATCGCGCAGTTCCAGATCGATCGCGGCGAGCCGCGCGCGCGCGCCGGCCAGCCGCGCGGCGCTCACGCTCGCGCCGGTCTGCGCGGCCACCAGCGACTGGCGGCTGATCGCGCCCGAGGCGTCCAGCAGCCTGGAGCCGGCCAGTTGCGCATCGGCCTGCTCCAGGTTGGCGCGCGCCTCGTCCACCTCGGCCAGGGTCTGCGCGCGGCGCAGGCGCACCGCGGCGACCTCCATGGTCGCCAGCACCTGGCCGGCGCGCACCTGGTCGCCGACCTGCGCCCGCACCGTGGCGAAGGGCATGCCGTTGGCGGGCGCGGCGATCTCGACCGGCTCGAACGGCGCGACGCTGCCGCTGGCCAGGATGCTGCGCGCCCAGCGGCGGGTGTCGGGCGCGATCGTGGCGACGCTCAGCGCGGTGGGCGCCTCGGCCGCGCTGGCCGCGCCGGTGGCCGCGTTGGCCTCGGACACGGGCCGGGACGGGCCGCAGGCGGCGCCGGCCAGCGCCAGCACCAGCATCGCGGTGTATCGAAAGGGAAGATTCATGGTGTCAGCGTCGTGCCGCCTTGCTTGCCGTCCTGATGGCCGGGGTCCGTGGGCTGCGCGAGCGCGAGCGCCGGGTCCGGCTCCTGCCAGCCGCCGCCGATCGCGCGATAGAGGGCGATCCAGGCCTGCGCGCGCTCGAGCCGCGCGACCGCCACCGACTGGGTGCTGGCGATCAACTGGCCGCGCGCGGTCTCGACATCGAGCACGTCGCGGCTGCCGGCCTGGAACTGCCGGTCGGTCGCCTCGGAATACAGCCGGTAGTGACGCTCGGACTCGACCGCGCTGCGCTCCAGCTCGACCGAGGCATCGACGCGCGTCAGTGCGTTCTCCACCTCGTTGACGGCCTGCCGGACCTTGCCGCGATAGTTCGCCATCGCGCTCTCGTAGCGGGCCCGCGCGGCGCGCTCGTTGGCCGCGCCGCTGCCGCCGTCGAACACCGGCAGGCTCAGCGAGGGCCCGAAGGCCCAGGGATGCAGGGTCAGCGACTGGCCGGTGATGTGGTAGCGGTCGACCTCGATCGAGCCGGTCAGCGAGAGCTGCGGGAAGCGCGCCGCGCGCGCCTCGCCGATCTCGGCGCTGGCGGCGGCCACCGCGCGCTCGGCCGAGCGCACGTCGGGGCGCTGCTCGATCGAACTGGCCGGCAGGGCGACGATCGCGCCGTCCCGCGGCACCAGCATGCGCGCATAACCGGGCTTCAGCAGCGTGTCGAGCGGCCCGCGCGCCATGCCGGTCAGCGCGGTCAGCGCGTTGCGGTCCAGTTCGCACTGGCTGGCCTGCTGCACCAGCGCATTGCGCCCCTCGGCCACCGAGGCGATCGGCAATTCCGCGTCGGTGGGCGACAGGAAGCCGGCCTGCACGCGCAGGCGCGCCAGCGCGTCGGAGCGCTCGCGCGAGCGCTGCTCGTCGCGGCGTGCCTCGAGCAGCGCCTCGCATTCGCGCAGCGCCGCGTAGTTGTCGGCCACGTCGGCCGCCACGCTGACGCGCGCGTCGTGCCAGTCGTCGACGGCCGCGTCGCTGCGCGCCGATTCGGCCTGCACCGCGCGCCGGCGGCGGCCGAACAGATCGATCTCCCAGGAGGCCTCGAGCGCGCCGCGCGTGGTGTTCAGCTCGCTTTCCTGCAGCGATTGCGGCTGGCTGACGTCATTGGAGGTGACGGCCTGGGTATTGCCGTTGGAGCGCTCGAAGGAGCCGCTCGCGTTGAGCTGCGGCAGCAGCGGTGCGAGGCTGCCGCGCCGGATCGCGCGCGCCTCGCGCACGCGCGCCACCGCCGCGTCGATATCGGGGTTGTCCGCCTGCGCGGCGGCGATCAGCGCGCTGAGCGCCGGATCGTCGAAGCGTCGCCACCATTCGCTCAGCTCGACCAGGCTGCCGCCGTGCGGCAGGGTGGCGTGCCAGGCCTCGGGGATGCCGAGGGCCCGGGCATCGGGCCGCCGGTAGTCGGGGCCCAGCATGCAGCCGGCCAGTTGCCCGGCCAGCAGGACCAGCGCCAGCGCGCGCGCCGCACGCAACGCGCGCGCCGGCTCGCGGCGCATCCCGCGCCGCGCACGGTTCAGCCCGGCAACGGCGGGACGGATGCGCGGCGCCATGCGTGGCTCAGCCTCGCTCGAACTTCTTGCCGCGCGTGGTGTGCGTGACCATGCGGTTGTAGGCGGGCGTGTGGTCGCCGACCACCTGCACCGAGCCGTAGCGCTCGAGGCTGATCTTGCCGCCGTATTCCTCGACGTAGTCGGTGTCCGGGTAGACATGCACGCTGGAGGGCACGTAGCGCGAGGCGAAACCCATGCGCATCTCCTCGGTCTTGCCCGCGTGCGGGTAGGAGGCGTGCATCAGGGTCGACCAGAAGATGATGAACTGGCCGGCCTTCATCTCCATCGCCGCGGCCGCCGCCTCGTCCGGCTTCCAGTCCTTGTCGATCTGCAGCTCGCGATAGTCGTAGCCGAAGAAGCCGCGGCGCATGCCGTCCTTCTCGACGCCGGTCAGCGCGTCCGGGTCGTAGCGCATGCGCTTGGTCTCGTCGTAGTTCATCGCGGTGTGCGTGCCGGGGATGAACTGCAGGCAGCCGGTGTCCTTCATGGCGTCGGTGAAGGCGGTCCAGACCGTGATCGTGCCGCCGAACTCGCGGTTCTCCGGCCAGACGATCTGCGGCTTGCCCGAGGCGTTCGCGAAGGTGTCGGCCTGGTGCCAGTCGGTGCCTTCGTCGCCCGGGTACTTCGGGAAGAACTCGGTGCGCCAGCAGATCACGTCCGGCCCGAGGATGCCCGACACGCGGTCGCAGATCTCCGCGCGCATGATGTGGTCGGCCAGGAAGTCGTCGTCGAGGTGGCGGTCGTAGTTGGCGATGTTGGTCTGGCCCGACACGGCGTCCAGGTCCTGGTAGGCGGCGTGGCTGCGATCCAGCAGGCGCAGGCGCGCCTTGCGCCACTCGGCCTTCATCTCCTCCGGCGAGTAGAGCGTGAACGGGCCGAGATAGCCGTTCTTGCGGAACGAGGCCAGCTCCTCGTCGGTCAGCTGGAAATTCCGGGTAGTAGTCAGTGCGTCCATGATGATTCGATTTCCTTGAGGGTCATTTGGCTTGCAGCGCCAGGCCGGCACGATTGGCCCGGATCACGTCGGCGAGGGCCTGGGCGGTCGCGCCGCTGGCGAGCGCGCTCAGGTCGAGATTGATCCGGAAGCGCGCCTTGATCGCGGCGATCGAGCGGATCAGCGCGAGCGAGGTGCCGCCCGCATCGAAGAAGTCGTCGTGCAGGCCGATCGTCTTCAGGCCCAGCAGGTCGCGCCATACCTCCAGCACGCCCGACTGCTCCTCGTCCAGCACGATGGCCGGCGCGGCCTGCGCCGGCGCGGCGCCCGGCGCGGGCAGCGCGCGGCGGTCGATCTTGCCGTGCTCGGTGAGCGGCAGCGCGGCCAGCGCCACGTACACCGAGGGACGCATGTAGTCGGGCAGGTCGCGCGCGGCGGCCTCGCGCAGCGCGGCCTCGTCCGCGGCAGCCAGGCTCGCGCCCTCGGCCGGCACCACGTAGGCGATCACGCGCACGTCGCCGTCGCCGAAATCGTGGCCGCAGGCGTGGCTCGCGCGGATTCGCGCGCTGCGCTGCAGGGCCGCCTCGATCTCGCCCGGCTCGATCCGGAAACCGCGGATCTTCATCTGGTCGTCGGCACGGCCGGCGTGGACCAGGCCGCCCTCGCCGCGCACCGCCAGGTCGCCCGAGCGGTAGGCGCGCACCGTGGTGCCCTCGGCGGTGGCCAGCGACACGAAGCGTTCCTCGGTCAGCGCCGGCTGGTTCAGGTAGCCGCGCGCGAGGCCCGCGCCCTCCACGTAGATCTCGCCGATCGCGCCGTCGGGCACCGGCTTGCGCTGCGCGTCGAGCAGGTGCAGGCGCAGGTCGTCGATCGCCACGCCGATCGAGGCCATCGCCTCGGGCGCGGCCTCCACCGCGGCGCGCGTCACGCGCTGGTGGGTGACGTGGACGGTGGTCTCGGTGATGCCGTACATGTTGGTCAAGGCCGGGGCATGATCGCCATGGCGCGCGATCCAGGGCGCCAGCACCGCGTGCGAAAGCGCCTCGCCGCCGAAGATCACGTGGCGCAGCGCGAGCGGCGCCCCGCCGGCGCGATCGGCGGCTTCCAGGTTGCGGAATGCCGAGGGCGTCTGGTTCAGCACCGTCACGCCGGTGCTCGCCAGCCAGGCGCGGAACTGCTCGGGCGCGCGCGAGACCGCGTAGGGCACGATCTCGACGCGGGCGCCGCTCAGCCAGGCGCCCCAGATTTCCCACACCGCGAAGTCGAAGCCGATCGAGTGGAACATCGACCAGACATCGCGCTCGTCGAAGCCGAACAGCGCGCTGGTGCGCGCCACCAGGCGCAGCGCGTTGCGATGCTCGACCATCACGCCCTTGGGCTTGCCGGTCGAACCCGAGGTGTAGATCACGTAGGCCAGGTCGTCGGGGTTCGAGGCGTGGACCTCGTGCGCCTCGTCGGCCGCGCCCGGCGCCGCCAGCGCCGACCACAGCGCGTCGAGATGCACGCTGCGCACCGCCCGGCCGCCCAGCGGCGCGGGCTCGGTCGACTCGTCGACCAGCACCGACAGGCCGCTGTCCTCGACGATGTGCGCGACGCGCTGCGCCGGATAGCCCGGATCGATGGGCAGGTAGGCCGCGCCCGCCTTCAGGATGCCGAGCAGGCCCACCAGCAGTTGCACGCCGCGGCCCACGTAGAGGCCGACCACCATGCCGGGGGTCACGCCGGCGCGGCGCAATTCGCCCGCCAGGCGCGACGACATGCGGTCGAGTTCCGCATAAGCGAGCCTGCGTTCGCCATCGGACGCCGCGACGCGATCCGGGAAACGCAGCGCCTGCTCATGGAACGCCGCGTGCAGCGAGCGTGCTCCGGACGGCTGCGTGGCAGCCGCACTACCCGAACGTGCCGGTTCAGTAGAAAACACTGGACATCCTCCTGTGTAAAAGTCCCGGCACCGATGACCGAGCCGGTCCAGCTTGCGAAACGATGGCGAGATCGCGCGAAGGCGGCCGCCCGCGCGGATCCGCGTCAGGCGGCCTGCAAGGCGGCGCGAGCGGGTCGGGGCCGGGGCCGCGACACCGCCCGGGTGCCGTTCATCTGCCGTACCGGAGTTCCGGTGCCGCGGCGCCCGGGCGAGCGGCGGCGGCGGCCGTGCCGGCCGGCGACACCGCGTGCTCGCGATGGAAGGCGCTCGCCAGCTCGGCCGACGGCGCGGGCATGCCGAAGAAGTCGGTATGGGTGCCGCCCGGCTCGACCACCAGTCGCGCGCCGGCGATCCGCCGCGCGACCAGGGCGGAGCCGCCCGCGTGGGTGGTGGTGTCCCGGTCGCCCGTGACCACCAGCGTCGGGGCCCGCACCTGGTCGAACCACGGCGTGATGTCGGTCTTGTTCAGCGCGTCGTTGATGCGCGCGTAGCGATGCAGCAGCTCGGCGTTGACGTAGGGATAGAGCGAGAGATGCGCGATCTCGGGCGGCGTGGTGGCCAGCGTGCCGGGATCGAGGAACATCTGCTGCAGGTCGCGCGCCTCGTCGAGGCTTTGCGCCGCGGCTTCCATCAGCCACTCGAAATTGGCCTGGTGCGGGGTGCGCAGCGTGCTGTCGGCGAACGGGTAGTCGCCGTACCAGAGGCTCAGCGCGCTGGCCCGCGCGGGCTCGCGCGCCGCTGCCGCGACGGCGATCACGGCGCCGCCGCAGATGCCCATCAGCTGCGCCGACGCCACCCCGAAATGCCGCATCACCGCGTACAGGTCGTCGACCTGGGCATCGAGGTCGGCGCGCACCGCCTTGAAATCGTCGCAGGCGCCGAACAGGCCGCGGGTCTCCCAGCTCAGCACGCGATACTCGCGCGACAGGCTCTCGAACCAGCCCGCGCAGAGCGCCAGCGGCATGCCGAACGGCAGCACCATCACCAGCGGCGGCGCCTCGGGCGCGCCGGCCGCGTAGGCATGCAGCGTCACGCCGGGTTCGCGCTCGATGCGCTGCGGCGCCAGGCCGGCTACCGCCGCGTGGCCCGCCGCGGCGCGATCCGGTTCGTCCTCCGAATCGATTCGCGCGTCGTTGTCGGCCGTGCCGGCGGCCAGCGCCTCCGACAGGTGGCGGCCGAGCAGATGCTCGAACGAGGAACGGCTGCCGTCCTCGGCATCCATGAAGCGCACCTGGCTCACGCCGATGCGCTCGAAGGCGGCGGCGATCAGGTCGCGCTCCGGCGATCGCGCCCCGGCGCCCGGCACCAGCAGGCGCACCGGCCCCGGCAACTGGCCGGCGATATGGCGCAGACGCTCGACGCAGCGTTCGATCCGCTGCTCGGCAAGGAAGGGCTGGCTGACTACGACGGTGTCGTCCATGGAATGGCCTCGTGGAACTGGCATTGCGCAACGCGACGAGCGACGCGCGGCGGCTCGCCAGCGGCGCGCCTCCCCGGTCACTCGGACAGTGGCAGGATTTCATCATGCGGGTCGGGGCATGTCTGCCGCACGAAACCGGGACATTGGCGGGACATTCGCGCGACACCGCATGCGAATGCCCTGTCCCATCTTTCCCTTGCATACGCGAGCCGGCATCGCTGGTTAAATCGCTCGCATCGTCTGCGCCCCGGCTCCTCCAGCCTCGTCCCGCACGCGTGAGGTCCACACTTTCGGAGAATCTCGGAATGACGCTTTGGCTACTTCAACTGGCAATCATCGTGGTGGCGTGCGGATGTTTCGGCGCGCTGGCCGAGCGCGTCGGCCAGTCGCGCGTGGTCGGCGAGATCGTGGCAGGCATCGTGCTCGGGCCGTCGATCGTCGGCGCCATCACCCCCGGCTTCTACGGCGCGGTGTTCGGCCCCGCCGCCTCGACCGGCATCTCGCAGCTCGGCGAGGTGGGCGTGGTGATGCTGATGTTCGACGTGGGCCTGCACATGGAGCTGGGCAGCTCGACGAGCGGCGGGAAATCGCTGCGGCCGGCGCTGCTGGTGGCGTTCTGCGGCATGGCCCTGCCCTTCGTGCTGGGCCTGGGCGCCGCGCTCTGGTCCTGGCCCGCGCTGGCGGCCGGCTATCGCAAGCTCGAATACGTGCTGTTCTGCGGCGTCGCGCTGTCGGTCTCGGCGGTGCCGGTGATGGGCAAGATGGTGATCGACATGAAGCTCACCCGCCATCCCGCCGCCAAGCTCGCGCTGGGCGCGGCGATGCTCACCGACCTGGCCGGCTGGCTCGCGCTGGGCGTGATCGCCTCGCTGTCGGTGGCCGGCTCGAGCGCCACGCTGTTCGTGGCGGTGCTCGGCAAGCTGATCGGCTTCGGCATCGCCTCGCTACTGCTGGTGCGGCTGGTGGTGCGCCCGCTGGCGCGGCGCGCGGCCTCGCCCGGCGAGCGGCTGGCGATCCTGGTGCCCTACGTGCTGGGCTCGGCCTGGGCGACCGCGGCGCTGGGCTTCCACAGCGTGTTCGGCGCGCTGTTCGCGGCGATCCTGCTGCGCGACCTGCCGAACCTGCGCGAGGACTGGGATTCGCATTTCGGCGGCTTCGTGCGCACCGTGCTGCTGCCGGTGTTCTTCGCCTACGCGGGCCTGCACGCCAAGCTCAACGTGCTGGCCAGCTCGGCCGCCTGGTTCTGGTTCGCGGTGTTCTTCTCGGTGGCCTTCGTCGGCAAGTTCGGCGGCGCCTTCCTGGGCGCGCGTGCCGGCGGCGTGAACCCGCGCCACGCGGCCATCGTCGGCTCGCTGATGAACACCCGCGGGCTGATGGAGCTGGTGGTGCTGGCCATGGGCCTGCAGATGGGCGTGCTGCCGGGCAATGTCTACGCGATCCTGGTCACCATGGCGCTGGTCACCACCGCGATGACGATTCCGTTCGTGCGCTGGTTCGGCGGCCCGGCGATGCGCCAGGAAGCGGAGCAGCCGGCGCGCGACGGCGATGCGCCGGCAGCGCTGCGCGGCTTCGAACCCCATGGCGAGACGATGCGATGAACCTGATAGCCGAAGTGAGCGCCTCCCCGGCGCCAGCCGCCGCGCGGCAAGCCTCGAAGCCGCGCCAGGCCGCGCCGGCCGTGCGCACGCTGTTCCTGCTGCCCGACTACACGGGCCTGGCCGACGGCATGGCCGACTTCGCGGCGGGCCTGGCCGCCGACGGCCCGCTCGAGTGCCTGCCCTGCCCGCCGCTCGACGCGAGCCGGCCCGCCACCCTGGAGGGGCTGGCCATGCATTACGCGCAGGCGCTCGTCGAGCGCCAGCCCGAGGGGCCCTACCGGCTGGCCGGCTGGTCCTTCGGCGGCATCCTTGCCTACGAGGTGGCGATGCAGCTGGTCGGGCGCGATCGCGACATCGAATTCCTCGCCATGATCGACGCGAACCTGCCGGGCTCGGCGACCGCCCGGCGCATCGCCGCGCCACTCGAGGCGGGGCTCGCGCCGGGCGCCTACCTGCTCGGCCTGCTGCGGATCGCCGCCGGGCCGGCGCCGGCGGGCGACACGCGGCATCGCGAACTGCTGCAACTGTTCGCGCCGGGCGACGCCGCCGCGCGCGACAGGCTGGGCGAGGCCATCGCCGCGCTGGCCGACGACGCGACGCTCGCCGAGGTGGTCGAGGCATGCCGGCTGGCCGGCGCGTGGCCCGCGGCGCTCGCCGCGACCGACCCGCACGAGCTGGCCGCGCTGCTGCAGCGCTGGCGCGCGCACGACCATGCGCTGGCCCACTACGCGCCGTTCCCGAGTTCGACCTTCGTGCACCTGTTCAGGCCGCATGCCGCGCGCCCGGCCGACCCGGCCGACGAGCCGGCCGCGTCCTGGGAGAGCGTGCTGCGCAACGGCGAATACCACTACGTGCCGGCCGCCGGCGCGGGGCGGCCCTTCCTGTCCGGAGCGGCTGCGGCGCTGTCCGTCGCGCTGGTGCGCGCCCTGCGCGCCGAGCTGCAGAAGCGCGCCGGGCGCCTGGTCGCGTCGCCCGAGCACGGCTACAACCCGCATGTCCCGCTGCGCCAGGGCGGCAGCCGCCGCGAGCCGGTGGTGATGATCCCCGGCGCCGGCTCGGCGGTCACCGCCTTCATGCCGTTCTGCAACGCGCTCGACGAGCAATGGGACCTGCACGGCCTGCAGCCGCGCGGCTTCGACGGCGTGCTGGTGCCGCATGCCAGCGTCGAGGCGGCCGCGCGCACCTATCTCGCGCAGATCGACCTGCTGAGCGCCGAGCACGGCGCGCCGGTCCACCTGATCGGCCATTCCTTCGGCGGCTGGATCGCCTTCGACCTGGCCTGCCGCCTGCAGGCGCGCGGCACGCCGCCCGCCTCGCTGACCGTGATCGATTCCGAGGCGCCCGAGGCGGGCCTCAGGCTGGGCCGCGCCTATACCTTCACCGAGGTCACCTGGGCGCTGGTGCGCGCGCTCGAGCACGGCAGCGCCAGGAGCATGGGCATCGACCGCGCGGCCTACTTCGGCGCCGAGCGCCGCGAGCAATGGGAGATGCTGCACCGGGGCATGCTCGCGCTGCGCCTGGTGCATCGCCAGTCGCGGCCGAGCGACACCTACGGGCTGGTGCGCACCTACGCCACCGCGATGCGCACCGTCTACCGGCCGCCCGCGCGCTACACGGGCCCGGCCACGCTGGTGCTGGCCGCCGACGAGGTCGAGTCGAACCAGGGCGCGCACCAGGGCTGGCAGCGCGTCGCGCCGCTGATCGAGGAGCGGCGCGGCGACGGCAACCACTACACCATGCTGCAGGCGCCGCACGTCGCATCGCTGGCGCGCTGGTGGCAGGACCGCGCCTGACGGTCCCCCGCCCCGGCGATGACGAAACGGCCGCCCTCGGGCGGCCGTTTCGTCATCGCCGGGCACCGCGTGCCTCAGGGCGCCATCTGCTTGTCACGCTCGAACTCCATGTAGAGGATGGTGCGGATGCTCGGCGAGGCGTTCAGCGCGAAGTGATCGAGCGAGCCGTCGAACACGATCGCATTGCCGATGCGGTTCTGGTTGAAGTGGCCGGCCACGTTCAGGTAGGCGTAGTCGCGCTCGGTGGCCGCGTCGATCGTGATATGCAGTTGCAGCATGTCCTGGTCGTGCAGCTCGGGATGCCGATGGGTGTTGAGGAACACGTTCGGGCCCATGCGCTGCAGCGCGCAGATCTTGATGCCCTCGATGCGCTTGAGCAGGGCCAGGGTCTTCGGCATCCTGGCCTCGGCGAACGAGATCGGCTCGTCGTAGGCGACCAGGCCATACGCGGTCCAGTCCGGGTTGGGCGCCTCGCCCTCGCCCCAGCCCATCAGCCAGCCATACTCGCCGCCGCCGTTGACGTGCTCGAGCGTCTCGGCATACACCTCGACGTGCGACTTGCCCACGCGATCGATGTCGAGCGTCGGGGCGTTCAGCTCGAGGAACTCGTCGCGGATGATCTCCCATTGCGCGGCCAGCTCGTTCAGGCGCGGGAACTGCTCGAGCGGGTAGAAGGCGGGACGCGGCGTCGATTCGGGAACGTGCTGGCAGAAGCTCGCGGACTGGTCTTGAAGAATGGTTTCCATCGGCTGGACAGGTATCGGCGCCGCGCGCTGCGCGGCTGGGGACGGATACGACGACGGGCCGGCGCATCGGGCGCGGCCCCGCGTCTGCGGAAGTGACACGGCAGAGCCATTGAAGCACCGCCGGCGCCGCGCGTCTGTCGCGTCTTCCACGGACATCGGCGCGCGCGGCGCGAGGCTAGCCCTCGGCCCTCGCCGCGCTCTCGATCGCGATCGCCGGCACGCCGTCGGGCACCAGCGAGTCGAGCCGGCGCATGCGCGCCGAGGCCAGCGTGACGAGGCACCAGAGGGCACCGGCCACGCCGCTGATCACGAACAGCAGGGCCACGCCGCGCCCCTTGCCGACGCCCAGCCAGTCGCCCACCGCGGTACCCGCCAGCGAGCCGCCGGCGGACAGGGCCGGATCCAGCACGTGATCGACCAGCAGGCCGCCGCCCAGCAGGGTCAGGGAGGCGGCCGCGAGCAGGAACATCGCCACCAGGGAGAACACGCTGCCGTGATAGCGCGGGGGCACCTTGCTCATCCACATCGCCTTCACGCAGCCCTCGGCGACCGAGCCCGAGGCCAGCGCGGTGAACGCGAACACGCAGTAGCCGAGCGTCGAGTGGGCCGCGCCGATGCCGAACACGCTGGAGGCCATCAGCGCGTCGAAGCAGAGCACCGTCAGCATCATGCGGCGCGGCGTGCCGATCACCACGATCAGCAGGCCGCCGGCCAGGCCGCCGAGCGCGCCGCAGGTATAGATCCAGCCGAGCTGCTGCTGCGTGTGGCCGGCCAGCACCAGCGGCGTGATCATCGCGGTGGCCAGCGCGAACAGCGAGCTGCGCATCATCGCGTAGGCGAGCAGCCAGGACATCAGGCGGTCGCCGCGGAAGAACGCCAGGCCGGCGCGCAGGTTGCGGAACACGTCGGCGGCCACCGAGACGCCGGCCTCGGCGGCCTCGAGCGCGGCCTCGGCGCCGCTCGCGTCGGCGGCCGGGCCGCCCGCGTGCGCCGCCGCATGCGCCGTTGCCTCGGCGGCCGGCCCCCGCGCCGTGCGCCGCAGCGAGCGCAACACCAGCAGCGCGCCGAGCACGAAGGCCGCGAACGACACCACGATCACCCCGTCGAGGCCGACCGCGCCCATCAGCAGGCCGGCCGCGAGCGGCGCGAACATGGTCGCCAGGCTCGCGCCGAGGCCGGTCAGGCCGGAGGCGCGCACGTAGCCGTCGGGCGGCACGATCGCCGCGACCACCGCCTGGTAGGCGGGCTGGCGCACCGCCGCGATGATCGAGGCGATGCAGTTGAACAGGTACAGGTGGACCAGTTGCAGCCGGTCGCTCCAGAGCAGCCAGCCGAGCAGGGCCAGGATCAGCGAGAGCAGCACGTCCGAGCCGACGATCAGGTACTTGCGGTCGAGGCGGTCGGCCAGCGCGCCGGCCAGCGGCAGGATCAGCACCGGCGGCCAGGTCACCGCCAGCACCGCGCCGGCGAAGTCGGCCACCGAACCGCTATGCGAATAGATCCAGATGCCCAGCGCGAACTCGACCAGCGAGCCGCTGCACATCGACAGCGATTCGCCGGCCAGCAGCAGGTAGAAGCGCTGCCCGAGATGGAGCCGCAGGCCGCTCAGGAAGCCGCTCATCGGCGGTTCCCCGCACGCGGCGCGGCGCGGCCGGACGAATTCCGGAGGAGGATCTGGCGGCTCATGGGGATCGCGTTCGCTGTCAGGAGTGTCGCGCGGCGACGGGCCGGCGGCGGCCGGTGCGCATGCCGGATGCGGCCGGGCAGGCAGCGCCGGGGGCGTGCGCCGTGCCGAAGCCGGCCGACGCCAGGACGATTGGAGCATGGGGCACGGCGCCCGTCTGTCCCGGAAATGCGGGGACGAGAGGGGCCGCGCGAAGCGGCATCGGCGGCTCGGCGACGCGCTCCGGGTCGAGCGAGCGACGGAAAGACGGGAACGGCGGAAACGGTGGGAAACGGAAAACCGGGCAAGCGCGGCGGCGAGCGCCGCCGCCGCGAGCCGGCGAGCCGGCGTGGCGGGGCCATGCCTCGCGCTCCCCCTCGGTGCGCGAGCCCGGCCCCGCAGCGCGGCTCAGATCACCAGGAGCAGCCCGGCGAATACCGCGTAGAACCCGCCGACGCAGGTCAGCAGGCGGCTGCTGACACGGCGCGCGCGGAACACGAACTGCAGGAACACGATCGCGATGGCCGTCATCACCGCCGCGAGGATCGACGGCGAGGCGAGATGCCAGGGCGTGAAGAACAACCCGAACGCGGTCGGGATGGTGGCCTGGATCATCATCGCGCCGCTGATGTTGGCCAGCGCCAGGCGCTCCTTGCCCTGCCGCACCCAGATCACCGCGTTCATGATCTCGGGCAGCTCGGTGGCGATCGGGCTGAACAGCAGCGCCGTGAGCTGCGGGCTCAGGCCGAGCCAGGGGCCGACCGCCTCGATCTGGCCGACGAACAGGTGCGAGGCGGCGAAGATCACCACCAGCGCGCCCACCGTCTGCAGGACCACCCAGCCCATCGCCGGATTGTCGGAGCGCGGACGCAGCATCAAGGGCTCGAGATCGCCGTGTTCGCTGCCGTCGCCGTCGGCCGTCAGCTCGCGCCAGCAATACAGCGTGTAGGCCGCCAGGAAGGCGATGCCGAGCAGCGGCTTGTACTGGAACACCACCAGGCCGAGGCCGATCTTGGCCACGAAGATGGCCAGGAACCAGAGCTGGTCACGGCGCAGTTGCGCGGTGTTGGCATCCACCTCGCGCGCGCGGCCGAGCTTCCTGGCCACCGCCAGCAGCGCGAAGCCGACCACCGCGTAGGCCACCGTGCTCAGCGCCAGCGGGCCGCCGATCGCGGCCCCCACGCCGATTTCCTTGTGCGCCGGGGTGGTGCCGAAGGCCACCGCGACCAGGGTGACCACGCTCTCGGGCAGGGCCGTGCCGAACGCGGCGAGGATCGTGCCGGTGGCGGTCTGTGTCAGGTTCAGCTTCTGGCCGAGCCATTCCACGCCGTTGACGAAGGTTTCGCAGGAAAAATAGATGATGCCGGCCGCGGCGATCAGGAGAACGAAGGTGAGGATCATCGCGGCAACTCCGCGATGGCGAGACGGGTACGGCAGGAGGGATTGAGGGACACTTTTATTATCTCCACGGGCCGGGCGACGCAACCATGACGCAACCCTCCCGCCCGGCCAGGGTGGAGGGAAACGTCATAAGTCTCGTCAGGCCGTGGACAACAACGGCTGCCGACGCCATGGCCATGCTGGCCAAATATGTTGACGTCGGCGCTTCGCCGGGGAGGCGAAGCAGACTACTCCCCTAAGACAGGCGCTATTCTAGCCGAACATTGTGACAACACCAATTTTCGGGCCGTCGTGGCGCGCCGCCGCCGGAGCCCGCGCGCATGATGCCGGCGCCGCGCGGCCCGTGCCATGCCCCGGGCGTCATCGCCGTGATGACGGATCCGCATGGGTCGCCGCGCGCCAGCCGTGGCGCGGCTCGCCCGGCCGAAGCCGCCTTTCGCGCGCCCGACGCGCCTCGCGGACACGCGCATCGCCGTGCTATCGTCGCCGGCAGCCGATCGCGGCAGGTCGCGCAGGATCGGCAAGTCCCCCATCAACGAGCACGGAAGCCTGAATGCCGGGATTCGACGAACGCGTACTGAACGGCATGAGCATCTTCGTGGCCGTGGTGGAAGCCGGCAGCTTCGCCGCCGCGGCCGAGCGGCTCGACATGTCGCAACCGGGCGTGAGCCGCGCCATCGCGCGGCTCGAAACGCGCCTCGAGATCCGCCTGTTCGATCGCAGCACGCGCGCCGTGTCGCTGACCGACGAGGGCCGGCGCTTCCACCGGCAGATCACGCCGCTGCTCTCCGGGCTGGAGGAAGCGGCCGCCACCGCCTCGGGCAGCGCCACCGTGGTGCGCGGCCGGCTGCGCGTGAACATCGATCCGTTCTTCTCGCGGCTGATGCTCGGGCCGCGCCTCGAGGCCTTCCTCAATCAGCATCCCGAACTGCGGCTCGAGCTGGTCACGCGCGACCAGCTCGGCGACCTGGTGGCGGACGGCTTCGATCTCGCGGTGCGCTTCGGCGTGCCGCGCGAATCGGCGATGCGCGCGCGCAAGCTGCTCGACACGCGCATCCTCACGGTCGCCTCGCCCGACTACCTGGCGCGCCACGGCCGCCCGCTCAAGCCGCAGGAGCTCGGCGACGGCAGGCACGTCTGCATCGACTTCCGCGATCCCGAGAGCGGCCGGCCGTTTCCCTGGGAATTCCATCGCAAGCGCGAACGCATCGTGGTCGAAACGCAGGCCCGGCTGGTGGTCAACGATGTCGGCACCATGCTGAGCGCCTGCGCGGCCGGCTACGGCGTGGCCCAGGTGATGGCGCTCGGCTCCGAGGCGCTGCTGGCCGAGGGCCGGCTGGTGGAGCTGTTTCCCGATTGGCCCGACGAGCGCTTCCCGCTCCACGCGCTGTACCTGAGCGCCAATCACCCGCCCGCGAAGACGCGCGCCTTCCTCGATTTCGTGGTGTCGCTGACCGACGCGGGCACGGGCGGCGCCGCGCCGCTCGTGCCGCCCGTCAGATCTTTGCGCAAGCCGCGTGCGAGGGCTTGAGGCGCGGGCCCGGAATCCGCGCGCGGCACCACCACCGGGCGCGATGACGGCAACGCCGCCGCCCCGGCTCATTCCACCGGCAAGGCCACCCCCGACAGGCGTTCGCATTCGGCCAGCAGGCGCTCCTGCAAGGCCGCCTCGCGCGTGGCCGGATCGGGCTGGCGCGGCTTCATGTGGAAGAAATACCGGGCGCTGACCCGCGCGCCCTCGTCCTCGCCCACCGCGAGCCAGGCCTGGGTGCGATGCGCCTGGTCGAGATCGTCGGGCGCGCCGGGCCCGCCCATGCGGGTGGGCACCCAGCCCGGCTCCAGCGCGTTCGACAGCACGCCGGGCCAGCGCCGCGCCACCGCGAAGGCCAGCAGCACGTCGTAGAGCTTGCTTTCCGAATAGGCATCGGCACCGTTCCAGCGCCGCCGCGTCCAGGCCAGGTCGTCGAGCGCCGCCGCGGTGCCGCGATGCATGCCCGAGCTCAGATAAACGAGGCGCCGCGGACGATGCATCAAGGCGGTCAGCACGTAGGGCGCCAGCACGTTGATCGCGAACACGTGCGGCAGGCCGTCCGCGGTCTCGATGCGTCGCTCGCGATAACCGACGCCGACGTTGTGGATCACCGCATCGAACTGTCCCAGCCGGTTCGCCTGCTCCGCCACCTCGCGCATCGCGTCGAGCGTCGAGAGGTCGCCGCTGACGATCGCCTCGGCGCCCGGCAGGCGGCGACGCGCCTGGTCGGCACGTTCGGCGTTGCGCGCATGCAGCACCACGCGATGGCCGTCCTGCGCCAGCAGTTGCCCGGCCATCAGCCCGAGCCCGTCGGTCGATCCGGTGATGAAGATCCTTGCCATGTGCCCACCGCTTAATTGAATGTCAGGAAATGCCGGAGCCGGCGCGTTGTCGTGTCGTGTCGTGTCGTGCCGGTGCCCGCGCCGAAGCCCGGCTTGAATTCACCGGTGAGCGGCGCGGCGGCCATGTCGAACCGCATGTGATGCCGATTGTGGCGAGGCCGCCCGCGCCGAGCAATCCCGCGCGCGGCATCGCATCGATGCGGGGCTCGCATTGATGCCGTCGCCGCATCGATGCGATGAGACGGCGTGCCTGTTTCCACCGGGCCGGCCTGGAGACAATCCTTCCTGTCGAGCGACAAGCTTTCTTGTCCTGACCATCATGGGAGTCTCATCATGCCATCTCGTTGGTCCATCCTGCTGCTCGCGGCCAGCCTCGCCGCGCCGCTCGCCGCGCAGGCGCACTCCGCCGTCACGCGCGCCCAGCTGCGCGAGGAACTGGTCCGGCTCGAAAGCATCGGCTACCGGCCCGCGCGCAACGACGTCCACTACCCGGATTCGATCCAGGCCGCCGAGGCGAAGCTGAACGCGGGCCAGGCCGCCGCCGGCATCGGCACGCAGCCCGCGGCGCGCGGCGAAGCCGGCAGCGCGCGGGCGCCGGTGACCGGCGAACCGCTCTACGCGCATCATTGATGCATGCGTGCCGTTCGCGCCGGAAGCTCGCGGGGCCGATCGCAGGATCGGCCCTGTTTCATTAAGCCGGCATCATTACGCCGGCACAAAGGGCAAGGCCCTCGCCGCTTGCGCGGCGAGGGCCTCGTCGACACACCCGGCCTCGGGCGGCGTGCCGCTCAGCGCGCCACCAGCCCCTTCAACACGGTTTCCAGCGTGGTCGAGGCCACGCGATGCTCGCTGCCCTCGCGCTCGAAATCGATCCAGCCTTCGTTGAAGCCGTCGATCATGCGGATGCGCGGCATCGGATACTGCATGCCCTGCGAGCGGAACAGCGCCTCCCAGGTATCGCGCGGCACCGGCGCCATCGTCACCGGATGGCCGAGCGCCGCCGCGAAGGCCGCGCCGATGTCGTTCGCGCTGTAGCGGCGCGGGCCCTCCAGCTCGACCACGCGCGTGCCGGTCCAGTCCTCGCGCAGCATGGCCGCGGCGGTGCGGCCGATGTCCACCGTGGCGACCATCGGGATCGGATGATCGAGCGGCTGCAGGAAGGACGGGACCGTGCCGGTCCGCGCGGCCTCGACGTCCCAGGCCGCGTTCTCCATGAACCAGGCGGCGCGCAGCAGGCCGACCGGCACGTCGAGCGTGCGCAGCATGGTCTCGGTCATCCGCGAGTTGTTCAGCAGGTTGGGCTCGGCCACCTGCGCGCCGACCGTCGACAGGAACACCACGCGGCCCGGCCGCGCCGTCTCGATCGCATGGCGGATCGATTCGCAGTTCTCCACCGTCTCGGGAAAGCCCGGCGCCGGGTCGTAGTTCGGCGGCGTCATGAAGAACACGCCCGCGGTGCCGGCGAAGGCCCGGGCCAGCGCCTGGGCGTCGCCGATCTCGGCCACCGCCACCTCGCAGCCGAGCGCGGCCCAGGGCGCGCCGCGGGCCGCGTCGCGCACCACCGCGCGCACCGGCAGGCCCGCGGCCAGCAGCGTTCGCGCGACTTCTCCCCCGACCTTGCCGGTAATACCTGTCACTGCATACATCGTGCTGTCCTCCGGATCACTGAATATTGGGTTCGCCACCGCGATCGAGCCGGCTCGCCCGGGTGGCGCGGCGCGAGCTCGATGCGACTGCTCGCAGCGTAAGCCGCGCGGGCGCGGCGACGAATGGCCGGAAGGTCAGGACATCGATGACGTTTCGTCATGAGTCGCCACGCCACGCGCGTTCGGGACGCGTACAATCGCGGGCTGAACAGACAGGCCGGCCACGCCCGGCCGCAAGGAGTGCTCGATGGCGACGACACGCGCAAGACCCGAATTCGCGTCCGCCTGGTGGTGGGTGGCGCTGTATGTGCTGAGCGGCTACCTGTCGTATCGGCTCGGGGCCGTCGACGACTCGATCGACTACATCTGGCTGCCGACCGGCGTGACGGTCGGCGCCTTCATGCTGCGCCCGGTGCGCGACTGGCCCCTGCTCGGCGGCCTGTTCCTGCTGGCGCAATGGCTGCTGGGCGGCTTCGAGCTGGGCCGCTGGCTCGACGCCCTGCTGTATGCCGTCGACGACGTCGGCGCGGCCGCCCTGGCCGTGTGGCTGATCCAGCGCACCGGTTTCGCGCTCGAGGGCCTGTATTTCCTGCGCTCGGTGATCTTCGCGGGGCTGCTGGCCGGGGTGGTCGCGGCGCTCGGCGACGCGGCCTGGCTGAGCCTGCGCGGCGGCCACGCCACGCTGGGCGCGGTGGCGATCGGCGCGGCCTCGAGCTTCGTCGGGGTGCTGCTGGTCACGCCGGTGCTGGCTTCGTGGTCGCGCTTTCGCGCCCATCGCTCGGGCGACCACGAACGCTTCGATCTCTGGCTCGGCATCGCCTGCTTCGTGCTGATGGTGGTGAGCGCGGCGCTGGTCTTCAGCGAATCGGCGGCGCGCATCGAGGACATCGGCATCCTGTTCTCGCTGACCTACATCCCGCTGTTCCTGACCGTGGTCGTGACCATCCTGCTGGGCGGGCGCAGCGGCTCGGTGTCGATGCTGGTCCTGGCGCTGATCGCGATCGGCCTGACCGCGCAGGACGACGGGCCGTTCGCCTGGCTCGACGACCATCACGGCCGCTCGCTGCTGGAAGTGCAGTTCTATCTGGCGATCGCCTCGCTGCTGGTGCTCACCGTCAGCACGCTGAAGACCAACCGCGAGCGCGTGCACGAACAGGCCGCGCGCCAGCAGAACAACGTGGCGCTGGCGCTGGCCGGCGCCGGCCAGCTCGCCTACGTGCTCGACCCGCAATCGGGGCAGCTCGAATGGACCGGCGAGCTCGGCCGCGTATTCGGCGCGGGCATCGCCGCCCGGCAGGTGGCGAGCCTGCCGCTGCTGCTCGAGCGCCTGCATCCCGACGATCGCGCGGCCCTGCGAGAGAGCTGGTCCGCCGAGCAGGCGCAGGACACGCGCGCGCCCTTGCGGCTGCGCGTGATCCAGCCCGACGGCGGCACGCTGGCGATCGTCGATCACGGCAGCGCGCTGCGCGATGCCAGCGCCGAGGTGGCGGTGTTCGCCGGCGTCTGGCTGCTCGGGGATCGCTCGAACTAGGCGCGGCCATCATGAACGATCGCACCGGCGTTCTGCTGATCCACGGGCTGGGCGGCACGCGTCACGATCTCGGCTCGATGCACAAGGCGATCCGGCGCGCCGGCGGCGACGCGCACATGATCACCCTGCCCGGCCACGGCACGCGCCCCGAGAATCTCGCCGAGGTGCGCGCGGAGGCCTGGCTCGACGCGGTGGTCGAGCAGTATCGGCAGCTCGAGGGGGAATACGACACGCTGCACGTGGCCGGCATGTGCATGGGCGCGCTGGTCGCCCTGCTGCTCTGCCATCGCGTCGGGCACGCGCGCGGGCGGCTCGCGCTGCTGGCCGCGCCGGTGTTCATCGACGGCTGGTCGACGCCCTGGTATCGCCCGCTGCGCCACCTGATCTATCGCCTGCCGCAACTGGCCCGGCGCATGCGCGTGGAGGAAGGCGAACCGTTCGGCATCAAGAACCCGCTGGTGCGCGCGATCGTGAAGAAGAAATTCGAGCGCCAGGACAATTTCCACTATCCCTGGGTGCCGCTGTCCTGCGTCGGGCAGGTCGATCGCATGCGCGCCTGGGTGCAGGCGGCCGCGCCCGAGACGCGCTGCCCGACCCTGGTGGTGCACGCGCGCGAGGACGAGCTGACCAGCCTGCGCTCGCAGGCCTTCCTGCAGGACACGCTGCCCGATGCGCGCAGCGTGGTGCTGGAGGACAGCTACCACATGATCTGCGCCGACAACGATCGCGACGAGGTGGCCCGGCAGTTGCTGGCCTTCTTCGGCTTCGATCCGGTACATGCGGTGAGCCCGGCCATGGCGCGCCGCATGGGCCGCGGCAGCCGGGATGACGCCCCAGGCAACGCGGGCAATTCAGCCGATCCAGCCGATTCGGGTGACGAGGCGGGCTGACGCGCGCCGGGCCGCGTCGGCCGCGTCCCTCGACAACGGCCCGTCACCGCCCCGTTCTACCTCGACGGCGGCGGTTCCGCATCGGGCTGCCGCGAAGGCTCCGCGCGCGCGAAGGCCGGCAGCGCGGCGGCACGCTCGTCAAGCCCGACCAGGGTCGGGTAGTCGTCGAGCGCGATCGCGAAACGCCTGGCATTCCAGACCTGCGGCACCAGGCACAGATCCGCCAGGCCAGGCGTGTCGCCGCACACGAAGCGCCCCACGCGCGGCTCGGCCGCCAGGCGCCGTTCGAGCGTGGCGAAGCCATTGCCGATCCAGTGGGCGTACCAGGCGCTCTTCTGCTCGTCGCTCACGCCGAGCGTCGATTTCAAATAGCCGAGCACGCGCAGGTTGTTGAGCGGATGGATCTCGCAGGCGATCTGCTGCGCCACCGAGCGCACATAGGCACGATCGGCCGCCGCGGCCGGCAACAACGGCGGCTCGGGATAACACTCGTCGAGATACTCGACGATCGCCAGCGACTGCAGCAGCGGCGGCGCGTCGCCATCCACCAGCGCCGGCACCAGCCCGTCGGGATGGATCCGGCGATAGGCCTCGCCCAGTTGCTCGCCGCCGCCGCGCAGCAGGTGCACAGGCAGTTGCGTGTAGTCGAGCCCCTTCAGGTTCAGCGCGATCCGCACGCGATACGAGGCCGAGCTGCGGAAATAACCATGAAGCGCGAGCGCGGACATGGCCTCACTCCCCGCCGAAGTCGTGCGCGGCCGCCGGCAGGATGGTGCCCGTGCAGGTGCCGAAACCCACGCGATAACCGTCGCCCTGGCAATGCCCGGCGAGCGTCAGCGTATCGCCGTCCTCGATGAAGGCGCGCGTGCCGCCGCCCGCCAGCGCGATCGGCGCCTTGCCGCCCCAGCTCAGCTCCAGCAGGCTGCCGTAGCCGTGCTGGTCGGGCGCGCTGATGGTGCCCGAGCCCATCAGGTCGCCTACCCGCGTATTGCAGCCCGACACGGTGTGATGCGCGAGCTGCTGCGCCATGCTCCAGTACATGTGCCGGAAATTGCTGCGCGAGATCACGCTCGGCTCGGCCGCGCCCTCGGGCTGCAGCCGCACCTCGAGCCGGATGTCGAAGCCATGCTCGCCGGCATGCCGCAGGTAGGGCAGCGGCGGCGGCTCCTGCCTCGGCTGCGCGACGCGAAACGGCGCCAACGCATCGAGCGTGACGATCCATGGCGAGATGGTGGTGGCGAAGCCCTTGGAATTGAACGGCCCGAGCGGCACGTATTCCCATTGCTGGATGTCGCGCGCGCTCCAGTCGTTGAGCAGCACCATGCCGAAGATGTGCTCCTCGGCCGTCTCGCAGGGAATCGGCTCGCCGAGCGCGTTGCCGCGGCCGACGATGAAGCCGGTCTCGAGCTCGATGTCGAGCCGGCGGCTGGCGCCGAACACGGGCCGCTCCTGGTCGGGCAGCTTCAACTGGCCGAGCGGGCGGCGCACCGGCGTGCCGCTGACCACCACCGACGACGCCCGGCCGTTGTAGCCGATCGGCATCTCGGACCAGTTCGGCAGCAGCGCATGCTTCGGATCGCGAAACATCGAGCCGACGTTGGTCGCGTGCTCCTTCGAGGAATAGAAATCGGTGTAGCCGGGAATCTCGACCGGCAGGTGCAGCGTCGCGCCGGCTTGCGGCACCAGCACGCGCTCGCGCAGCGCCGCGTCGTCGCGCAAGCGCGCGTTGCCCTGCGCGAACAGCGCGCTCAACTGCACGCGCACCGCGCGCCAGGCGTCCCGGCCCAGCGCGATGAAGCCGTTCAGGGTGCTCGCCTCGAACACCGCGCGCGCATCGGCGCCCGGCACCGCGAGCAGGCCCGCCTCGGCCAGCGCGGCGAGGTCGACGATCGCGTCGCCGAGCGCCACGCCGGCGCGCGGCGCTCGCGCGTCGCTGAAGATGCCGAACGGCAGGTTCTGGATCGGGAAATCGCAATCGGCCTGATTGGCCGAATCGAGCCAGCTGCGCAGCGAGGCGGCCAGCGTGGCGTCGAGGTCGGTGACGGTCATCGTTGCTCCGGGTTGAAGTGCCTGGCGAGGTCCTGCCAGCAGCGGTAGTAGTCGGCCTGCAGTTGCGAGGTCTCCAGCGCGAAGCGCGTCGGCCGGATCAGGGTGCGCGTCTCGAACATGAAGGCCATGGTGTCGCCGACCTTGTGCGGGCGCGAGGTATCGGCCGCCGAGGCCTTCTCGAAGGTGCCCGCGTCGGGCCCGTGCCCGGACATGCAGTTGTGCAGGCTCGCGCCGCCCGGCACGAAGCCCTCGGCCTTGGCGTCGTAGGCGCCATGGATCAGGCCCATGAATTCGCTGGCCACGTTGCGGTGGAACCAGGGCGGCCGGAAGGTCGACTCGGCCGCCAGCCAGCGCGGCGGGAAGATCACGAAGTCGAGCGTGTCGACGCCCGGCGTGTCGCTGGGCGCCTGCAGCACCAGGAAGATCGAGGGATCGGGATGGTCGTAGCTGATCGAGCCGATGGTGTTGAAGCGGCGCAGGTCGTAGCGATACGGCGCGTAGTTGCCGTGCCAGGCCACCACGTCGAGCGGCGAGTGGCCGATCGCGGCGCGCCAGAGCCGGCCGTTGAGCTTGGCGACCAGCTCGAAATCGCCCTCGCGATCCTCGTAGGCCGCGTGCGGCGTCTCGAAGTCGCGCGGGTTGGCCAGGCCGTTCGAGCCGATCGGGCCGAGGTCGGGCAGTTGCAGCGCCTGGCCGAAGTTCTCGCAGACGTAACCGCGTGCCTCGCCATCGGGCAGCGCCACCGTGAAGCGCACGCCGCGCGGGATCACCGCGATCTGCTGCGGCTCGACGTCGAGGCGGCCCAGTTCGGTGGCGATGAACAGGCGCCCCTGCTGCGGCACGATCAGCAGCTCGCCGTCGGCGCTGTAGAAGAAGCGCTCGCGCATCGAGCGATTGGCCGCGTAGAGATGGATCGCGCAGCCGTTCATCGCGGCGGCCGAGCCGTTGCCGGCCATGGTCACCCAGCCGTCGACGAAATCGGTCGGCTCGGTCGGGATCGGCAGCGGGTCCCAGCGCAACTGGTTCGGCGGCGTGGGCGGCACCTCGGCCGACTCGGCCCCGAACTCGGCCACCAGCGCGAGCGGGCGCGGCAGCGGCTCGAACGGCCGGTGCACGGCGGCCGGGCGGATCCGGTACAGCCAGGAGCGGCGGTTGTGCGCGCGCGGCGCGGTGAAGGCGGTGCCGCTCAGTTGCTCGGCGTACAGGCCGTAAGGCGCGCGCTGCGGCGAGTTCTGCGCGGCGGGCAAGGCGCCCGGCAGCGCCTCGCTCGCGAAGTGATTCGCGAAGCCGGGCTGGTAGCCGGTCTCGCCCGGTCGGCTCAGGTCGAAGGTCATGGATGCGCTCCAGTCGGTCCGGGCAGGTTTCGTCGCCCGGTCTATCTCGGAAATTTTTTACGCATTGTATAACTCGTTTCTCATACGTGAAATTGCGTTTACCCTAAGGCGCGGCGGCGCGCGAACGAGCACCGGCCTGCCGGGGCGGCAAACCGGCGAAACCAGGGGAAGGGGAAGGAACAAACGGCGGGCGGCGCGGCAGGAACCGGCACGAGCGCGGCGACGCCGGCCCGGGCGGCGCCCGGCCGGCTCGCGTCACGCGGAAGGCTTGGAAAGAACGGCCGTTCAGGCCGCCTCGAACATCCCCAGGTATTGATACCCGCTCGTGCCGGCGCGATCGAGTTCGCTGATCGCGCCAACCTGCCCCAGCACCTCGACGGTCGGCTGGCGATTCGACACCAGCGTCCAGGAGCCGGCAGGCGGGGCCGCCGCCTCGGGCCCGGACGGCAGCGCCCGCAGCACCTCGAGCAAGCGCGCCGGCTCCGGCGCGACGATCAGGAAACCCTCGTTCGACACCGAGGCATGCGCGATGCCGAGCGCCGCGCAGATCGCCTGCTTGGCCGGCACCGCCTGCTCGTGCGCGACGCGGCTGCGCTCGGCGGCCTCGCGCGTGACGGCATCGACGATCACGCCGCCCGCGATCAGCGGCGTGGCTGCCTGCCATGCCTCGGGCGGGCAACCCTTGTTGGCGGGGGCGAGCGGGATGAAGGGATTGATCTCGGCCGGGTAGACGCGGCACACCATCGGCCGGATCTCGTAGGCGCCGCAGCGCATGTCCTCGAGCAGGTTCGGGCAGGGGCCGCTGAACGAGGCCGCCAGCGTCACGTCGACGCGAATCGGCAGCGAGCCGCTGTCGGCGGCGAAGCTGCGGCGCCGCTTGTAGTCGGCGAAGGCGTTGCCGGGCTCGGGTTCGGTCGGCCAGGGCACGGCCTCGCAGAGCACGTCGACGCGGCCGCCGCGCTCGAGCCAGCCCAGCGCCTCGGCGGGCGTGACGGGCAGGCGCAGATCGTGGCAGCAGTTGCCGCACGACGTGCATTGGAACGCAATATCGCTCACTGGGGGAACCTCGATCGTCTTGGCGGCGGCGCTCCGGGCAGGGAGCGCGCGGTCGCTGGAAAGCCCCCGCTCGGCCGGATGCGGAACGATTCCGCTGCCGGCAGGCGGGCGACGAACTATAGCGAGTTTCGGCGTCTCGCGCGCGGGCTCTTGCCGGGCGGGACGGCGGTGGCGCCCGGCGGGCCGCCGGGGCGATCGAAAGGCAGTCGGGGGGACAGTCGGGAGACAGGCGCGGCGAACCGGCCGCCGCGCCCCGGGGTGGAGACGAGGCGCGGCGAGGGCCGCTCAGCTCACTTCGCTGACATCGTGCCGGGACAAGGACAGGGCCAAGGCCTGCGCCGGCTGCGAGGCGTGCTGCGCATGCGTGACGTGCGCCAGGTGCTGCACCGGCTGGACCAGCGACAGCGGCGAGGGCAAGGGCGACGGCAGCGGGCCCAGCGCCTGCGGCGCGCGTGGCGCCGGCGCGTCGAGCATGATCTGCGCGGCCGGCGTCTCGGCGCGGTTCGAGCGGCTCGACGGCGATTCGATGAACACGCGCGACCAGTCGATCCGCTCGGCCATGTGCAGCTGCTTCATCAGCACCGCGTGAATCTGCTCCCAGGCGCCCGCCTGCTGCCAGTCGCGCAGGCGGCGCCAGCAGCTCATGCCCGAGCCATAGCCGAGCTCCTGCGGCAGCTGCCCCCAGGGGATGCCCGATTCGAGCACGAACAGGATCCCCGCCATCACGGAACGGTCGTCCAGCGGCTTGCGGCCCGGATAGCGCGTGCGGCGCGGCTTGGCCGGCGGCAGCAGGGGCTGGATCATGGACCACAGCGTGTCGTCGAGCATCGGTGTCGTATCGGCAGTCATCTCAACCTCGTCTTCATAGGACGGCGCGGCGGGACTGACCGGCGTCGTCGTTTTATTAGCCCTGGATCGGTGTCGGACAGCCGCCTGGATTCACAATCGACTCGACCGAATACCGCTTTCACGGGACCTATTAAAACGATCCGTCATGCCGTTGTCTGTCCTGTAATTCCGGTCCAGACGGAAGATCGCCGCGCCGCGACCAGCGGCACATGAAGTTGCGCCGCAGCAATCCGGTCCCGCGCCGAACGCCTGACGGCCATGTCGGGCTTGCCGATGACGCGCTCCGGGAACGCATTTTGCGACGCAGCATGAGCGATGCTCGGGCCGCCTCCTCCTCGACGCGCCGACTTGCCCGCTGTCCCCCTTCCTCGCGCCTTGCCGCCCTTCCGAGCGCGCCGGCCGGTACCCGCGGCGGCTTCCCGACGGCCCAGGCCTCGATCCCGCGCCGCCCGCCGCCCTGCCCTGGCGCCCCGCCGCGCGGCTTCGCGAGGCGAACCGACGCCCGCCGCCCATGCCGGCGCCCCGCGCCGCTGTGCGAAAATGCCCGCACCCCAGCCTGGAGTGCTCATGGCAGCCCCGATCCCCACCGTTTCAGACACGAACGGCGCCGATTGCGCGCGAGAACCCATCCATATCCCCGGCGGCATCCAGCCGCACGGATTCCTGCTGTCGATCGACGCCGAAGGCACGGTCCTGCAGGCCAGCGAAAACGCCGTCGAGCTGGTCGGCGGCGCGCCCGAGGCGCTGCCCGGCCTGCCGCTGGCGCGCTTCGTCGGCGAGAGCTGGGCCGCCACCATCGTCGCCGCGCTGCGCGAGCACGACACCAACGGCCTGCCGCTCTACCTGGGCTCGATGGACGATCCGCGCCGCGACGCGCCGCGCAAGTCGCCGTTCGCGATCGTGGTGCACCGCCACGACGACATCTCGATCGTCGAATTCGAGCCGGCACGCGGCACCATCGACGTGTTCTCGTCGATGTACCCGCTGGTGCGCACCTTCATCAACCGCCTGCAGGAAGTGCAGACCACCGCCGACCTGGCCGAGCTGGCCGCCGACGAGGTGCACCGGATCACCGGCTTCGGCCGCACCCTGGTCTACAACTTCGACGACGACGGCAACGGCCACGTGATCGCCGAGCGCATCGATCCCGGCTACGCCTCCTACGCGGACCAGCACTTCCCGGCTTCCGACATTCCCGCCCAGGCCCGCGCGCTCTACATGCGCAACCGGATCCGCCTGATCGCCGACGCCAACTACCGGCCGGTGCGGCTGGTGCCGCCGCGCCATCCCGCCACCCAGCGCCCCACCGACCTGACCTACGCCTCGCTGCGCAGCATCTCGCCGGTGCACGTGCAGTACATGAAGAACATGGGCACGCTGGCCTCGATGTCGATGTCGATCATGGTGAGGGGCAAGCTCTGGGGGCTGATCTCCTGCCACCACGACGCCGCGCGCGTGCCGCCCTTCGAGGTGCGCACCGCCTGCGAGCACATCGCCCAGGTGCTGTCGCTGCAGATCGAGGCCAAGGAGGATCACGCCGACGCGGAGCAGCGCCTGCACCTGCGCCAACTGCTGGCACGGCTGCTGGCCTCGATGGCCGACACCGAGAGCTTCGTCGACGCGCTGGCGGCCGATCCGGTCGACCTGCTGCGCCTGACCCACGCCTCGGGCGTGGCGATCGTGTTCGAGGGCCGCGTGGTGCTGGCCGGCGTCACGCCGCCCGAGGCGCAGGTGGGCCAGTTGGTGAAGTGGCTCGACACGCAGATCGAGGAGGTGTTCTGGACCGACAACCTGGCGCGCGACGTGCCGGTGCTGGAGGCCAGTCCCGATTACTCGGGCGCGCTGGCGGTATCGATCTCGCGGCTGTTCCGCAACTACATCGTCTGGTTCCGGCCCGAGATGGTGAAGACCATCAAGTGGGCCGGCGACCCGCGCGAGAAGCTGGCGCCGCTGGCGGACTCGCTCTCGCCGCGCAAGAGCTTCGAGGTCTGGACCGATATCGTGCGCGGCTACTCGCCGCCGTGGCGGCCGGCCGAACGCGAGATCGCGCTGGAGTTCCGCACCGCCTTGCTCGGCATCGTGCTGCGCCGCGCCGAGGAGCTGGCCGAGCTGGCGCTCGAGCTGGGCCGCGCCAACCAGGAGCTGGAGGGCTTCTCCTACACGGTCTCGCACGACCTGCGCGCGCCGCTGCGCCATATCGTCGGCTTCGCCGACCTGCTGCGCGAGATGGAGATGCCTAACCTGTCTGAGCGCGGCCGCCACTTCGTCGAGCGCATCGTCAATTCCGCACGCCTGGGCGGCAAGCTGGTGGACGACCTGCTGGCCTTCTCGCGCATGGGCCGCTCGGCGCTGCGCCCGCAGAAGATCGAGCTGAACGCGATGGTCCAGGCACTGATCGCCGACGAGAGCAAGGAACTCGGCGAGCGCCGCATCGAATGGCAGGTCGGCGAACTCGGCGCGGTGATGGCCGACCCGGTCCTGATCCACCTGGTACTGCGTAACTTGGTAGAGAACGCTGTAAAATTCTCCGCCTCCCGGCCCGTGGCGCACATCGAGATCGGACGCCGCGACGGCGAGCGCGAGCTGGCCGGCCAGGACGTGTTCTTCGTGCGCGACGACGGCGTGGGCTTCGACATGCGCTACGTCGACAAATTGTTCGGCGTGTTCCAGCGGCTCCATCACGTCGAGGAATTCGACGGCACAGGCATCGGTCTTGCTTCAGTGAAACGGATCGTCGAGCGGCACGGCGGAAAAGTCTGGGCCGAAGGCGAGCTCGACCGCGGCGCGACGATCTGGTTTACGCTGCCGCGCGTGTTCGCCGGGGCGGCGGTGGAACTCGAGGAAAGCTCGAACAGCGCGGCGGCCCGGCTGGAGGCGCTGGCGCCGGGGCGCGGTTCGCGCTCGGTGCCCAAGCAGGCCAAATGAGCCGCCGCATTCATGCGGCACCCGTCGACGACGAAAGAACCGGCAATTCAAGCAATGGAGCGAGTGTGTTAAGACCGATCCTTCTGGTGGAAGACAATCCTGACGACATCGAACTGACCTTGATCGCGCTCGAGAAGACGCGACTGGCGAATCCGGTGGTGTCGGTGCGGGACGGCGAGGAGGCACTCGACTTCCTGCGCCGCCAAGGCAAGTGGGCGGAGCGCGTGGACCAGAATCCGGCGGTGATCCTGCTTGACAAGAAGCTGCCGAAGATCGACGGCCACGAGGTGCTCAAGAGCGTGCGCGCCGACGAGAGCCTGCGCCATATCCCGGTGGTGATGCTGACCTCCTCGCGCGAGGAGAAGGACCTGCTGCGCAGCTACGACCTGGGCGTCAACGCCTATGTCGTGAAGCCGGTCGCGTTCGACGATTTCATGGCCGCGATCAACGATCTCGGCATGTTCTGGGCGGTGCTGAACGAACCGCCGCCCTACCAGCGCTGAGCACGGGGTACCGAGCCATGGCGGACACGCCGCCGGCGCCCCGCCCCCCCGCCCTCTTGCCCTTGCCCCGCCCTCAGCGATAGACGGGCAGGCGCACCCGGAAGGTCGCGCCGCGGCCCGGGCCCTCGCTCTCCGCGACGATCTCGCCGCCCTGCCGCTCCAACAGGTTCCTCGCCAGCCACAGCCCCAGGCCGAGCCCCGCCACGCGTCCCTCGCCGTCGGCGGCCGATTGCTGGAAGCGCTCGAACACGCGCTCCAGCATGCTCGGATCGATGCCGCGCCCGGTATCGCTCACCACCAGCTCGACCTGCTCGCCGGCCGTCTCGATCGATACCTCGATGCTGCCCTGCGGCGTGAACTTCACCGCGTTCGACAACAGGTTCCAGACGATCTGCTTGATGCGGTGCTCGTCGGCCATCACCGGCGCCGGGCGCAGGCGCTCGGCGATCAGCGCCAGGCCCTTGGCCTCGGCGATCACCCGCATGTCCTCGATCACGATGCCGGCCAGCGCGCCCAGGTCGACCGGCCGGGGCAGCACCGAGAGCTTGCCGGTGACGATCGCGCCGCTGTCGAGCAGGTCGTCCACCATGTGCGCGAGCTGGCGCCCGTTGCGGTTGATCACCTCGCCGGCGCGCGTGACCAGCGCCGGCTCGGGCGAGCGGCGCATCAGCTCGCACCAGCTCAGGATCGCGTTGAGCGGCGAGCGCAGCTCGTGGCTGACGGTGGCGATGAAGTGATCCATCGCGGTGGCCAGGCGCTCGCTTTCCTCGCGCGCGCGCTTCTCGGCGGCGGCGGTCGCCTGTGTCTCGAGCTCGGACTGCTTGCGCGCGGTGATGTCGAGCGTGAAGCCGAGCACGCTGCTGAGCGCGCCGCTGGCGTGGTAGCGGCCCACCCCGCGCACCAGGATCCAGCGTGCCGTGCCGTCCTGCCAGCCGACCCGGAAATCGACCTCGAACTGGCCGCGCGCGTCCAGCGCCTGCTCCATCGCCTCGCGCAGCCGCGCGCGATCGCCGGGATGGACGATCTCGCCGAACCAAAGCTCGCGCGTGAGCGCCTCGTCGACCGCCAGGCCGAGATTGGTGCGGCACTGGTCGGTGCAGTCGATGCGGCCGCTGTGCGGATCGAGCTGCCAGGCGCCGACCTGCGAGAAGGCCATCGCGATCTCGAACTGCTCCTGCTGCTCGCGCAACTGGGCGCGCGCCTCGTCGGCCACCACCTGGCGCAATTGCGCCTGCGAACGCAGCTTGGCGCGCTCGCGCTGGTCGCGTTCGTATTCGGCCACGTGGTCGGTGGCCTCGCTGACCAGGATCGCGATCGCGCCGGCCAGCGTCGGGTCGGCCGAATCGAGCGGGGTGGTCTTGATGCGCCAGTAGCGCGGCATCGGCGCGAGCGCGCCGTCGTCGTGCGCCACCGGCATCTCGTAGCGGAACACCGGCGACCAGGCCGACTCGCGGCGCAGCGGCCCGCGCAGCGCCTCGTCCAGCCATTCGCGGCGCGCGGCGCGCTGGGCCTGGGCACCGAACTGGTTGATGTCCTGCACGCGGATGCCGAGCACCGCCTCGAGCGGCACGTCGAGCAGCTCCAGGTAGCGGCGGTTGGCCAGCAGCACCTCGTGCCGCGCGTTGACGATCAGGTAGGCGTCGGGCAGGCAGTCGAAGACAGCGGCCGCCGCGCGCGTCGCCTCGGAGACGGCATCGCTCGCGCGCACGACGGGCGAGCCTGCACGCGACGCGGAGGGGTCGAGGTGGAACTCGTCCATGTCGGGCCGCACGCCTCAGCCGGCCCGGCCGGCGGCGGCCGATCGATCGGCGCCGCCCGCGCCGCCGGGCTCGCGGCAGGCACGGGCCAGCGCGACCAAACGGTCGAACGCGTCGACGGCGCCGCGACAGGCGGCGTCGATCTCGTCCGGCCCGATGACCTCGGCCGCCAGGCAGCGCACGATGGCCTTCCAGCGCGCCGACAGGCCGTTGCGGCCGCTCGCCAGGAAACCGAGCGGATGCGGCGCGAGACGCTCGTGCAGCTGCTGGTACAGCACCGCGCCGCCCATCTGCGAGCCCTCGATCACGTAGCTCGCGCCCCAGCGATAGGCGCGATCGGCATCGGCGGGCCACCACGGCGCGAGCGGCGCGGGCCCGGCCGGCACGGCATCGCGCGGCGCGGCGGCCAGGTCGGCGTCGATCAGCGCGCGCCGGTCGACCGGCGGCACGGCCGCCGCGTGCGCGGCGAGGCCGTCGCCGCGTGCGGCCAGCCAGGGCTCGAGCGGCGCCAGCCAGGCACGCAGCACCAGCAGGTGGGAAAGGTAATCGGAAAGCGTTGGGGACGGCGCCGCGAGCGGCATCAGGCCGTGCAGCAGCTCATGCTGCTCGCCGGTGGCCTCGCGCAGCCGCGCCAGCACCGGCGGCGTTGCCTGCATGGCGGGCGCTGCCGCGCGCTCGGCCATGGAGGTGGACGGCGACGCCTCGTGGGCATCGGCCGGTCGAATCTCGTCCAGCATCGGAATGGGTTCCTCGGTTGGCTCCGCCGCGCGCGGCAGGAAGGCGGCGGATCGTGCCGGAGCGGCGCCGGATCGAGTCGGCACCGCCAGCAGTTCCGCGACTATCGCATGACAGCGGCATCGGCGCACGCATTTTGATGCACTACCCGCCGCTCTCAGCCGGGCACTTCGCCGAGCCGGCGCCGGATCATGCCGTGCAGCGTATCGAAGGACAGCGGCTTGCGCGCGGTCTCGACCTGCTCGCCCGACGGCACCGGGATCTCGACCGCCGCGCTGCAGAGGATCACCGGGATCCGGCGCCAGTCGGGCTCGCGCGCCAGCGCGGCGCACAGCTCGGCGCCCGTCATCACCGGCATCATGTAGTCGGTCACGATCAGGTCCGGCATGGTTTCCCTCACGCGGTCGAGCGCGATCGCGCCGTTCGACGCCGTGATCACCGCATAGCCGCACTGCTCCAGCAGCAGACGCCAGACGGTCAGCATGTCGAACTCGTCGTCCACGATCAGGATGGTCTTCATCAGCGACTAGCCGTCCGTCATCGGCCGATGCAGCATGGTCGTCAGCCCCTGCGCCGACAGCAGCCCCGACGCGCCGATCGCATTCGGCGTGACGTCGAGCCCGTCGGACTTGATGATCAGTTCGCGCAGCGAGGTGTCGTGCGCGCTCTCGCGCTGCTTGACCACCGACACCATGCGACGCAGGCGGCCATCGGCTTCCACGTAGCGCAGCAGGATCAGGTTCTCGGTCAGCGCCGACAGGCGCATGCCCTTGCCGTGCGAGGGATCCGCGTAGAGCGGCAGTTCCTCGGTCAGCATGGTGGTGATGCCCGAGTCGCGCAGCGCATGCGTGAAGGCATTGAGGAACAGCCCGAAACGCGCGGGCCGCAGCGCCGAGTCGCGGAAGCCCTCCATGCCGTCGATCACCAGCCGCGAGGCGCCGAGCCGGCGGATCAGCGCGAGCGTGGTGGTGGCCAGCTCGTCCACCTCGAGCTCGACGGCCGGCTGCCACTGCATGGTGAGACGGCCGTCGGCGAAGCCCTCGCGCAGCAGGATGCCGACCGCCTCGGCCTTGCCGATCAGGCGCTGCGGCGACTCGTAGAAGCCCAGGTAGACCACCTTCTCGCCGCGCGCGATGCCGGCCTGCAGGAACTGCAGCGCGAGCAGGGTCTTGCCGACCCCGGCCGGCCCGATCACGGTGGTGGTCGAGCCGCGCACGAAGCCGCCGCCGATCAGGTGATCGAGGTGCGGCAGGCCGGTGTCGAGCCGCTGGCGCAGGTCGCGCTCGTCCTCGAGGTTGGCGTAGCGCGCCTCCAGGCGCGGGTACATGGCGTGGCCGCTGGTGGTGATGCGGAAGAAATGCTTGCCGAGCAGATGGTTGCGCGCGCGCATCTTGTGGACCTCGATCTCGCGCGCGCGGCGCATGCCGTCGCTGTAGCGGTTCAGCTCGATCAGGCCGTCCACCAGGGTGTGCTCGGGATGCGGCTCGTTGCCCGACAGCGGCGCGAGCAGCAGCGTGGTGCAGCCCATCGCCGCCACCAGCGCGTTGAGTTCGTGGATGAATTTCGACAGCGAGAGCTCGGTCTCGCTGAACTCGCGCGCGCTGCGGAAGCCGTCGATGATCAGCAGGCCCGGGCGGTAGTTCGCCAGGCTCGCGGCGATCAGCTTCAGGAAGCCGTCCAGGCCGTCCTTCATCAGCTCGTGGTAGCCGGACTCGAACATCATCTGCTGCGCCACGGCGGACGGGTCGAAGAATTCGAGCCCGCGCAGATGGCCCAGCAGCTTGTCGTGCGATTCGGCGATCAGCGTCATGTAGAGCACGCGCTCGCCCTGGCGCACGCGGTGAAAGCCGATCTGGCTCGACAGGATGGTCTTGCCCGCGCCGGCCATGCCCTCGATCAGATAGAGGCCGCCGCGGACAAAGCCTCCGCCGAGGATCTCGTCTAGACCCGGCACCCCCGTCTCCACATTGTCGGGCGGCCGCGTTTCGGACGGCAAGCTCGGCTTCGGGTCGGGCGCTGGATGTTGGGGCGCGGAGTCTTCCTGGGTCATGTTCAGTCGTTCAGATGTCGGTGGCCGATCCCGGCGGACCGGGCGCGATGCCGCCCGCGACGGGCGACTCGGGTTTCGCGATTCTAACGTGAGCGACCGACGGCGCCCCGCATATCGTCACGACAAGTCATGATGAAACGGAGCAAATGCCGGGCCCGCTCAAGTGGGCGAGGAGAAAAGAAACAGTGGATGCGCGGAGCGCGTGCATGGCGACGCGCGGGGGGGCCGTATCACGCCGCCCGCGCACGCATTCGCAGCCGTGACGCGACCGGAGGCGCGGGCACCGCCGAGTGCCGGGCACGGCGGGCCGCGAAGCTCAGGCGGCGGCCATCACCGCGGCGACCTGCGGCAGCCGGACCATCTTGGTCCAGACCGGCAGCGGCATCGCCTCGATCACCGCGGTGGCCACCGCGCGGGCCGCCTCGATGCTCGGCTCGAGGATGCGCCGCAGGCCGCGCCCGGTCTCGACGTCCGAGACGGTGTAGCGCGGATGGCTGTCCGGCGCGAACAGCGGCGAGCGATGCACGGCCCAGGTCCGGCCGCGACACTCGAAGGGCGTGCCGATGGTCTCGATCCAGCTGCCGTTCAGGGCGAGATGGAACACGATGCCGTCGACGCGGCGCGGGGCGTCCGGCCGCGGGCCGGACATCGGCGTTTTTTCATACATGGACGAACCTCGAATCGGAAAGCGGTGCAGGGCCGGCCGCGCCCGCGAGCGGGCCGGACGATGCGTTTTTTTCAATGCGATTGCAGAAACCGGGGCACCTCAGGCGGCCTGCGACCGCTGCGCCGGAATCGGCGAGCGCCCGGTGAAGACGTGGTGGTGCAGCTCCGCCTGGGCATCGGCGTAGCGATGCGCGGGCAGCGCGACCAGGCGCGCGTCGTAGTCGGTCACGATGCGCTCCAGGTCGCCGCGCTCGTGCTCGTGCAGCAATACCGGCGCGCCTTCGCTGAGGCGCGCATAACACTGCTCGAGCGTGCGCTCGGCACGCGAGAACAACGCCTGGTCGGCCTCGCCGGCGGTGCCTGCCTGCGACGGCGCGCGCAGCAGGTAGGCGAGCTGGATCGTGCTGAGCAGCAGCGCCAATTGCTCCGGGCTCGCCCGGGCCGCGCGCAGCGAAGCCAGCGCGAGATGGTGGCGCAACTGCATCCGCCGCTGGTAGTCGGCCGGCAGCGGCAGCAATTGCGCCTTGCTCAGTTGACGTCGTTTCATGCCGCCCGCGCCTCAGGCCGCGCGTCGGCCGGGCGCGACCGCCAGCGTGGCGATGCGCGCGGCCAGCGCGATCACCGTGTTGGCCGCGCCGGTCTCGAACGGCGTCAGGCGCAGCCTGGCCGCCTGCAGCTCGGTGATCGGCACCAGCCCGTGCACGTTCACGTAGGCGGCCACCACCGCCCACATCTCCGTGTCGGCCCAGGCGTCGGCGGGCAGGTTCAGGGCCATCAGGCCGGCCGCGACCAGCGCGCGGTAGTCGCGCTCCTCGCGCACCGGCGCGATCGAAAGCGGCAAGCTGATCTCGAAGCCGGCGCGCGCGAGCGCCGCCAGCGTGTCTTGTGCGGTCTGGGTCGGAATCATCATCGGATGTCCTGCGCAATCAGGGGAGCCCCGGCCGGGCCGGACGAGGCATCGAAAGTACGGCCAAGGGGCGGGACCACGGCTTCAGGCCGGCGGCCTCACGGTCAGGTACACCCAGCCCAGGTAGGCGCCGGTCGCCCCGCCCGTGACCAGCAGCGTGGCCAGCGTCCAGGACACCACCGAGCCGGCGAACCAGGCCTGGTAGGCGCCCCAGGCCGACAGCACGTACAGCAGCGCCGCGTAGACCACCGCGCGCATCAGCCGGACCATCGTCTGCGCGCGGCGCACCGGGCCGTCGAGCGGGCTGCGCACCGCCACGCGAAGCGCATCCCACATCGACCAGCAGACCATCGCGAACAGCGCGACGACCACCAACCTGACGAATTGAATCTCGTTCATTGGTCTTTTCCTTGTTGTAAAAATTACAATTCAAGCCAGCACCTTGGTAAATCGGCATGTCGCATGCCGCCTGTCGAAGCGCTTCCCGCTTGGCACGGCGGGCGATCGGCTTCGATCGGCGCAGGGAATGGGCAAGAATCGGGCCAGCCCCGGGGACGGCTCGCTGGCAAGGAAAACGGAGGAGGTCGGCGGCCCGGGCGAGGGGGAACGGCTGGTGAGGAGGCGCGCGACGGGCGCCGTCGTCCCGCCCTTGAAAAACCGCTTGCCTGCCGCCGCCGTCAGCACATATGATGCACATCATATTACGAGCATCATATGAATTCGCCGGATGAACCCGATGAAGAAATCAGCCCATAGCCTGCGCAAGGAAGCCTCGCGCGAGCGGATCCTCGAGGTCGGCAGCCGCGCGGTGCGGCGCGCCGGCTTCCATGGCGTCGGCATCGCGGACGTGATGAAGGAAGCTGGCCTCACCCACGGCGGCTTCTACGCCCACTTCGCCTCGCGCGACGCGCTGCTGTGCGCGGCCGTCGAGCACGCCGCCGCCGACAGCATGGTGACCATGGACGCGCATGCGGCGCGGCTGGTGGCGGCCGGCCTGAGCCCGTTCCAGGCAATGGTCGAAACCTACCTGTATCCCGGCGTGATCGGCGATCGCGAGCGCGGCTGCGCGATGGCCGCGCTGGCCTCCGAGATACCGGTGCAATCGGACGACGTGGTGGAGGCCTCGCGCGAGGTGGCGCGCCGGCTCCAGCGCCATGTGCTGCGGGCGCTGCCGCCCGGCTACCCCGACGACACCGCCTGGTCGATCACCGGCACCATGCTCGGCGCGCTGCAACTGGCACGCGCGCTCGGCGACAGCGAGGAAGGCCGCGCCGTGCTGGCGGCCGCCAAACGCGAACTGCTGGCGCGCTACGCGCCGGCCTGAGCGCCCGCCCCGGCCGGCCTGGATCGCCACCGGGGCTTTTTTCCGATCCGAAATATGACGATCGTCATATCAACTCAAGGCGCGCTGCGCGCAAGGATGCTTCCATGAAACTCGAAGGTTCCGTCGTCTTCATCACCGGGGCGAATCGCGGCCTCGGCCTCGAACTCGCGAAACAGGCGCTGGCGCGCGGCGCCGCCAAGGTCTACGCGGCCGCGCGCGACCCGGCCACGGTGACCCTGCCGGGCGTGATCCCGATCCAGCTCGACGTGACCCGGCCGGAGCAGGCCGAGGCCGCCGCGCGGGAATGCGGCGACGTCACCGTACTGATCAACAACGCCGGGATCGGCCGGCTCGGCAGCCTGCTGTCCGACGAGGGTTTGCCGGTGCTGCGCGAGCAGCTCGAGACCAACCTGATCGGCGTGCTGAACGTGACGCGCGCCTTCGCCGGCGTGCTCGGCCGCAACGGCGGCGGCGCGCTGCTCAACATGCTGTCGATCCTGAGCTGGGCCAACACGCCGATGATCGCCGGCTACGGCGTCAGCAAGGCGGCCGCCTGGTCGCTGACCAATGGCCTGCGCCACGAGCTGCGCGCGCAGGGCACCCAGGTCACGGGCTTCCACGCCGGCTACATCGACACCGACATGATTCGCCAGTTCGACGTGCCGAAGGCGCGCCCCGAGGACGTGATCCGCACCACGCTCGACGCGCTCGAGGCCGGCGAGGAAGAGGTGCTGGTGGACGAGCCGACGCGCCAGGTCAAGCAGGCGCTGTCGGGCGGCGTCTACCTGAAGGACGTGCTGGCCGGCTGATCCGCGCCCGGGGCGGACGGCGGCAGGCCGGGCTTGCCGCCGCTCTGCGTTCGGCCGCCCCGCCTCTCGCGGCCCCGCCGCTTCCTGCTCCCCCTCCCCCGGCCCTGCCCGGCGAGATATCGAACGCGCCGGGCCTGCCGCGCCCTGCCCGGACAAGCCCCCTGTCCTCCCGCCTTCGCGGCTCGCCCAGCGCGCCTAGACGTTTTTTTCACTCCCGCCCCTGGAATATTCGCGTCGATCCGGTGTTACTCCGGATGCGGCGCCGCCATGGCGGCACCGCACACCGCACGCGGCACCGACAAAACAACGATATCCACCCCATGAAAGCGATCTATTCGGAACTGAAGCGCGTCCAGGTGCGGCCCACCGCGGCGCGCGTGGCGGTTCTCAAGCTGTTCCACGACGAGCCGGCCGCGCACGACACGGTCGACCAGGTGTTCCAGGCGCTCAGCGGCGAGATGAACTACAGCCTGTCGAGCATCTACCGGGCGCTGGCCAACCTGCAGGAAGCCTCGCTGATCGTCGGCTCCTCGGTCGGCTCGGCCAAGCTGGTCTACGAGCTCAATCGCGGCGAGCAGCACATCCACCTGGTCTGCACGCGCTGCGAGACGATCCGCGACCTGCGCGATCCCGAGTTCGAGCGCCGGCAGGCAAGGCTCGCGGCCGCGCACGGCTTCCATTACCAGGCGTATCGGCATGTGCTGTTCGGGGTCTGCGCCGACTGCGAGCCGGCGCCGAACGCTGCCGTGCATTGAGGGGCCGGCCCGGCCTCGCGGGCCGCAACCGGCTCGAGCGCGCCCGCGGCACCAAGGGGCACCGGGCGCCTCGATCTAGCTGCCGCTCAGGGTACGCAGCTCGCCGCTGAACAGCCCCTTGAGCGTACGCAGCAGCAAGCCGGCGATGACCAGGCTCGCCACGCCCAGCAGCAGCCAGGCGACGCCGTCCGTGAAAGCGCCGGGGCTGGCGCCGGCATGGCGCAGCGCGCAGATCGCGGAGGCGGCCAGCGGAAAGCTGACCGCCCACCAGGACACGCGGAACGGGCAGCAGGCTGCCAGATGGCGCATCTGCCCGGCCAGCACGGCGAGCATGAACAGGCTCAGCATGTAGAGGGCGGTGGCGAACAGGTCGTGCCGGCCGGTCACGGTCGTGTAAGCCGAGTAGCCGACCGCGAACGGCGCGACCAGGATCATCAGCGAAGGACGCATCGCGTCGGGCATCGGCGCCTCGAACAGCAGGCGCGAGAAGATCAGCGTGAACAGCGGGATCGCGAAGAACAGCCCGACCGCCAGGGCGAACACGCCGAGCCCCGAGGCGGCGGGCAGGCCCAGCGCCGGCATCGCCAGCGGCAGGTCGAGCAGCCCGACCACGGAGATGATCCAGGCCGGCGTGGCGTGGGCGGCGTGCTGGCGGTCGCTCATCCAGCGGCCGACGATATGCCAGGCGAACAGCATCATGCCGGCCGCTCCCCCCCCCCACATGCCGAACGCGAGCGCGCGATCGAGGCGCACCAGCACGATGGGCAGCAGCAAGAGGCTGATCCAGACGGTGCCGAACAGGCTGCCGGCCACCGGATGTCGAAACTCCGTCATCACGGCGGCCCGGGCGCTCAGGCATTTCCAGCCGTAAGCCAGCAGCAGCGCGACGAACACCACGATCGCGACGAACCCGACGAGATCGGCGATCGCGCCCGGCACGCCATACAGGCGGGCGGCCTCGCGCCAGGCGACGGCGAGCCCGACCAGGCCCATCACCGAGCCGAACAGGCTCACCGGCAGGTAGTCGAGCTGCGAGGGCGGCTTGAGTACCTGGCTTGCTGTATCTCCCATGGCTTGCCTTTGTCGTATCGAATGAGGGATGCGGGGCCGCGCCGGGCTGGCACGGCCGGCGCCACTCGAACTCTACCGGGGAAGGATGACAGGAGAAACCGTGTCGCGCGGGTTGGCGCCGCCGGTCCCGCGCGGCGCCGGGGCTTCGCTTGGCGCCTCAGGCCTCGTGACCGACCTCGGCCACCAGCATGTAACCCTCGTTGCGCACGGTGCGGATCAGCATGGCGCGGCGGGCATCGTCGCCGAGCGTCTGGCGCAGCCGGCTCACGCACACGTCGATCGAGCGATCGAGCGGCGTGAGCCCCTTGTCGAACACGCGGTCGAGCAGGAATTCGCGCGACAGCGGCCGGTTCGGATGATCGAGCAGGGTGCGCAGGGTGCGGTAGTCCGAACCGCCGAGCGAGACCACCACGCCCTCGGGCGACAGCAGCTGCTTCATGCGCGTATCGAGCCGCCAGCCGGCAAAGCCGATCCAGGCGCTGGCCTCGCCGCCGCGCGCGCCGCCACCACGTCCTCGCCCGCCAGCGTCGCGTCGAGCGCGAGCTTCAGGCGCCGCACGCCCTCGCGGATATCGTCGGGCGCGGGCGCCGCGAACGACAGGCGCAGCGCGCAGGGATCGACACCGTCCTCGTAGAACGCGCGCCCCGGCACGAAGATCACGTTCTGCGCGATCGCCTGCTTGAGCAGCGCCGCCGATTCCGCGCCGCCGATGCGCGCCCAGACGAACAAGCCGCCCTCCGGACGATGGAAATCGATCGCGTCGCCCAGCGCGGCCTCCAGCCCGTCGCAGAGCGCATCGCACTTGTCGCGATAGGCTGCGGCGATCAGCGGCAGATGCCGCTCCAGCGCGCCCTCGGCCAGGTACTCGGCGGCGACCGCCTGGGTCCACGGCGAGCTGCACAGGTCGACGGTCTGCTTGGCGATGGTGCAGCGCCGGGCGATCTCGGCCGGCGCGACGGTCCAGCCCACCCGCAGCCCCGGCGCGACGATCTTCGACAGGCTGGCGAAATGCACCACCCAGTCGCGCGAGCCCGGCACCTGGTCCGACAGCGCCAGCATCGAGGGCACCGGCTCGCCGGCGAAGCGCAGGTCCGCGTAGGGATCGTCCTCGACGATCACGAAGCGATGCCGCGCCGCCAGCGCGAGCAGCGCCAGGCGCCGTTCGCGCGTGAGCGTGGCGCCGGTCGGGTTGGCGAAGGTCGGCACCGTGTAGAGCAGCTTGGGCCGCGCCACGCGCCCCGAATCGAGCAGTTCGGCCAGCGCCTCGACATCCAGCCCCGCGCCGTCGGTCGGCAGCGTGACGATGCGCGCCTGCGCCAGGCGCAGCGCGGCCAGCGTGGCCGGATAGGCGGGCTGCTCGGTCAGCACCAGGTCGCCCGGCGCCACCAGCACGCGCAGCAGCAGGTCGAGCCCCTGCTGCGAGCCGGTGGTCACCACCAGCTCCTCGGGCCGGCAGGACGCGCCGCGCGAGGCCAGCCGCGCGGCCAGCGCCTCCTTCAGCTCGGGCAGCCCGTCGGTGGGCCCGTATTGCAGGCAGCGCACCGGCCTGGCATAGGCACGCTGCGCGGCGCGCTCCAGCCCTTCGGTATCGAACAGCCCGGCGGCCGGGTAGCCGCCGGCGAACGAGATCATCCCCGGCAGGCCGAGATAGCGGAACAGCTCGCGGATCGGCGAGCCGGCCGGTTCGCGAAACGGGGCGGTGAAGTCATACATGGACGGGCCCTCCCTCAGACCACGTTCTTCTCGACGATCGGCCGGTTTTCCAGCACGCGCGTCCAGTCGAGCTCGGACAGATCCAGCGTGGTGTAGCGGCCGTACAGGATCAGCTCGCTGACGCCGCGCCCGGTGGCCGGCCCCTGCTGCAGCCCGTGGCCGCTGAAGCCGTTGGCGAAGATGCAGTTCTCGACCTCGGGGTGGTAGCCGATGATCGCGTTGTGGTCGAACACGTTGTACTCGTAGTAGCCCGACCAGCAGTTCTCGACGCGCAGCGCCTCGAAGCCCGGCACGCGATGCGCGAGCGTCGGCCAGATCACCTCGTCGAACAGCGCGTGGTCGACCTCGTCGAGCGGCAGGTCGTCGGGATCGCGATCGGGCGCGGGCGAGGTGCCGCACAGATAGGTGCGCCCCTCGGGACGGAAGTAGACGCCGCTCGGGTCGATCAGCAGCGGGCAGCGTTCCAGCCGCGCCGGCGAGGACACGTTGAAGATGCTGCGGCGGCGCGCGAACACCGGGATCTCGACGCCGGCCAGCTCGGCGATGCGGCGCGCCCAGGCGCCGGCCGCGTTGACCACGGTATCGCAGGCATGGCGCTCGCCGTCGGCGCTCACCACGTGGGTGATGCGCCGCCCCTCGCGCACCAGGTCCACCGCCTCGCTGGCCAGGTAGCGCGCGCCGAGCGACTGCGCCTTCTTGCGCAGCGCCTGCACCAGCCCGTAGCCGTCGAACCAGCCCTCGCCGCGCTCGCCGTAGCAGCCCGCGGCGAGATCCTCGACGTTGAGCCAGGGAAAGCCGGCGGCCAGCGCCTCGCGCTCCAGGTAGCGGATCTGCGCGCCCTCGGCCAGTTGCAGCGCGTGGTTCTCGCGCAGCGTGGCCTCGCCCGCCGGCGTGGCGAGGAACAGGTAGCCGCCCTCGTGCAGGTCGATCGAGGGCCGCGCGCCGTCGATCGCCAGCCGCTCGCCCAGCTCGCGCAGGAACGCGATGCCGAACAGCGACATGCGGATCGACAGCGGCGTGGAGAACTGCTGGCGGATCGAGGCCGCCGACAGCGCCGAGGACGAGCGCGCGTAGGTCGGATCGCGCTCGATCACGGTCACCGCGACGCTCGGGTCGGCGGCCCGCAGGAAGTACGCGACCGCGCTGCCGATCACGCCGCCGCCGATGATGACGATCCGGGAACTCATGCCGCGCTCCGTTCAGCCGATGTTGAAGTCGATGCCCTGCGCGAGCGGCAGCGCCGACGAGTAGTTGACGGTGTTGGTGGCGCGGCGCATGTAGGCCTTCCACGCATCCGAGCCCGACTCGCGGCCGCCGCCGGTTTCCTTCTCGCCGCCGAAGGCGCCGCCGATCTCGGCGCCGCTCGGCCCGATATTGACGTTGGCGATGCCGCAGTCGCTGCCGGCCGAGGACAGGAAGCGCTCGCTCTCGCGCATGTCGGTGGTGAACACGCAGGACGACAGGCCGTGCGAGGCGGCGTTGTTGGCCGCGATCGCGTCCTCGAAGCGCTGGTACTTCAGCACGTAGAGGATCGGCGCGAAGGTTTCGGTCAGCACCACGGCCGTCTGCGCGGGCATCTCGACGATCGCCGGGCGCACGTAGAAGCCGCCCTCGCTGCCCGCCACCGCGTGGCGCTCGCCGCCGGTGACCTTGCCGCCTTCCCGGCGCGCCTGCTCCAGCGCCGACTGCATGCGGTCGAAGGAGCGGCTGTCGATCAGCGGGCCCATCAGGGTGCCGGCTTCCAGCGGGTTGCCGATGCGCACCTTGGCGTACAGCGTCTTGAGCTTCTCGACGGTCTCGTCGTAGATGCTCTCGTGCACGAACAGGCGGCGCAGCGTGGTGCAGCGCTGGCCCGCGGTGCCGACCGCCGAGAACAGGATGCCGCGCAGCGCGAGCTCCATGTTGGCGGTGTTCGAGACGATGCCGGCGTTGTTGCCGCCCAGCTCCAGCAGCGAGCGGCCGAAGCGGCGCGCCACCTCGACGCCGACCGTGCGCCCCATCTCGGTGCTGCCGGTGGCGCTGACGATGTTCGAGCGCGGATCGGCCACCAGCTTGGCGCCGATCTCGCGGCCGCCGTTGATCACGGCGGCCAGGCCGGCCGGTGCGTCGCCGAATTCGCGCAGCGCCTCGAGCAGGATCTGGTGGGTGGCCAGCGCGGTGAGCGGGGTCTTCTCGGAAGGCTTCCAGATCACCGCGTTGCCGCACACCAGCGCCAGCGCCGCGTTCCAGGACCACACCGCGGCCGGGAAGTTGAAGGCCGAGATCACCGTGCACACGCCCAGCGGATGCCAGGTCTCGGCCATCCGGTGGCCGGGGCGCTCCGAGGCGATCGTCAAGCCGTAGAGCTGGCGCGACAGGCCGACCGCGAAATCGCAGATGTCGATCATCTCCTGCACCTCGCCCAGCCCTTCCTGCAGGATCTTGCCGGCCTCCAGCGTGATCAGCGCGCCGAGCGCCTGCTTCTTCTCGCGCAGCTTGTTGCCGAGGATCCGCACCAGCTCGCCGCGGCGCGGCGCCGGCACTTCGCGCCAGGCCAGGAAGGCCTGCTGGGCGGCGGCCAGGGCCGCGTCGACCTCGGCCTCGCCCTGGGTCGCCACGCGGGCGATCAGCTGGCCGTCGATCGGCGAATGCACGGCGAGCTCGCCGCCCTGGACGAGATGGTCGATACCGAGTTCGGAAAGGATGCTTGCTGCGTTCACGTTGCCACCTCTGGATTGGGGAATGCGAAAAAGGGATTCATGGGGCCGCGTCGCCGCGGGCGCGGCGGCCCCTCGACGCGAGGGTCGCCGAGCCGCCGGCGCCCGCCGCGCCTCGGACCGAGGCGCGCCATGCGGCGCACCGGATCGTCATCGGCCAGCGGCGTCATTCGACGCTCTGGCGCGTGGTGACGGGTACCCAGGCCGCGCGCTTCACTTCGTAGAGCGTCGAGCTGGGCTGCTTCAGGTCGCCGTTCGGCATGAAGGCGATGGTGCCGGTGATGCCGTCGTAGCGGGTGCTCTTGAGCGCCGCGTTGTAGAGCGCCGGCGCGGTGCTGTTGGCCTTCTGCATGGCGCGGATCGCGATCCAGGCGGCGTCGTAGGCGAACGGCGCGTAGGCCAGCATGTCCACGCCGTACTTGCGGCGGAAGTCGGTCGCGAAGGTCTTGCCGCGCGCCAGGCGCGCGAGCGGCTGGCCGTATTCCCAGACCGAGGCGCCCTCGCCGGCCGGGCCCGCCAGCCTGATGAAGTTCGCGTTCATCACGCCGCCGCCGGCCAGGAACTGCGCGCGCATGCCGAGCTGGCGCATCCGCTTGACCAGCATCGCGGCCTGCGCGTCGAGCCCGCCGAAGAACACCAGGTCGGCATTGGTGCTCTTGATGCGGGTGAGCTGGGCGCTGAAGTCGACCGCCTTGTCCGACACGAATTCGCGCGTCACCACCGTGCCGCCGTTGGCCTTGACGGCCTTCTCGAACTGGTCGGCCTCGCCCTGGCCGAAGGCGGTGCGATCGTCGATGATCGCGATGCGTTTTGCCTTGGTGACGACGGCGGCGTATTCGCCCGCGTTGCCGGCGTTCTGGATGTCGTTGGCGATCACGCGATAGACGGTGTCGAGCCCGGCGCGCGTGATGTCGGGATTGGTGGCGGCGGGCGTGAGCATCGGAATGCCGGCCTTCGCGTAGATCTTCGAGGCCGGCAGCGTGGTGCCGGAGTTGAAGTGGCCCACCACCGCGGCCACGTGGTCGTCCACCAGTTGCTGGGCGACCTGCACGCCGACGCGCGGGTCGCCCTGGTCGTCCTGCGAATCGACCACGAACTTCACCGGCTTGCCGCCGATCACCGGGTGCCCGGCATTGGCCTCGTCCACCGCCATCCGCACGCCGCTCTCGATGTCCTTGCCGTAGGCGGCGGCGCTGCCGGTCAGCGGGCTGGCCACGCCGATCTTGACGATTTCCTGCGCCAGCGCGGCCCCGGAAGCACCCGCGGCACAGGCGAGCACGAGGGCGGACAGCACGGCGCGACGGGCGAATCTCGGCGGGAATCTCATGGGACGCTTCCTTCGGGAACGGGAATCGGGGGCGCCGCCGGGGCGCCGGGGCGCAGTCTCGGCGGCGGACTTGCGGGTGCTGCCGGTGAGTCGGGGTCTTCCTGCCTGGGCCCGGCACGCCCGAGGCGTGCCGGCGGAACATGGGTCGATGGTGGCCGGCGCGGCCCGGCGGGCGCGCCGATTGTCGGCAGCCGAAAACGGCGGATCAAACGACTTCCACGCACCACCTCTTGCGCTTTGCTCATCAAGCCCGGCACGGCAAGGCGCGCGGGCCGCGCGGCCGGCTCAGCGGGGCGCGCTGGCGGTCATCTTGAAGATGCCCTGGGCGTTGCCGGCGTCGAAACGCAGGTCGAGCTTCCATTGGTGCGTCGCGCGGTCGAACTCGCGCTTGCGCGTGATGAATTCGTAGAACGAGCCCGGCACGCTGCGCGAGATGACGCGACCCTCGGCGGTGCGGAACTGGCGCTCCACGATGTCGGCGCGATAGGCGGTCTGGAACACCCGGCCCGAGCGCGAGCGCTCGACTTCCGGCTTCATGGGTCGGCCCTTGGCCTTCTCGGCCTCGGCCAGCGCGAACACGTCGGCCACGCGGTCGGTGGCGTGGTTGAAGGCATTGCCCTCGGTGGCGATCCAGGCCATCTCGGCCGATTCGGCCAGCAGCAGTTCGTAGTCGTCGACGCTCGGCACCTCGTGCTGGCGCGCGAAGGCACCGACGATCGCCGGCAGCAGCCGGTGCGCGGCCTCGAGCGGCAGCGTGCCGTCACGTTCCAGCTCCCAGAGCAGGCCGAGCGCCTCGGGCGTGAGCGGGTCGCGCGAGGTGCGCAGCACGCGGCTGACCGCCTGCTGGAATTCGGTCGAGAAGCGTTCGGGATGCAGCTCGCTGACGAAGAACTGCGCGATGTCGTCGGGCGCGTCCTCGTGGGCGTAGGCGCGGCCTGTCATGCCGAGCTTGTCGAGCGGGTAGCGGCCGTTCAGGCGAAAGCCCAGCGGGCGCAGGATCCGCGCGAAGGCGGCCTCGCCCGGCGGCAGCGCGCCGGTCTCGCGCCAGCGCACGGTGCGCAGCGCGCCGTGGTCGAAGAACACCGAGCCGCCGGCTGCGATCGCATCGCGCGTGTAGTCGCGACCGTTCGGCGAGCGCGCCAGCAGGTCCTCGAACAGCGCCATGTTCATCGCCTGCGCCAGCTCGGCGCGCGTGACCGTGCCGGCTTCCCAGTCCGCCAGCAGCGGCGGCAGGTTCAGCGTGGCGAACAGGGCGTCGGTCTTCGGCTCGCCGAGCAGGGTGGTCAACAGGGCTTGCAGGTTCGAATTGCGCATCGGGGATCTCGTCGGGGTCTCTGGCCAGCCGGCCTCGCCGCGCGGGCGGCGCATGGGCTGGCTTGCTCCGGACGCATTATTCGAAATGGCCGCGGCCGGCGTAAAGCGAGATAAAATTGCCACTTGATGCGTTTTCGGAATCAACATGCGCAAATTCAAGATCCCGAACATGGGCGCGCTGCTGGCCTTCGAGGCGGCGGCCCGCCACCAGAGCTTCACCTACGCGGCGCGCGAGCTGTTCCTGACGGAAAGCGCGATCTCGCGGCAGATCGCGACGCTGGAGGCCAGCCTCGGCGTGCGCCTGTTCGTGCGCGCCAAGCAGCGCGTGGTGCTCACGCGCGCGGGCCGGCTCTACAGCACCCAGGTGCGGCGCGCGCTGGAGAACCTCGACCGCGACACGCTGTCGATCATCGCGCATGGCAGCGGCGGCAGCTACCTGGAGCTGGCGGTGCTGCCGACCTTCGCCTCGCAGTGGCTGATCCCTCGCCTGAAGGATTTCTACGCGCGATGTCCCGAGGTGCGGGTCAACATGGGCGCGCGCACCGGCATCTTCTCCTTCGAGGAATCGCACTTCGAGGCCGCCATCCATTACGGCAAGCCGACCTGGCCCGGCGCCGCGGCCGACTACCTGTTCGGCGAGGAGGTGGTGCCGGTGTGCGCGCCGGCGCTGCTGGGGAAGGCGGTGCGCAAGCCGCACGAGCTGCTGGCCTATCCGCTGCTGCACTCCACCACGCGGCCCGACGGCTGGTCGCGCTGGTTCGGCGCGCTCGGCGTGGAGGACCACGGCACCATGCAGGGCGATCGCTACGAGCTGCACACCATGCTGATCAGCGCGGCGGCGGCCGGGCTCGGTATCGCGCTGGTGCCGAAGTTCTTCGTCGACGGGCGCGAGGCGCAGCTGGGCGTGGTGGTGCCCTACGCGGTGCCGGCCGCCGCGCGCGAGGCGATGCGCGACGACGCGGCCTATTACCTCGTCTACCCGACCGAGCTGAGCCACAGCAAGCCGCTGGAGGCGTTCCGCGAATGGCTGCTGGGGCAGGCGCGCGAGTATGCCGAGGCGCAGCAATGAAGGGGGGCGATCGGCCGTGATCCTGGATCTTTCCCCGACCACCCTGGACGATGCCGAAGCACTGGTGGCGATCCGCATCGCGGCGATGCGCGAGAGCCTGGAAGCGCTCGGCCGCTTCGATCCACGGCGGGCGCGCGAGCGCTTCCTGGCCGGCTTCACGCCGGCCGATTGCCGCTTCGTCGAGGCCGACGGCGTGCGCGCCGGCTTCGTGCTGCTGCGTCGCCAGACGCGGCCCTGGCTGCTCGACCACCTCTATATCGAGCCGGCCATGCAGGGCCGGGGCATCGGCGCGGCCGTGCTGGGGGCGATCTTCGCCGAGGCCGACGCGCAGGCCGCGCCGATCCGCGTGGGCGCGCTGCGCGGCAGCGCCTCGAACCGCTTCTACCAGCGGCACGGCTTCGTGCGGACCGACGAGGCCGAATGGGATATCCACTACCTGCGCGAGCCGCGCGACGGCCCGCGCAGCTGATCAGGCCGCCGCCCCCTCCACCACCCGGAACCACGACACGGCCGCGTGCAGGCTCTCGCTCTGCCGCTCCAGCGAGGCCGAGCTGGCCGAAGCCGATTCGACCAGGGCCGCGTTGTGGGCCGTGCTCGCCTCCATCTGCACCACGCTGGCATTGACCAGCTCGATACCCGCCGACTGCTCGCGCGAGGCCAGGCTGATGTCGGCCATGATGGCGTTGACGCTGCGCACCGCGCCGAGGATCTCGTCCATGGTCGCGCCGGCCTGGCCGACCAGCGCGCTGCCCTCGCCGACGTTCGTGCTGGAGGCCGAGATGAGCTCCTTGATCTCCTTGGCCGCCGCGGCCGAGCGCTGCGCGAGCTGGCGCACCTCGCTGGCCACCACCGCGAAGCCGCGGCCCTGGTCGCCGGCGCGGGCCGCCTCGACCGCCGCGTTGAGGGCGAGGATGTTGGTCTGGAACGCGATGCTCTCGATCACCCCGACGATGCCGACGATGCGCGTCGAGCTGTCGGCGATCGCGTCCATGGTGCGCACCACGCGGCGCACCACCTCGCCGCCACGGGTGGCGATCTCGGAGGCGCGCGTGGCCAGCGCGCTGGCGTCGTGCGCGTTGTCGGCGTTCTGGCGCACCGTCGCCGTCAACTGTTCCATGCTGGCCGCGGCCTGCTGCAGCGAGGAGGCCTGCTGGCCCGCGCGCGCCGACAGGTCGCGATTGCCGCCGGCGATGTCGCGCGCGTCGAGCCGGATCGCGTCGGTGCCCTCGCGCACCTTGCCGACCACCCCGGCCACGTGGACGCGCATCTCGTCGAGCGCGGCCAGCAGCCGGTCCATCTCGTTGCCTCGGCCGATCTCGATGCGCCCGGTCAGGTCGCCCGCCGCGATCCTGGCGAAGTGACCCACCGCCGCGTCGATCGGCCCGACGATCGCGCGCGCCAGGCCGCGATGCGCGATGAAGCCGGCCACCAGCGCCACCAGCGCGGCGATGCCGAAACCCGCCAGCGTCATGTCGAAGCGCCGCGCGGCCTGCTCGAAGCGGGCGCGCTGGCGCTCGACCTGGAAGGCCTCGAGCGCGGTGAGCGACTGCTGGTACTCGTCGAACCAGGCGCTGGGCATGTCGCGCTGGGTGCCGAGGAAATCGACCAGGTTGTCGCTGTCGAGCTGCTTGAGGCCCTTGGCGAAGGCCTGCGACAGCAGCCGGTCACGCCGGGCCAGCATGGTGTCCAGCAAGGTCTTCTCGGCCGCGTCGGGCGCGTGCAGGGCGCGATAGGCGTCGAGCTCGCGATTGCTCTCGTCGAGCAGCGCATGCAGGCGGCGGATTTCGTCGCCGGCCGGCTTGCCCGCGCTGATGATCTGCTCGACGTTGCCCAGGCCCACGCGCAGCATCAGCATGCGCTCGGAGCTGGTCTTGAGGTGCACCACCGAGGCGGTGTCGTCGCGGTACATCGCGTCGAGCGCGCCATTGCTCTTGACGAGCGAGAACGCGGCCGCCGCGATCACCAGCATCAGCAGCGCGGTACAACCGGCAATCGTGGCGGCGAGCCCGCCGCGGATCGTGAGGGTTCGGGACATGGTCGGCATCGAGGAATCGGACGGAACGGCGGCCTGGGCGAGCCGCGAACGCCGGCCGTGCCGGCAACGCGCCTCATGCCGGACTAACGGAATCGCCGATTTTTGACTTTTGCCGCGAAGCGACGGCAACCCGTCCAATTGCGCCATGCGGCACGCCGCCGGCTTGCCCGGCGCGTGCGCGCCGCCACCTCCGCCGCCTCCGTCACCTCCGCCGCCTCGTGGGGTCGTCGCCTCGCCGTCGGCCGCGAACTCCTCGAGCGAGACGCGGTGAGGCGGGCACGCCGTTTGCCGAAAGCGTCGCGCGAGGCGGCACCCCATGCCGTCCGCCCGCGCACGCAATATACGCGCACATATGGCGCCGCATCCACGCAGGGCTCGTCGAGCCCGTCGCGGCAAGCCCGGCAGCCGTCGGCCCGCGGCGCGGTGGAAAGCGTCCATGATCGTCGATCGCGCCGGCACGCATTGATGAGTTTTCCTCTACGAGGCTTGAAGCAAATCGGGACGGTCACGAGGCCGCCAAAGGCGGTTTAATGAGCATCGCGCGCGATCCGTCGTGCGCGCCCCCGCTCCCCTCAATACGCCTCGATACGGTAATCCGCCCATGACCACCGACTCCCGACCGACCGCCCACGCCCCCGGCAACGCCGCCGCCCCGGCCGGCGCCGGCGTCCCCGAGCGCCCCGCCATCTCGCGCCGCCGCTTCCTGCAGGCCGGCGCCTCCGGCGTGGCCACCGTCGGCAGCGGCGGCTGGCTCGCCAGCGCGACCGCCGCCGAGCCCCAGCCGGCCATCGAGACGCCCGCGCCCGCGGCCGCCCCCGCCGAGACGAACGCGCCGAACCTGCGCTTCAGCGTGAACGGCGTGGCGCGCGAGCTGCACGTGGCGCCGAACGTGATCCTGCTCGACGTGCTGCGCGACTCCCTGCAACTGACCGGCACCAAGAAGGGCTGCGACCACGGCCAATGCGGCGCCTGCACGGTGCACGTGAACGGCGTGTCGGTGAATTCCTGCCTGTCGCTCGCGCTGATGCACGAGGGCGACGAGGTGACCACCGTCGAGGGGCTGGAGCGCGACGGCCGCCTGCATCCGGTCCAGCAGGCCTTCTGGGAACACGACGCCTACCAGTGCGGCTATTGCACGGCCGGCCAGATGATGAGCGCGGTGGCGGTGCTGCGCGACGCGCGGATCCCCGCCGACGACCATTCGCTGCGCGAGGCGATGAGCGGCAACATCTGCCGCTGCGGCGCCTACCGCAACATCGTCGTGGCGATCCAGGACGCCCGCGCCAAGGGCGGGAGGCAGATCTGATGCGCAACTTCGACTACGTCCGCGCCGACTCGGTCGCCAACGCGATCGCCGCCCGCGCGCAGGAACAGACCGTCTACCTGGCGGGCGGCACCACCCTGCTCGACCTGATGAAGCTCGACGTGATGCGCCCGGCGCGCGTGGTGGACATCCACAAGCTCGCGCTCGACCGCATCGAGGCACTGCCCGACGGGCGCATGCGGATCGGCGCGATGTTGAGCAACACCGAGCTGGCGCGCGACGAGCGGATCCGCCAGGCCTACCCGGTGCTGTCGCAGGCGCTGCTGTCGGGCGCGAGCACCCAGCTGCGCAACAAGGCGACCACCGCCGGCAACGTGATGCAGCGCGTGCGCTGCGGCTACTTCCGCGACGGCGTCTCGCCCTGCAACAAGCGCGAGCCCGGCTCGGGCTGCGCCGCGATCGGCGGGCTGAACCGCAACGTGCACGCGGTGCTCGGCGGCAGCGAGCATTGCATCGCCGCGCATCCGTCCGACATGTGCGTGGCGATCGCCGCGATCGGCGCGCAAGTCCATGTGCGCGGCCCGCAAGGCGAGCGCGAGATCGACTTCCTCGATTTCCACCTGCTGCCCGGCGCCACGCCCTGGCGCGAGCACGCGCTGGAGGACGGCGAGCTGATCACCCATCTCACGCTCGACGCGCCGCTGGCCGGCGGCCGCGGCGCCTACCTGAAGCTGCGCGACCGCGCCTCGTACCAGTTCGCGCTGGCATCCTGCGCGGCGATCGTGGTGATGAACGGCGGCACCATCGAGCGCGCCCGGCTCGCGCTGGGCGGGGTCGGCACCCGGCCCTGGCGCGCGCATGCCGCCGAGGCTTCGCTGGCCGGCCAGCCGGCCACGCTCGACAGCTTCGCACGGGCCGCCGCGCTGGCGCTGGAAGGTGCGCGCTCCTACGGCCAGAACGGCTTCAAGATCGCGCTCGGCCAGCAGGCCGTGGTGCGCAACCTGCAGACCCTCACCGCCTGAGGCGCGCCATGACCACCTCGAACCGCCTCACTCTTTCCTCCCGGAGCCCCGCATGAGCGAGACCCTCGTGGGCCAGCCGGTCAAGCGCGTCGACGGCCGCCTGAAGCTGACCGGCGCCGCGCGCTACACGGCCGACCAGCATCCCGCCGGGATGGTGCACGCCTATGGCGTGTTCAGCACCATCGCCAACGGCCGCATCCAGCAGATCGACACGCGCGAGGCGCGGCGCGTGCCGGGCGTGATCGACATCCTCCATCACGAGCACGTGCCGCGCCTGTATCGCCCGAAGAAAAGCCCGATCGCGATCCCGACCATCCTGCGCGCCACCATCACCGACGAATCGCGGCTGCCCTTCGAGGACGCCACCGTCAACTACGCCGGCCAGTTCGTGGCGCTGGTGATCGCCGATACCTTCGAGCATGCGCGCGAGGCAGCGATGCGCGTGGCGGTGAGTTATGCCCAGCAGCCGGCGGTGGCCACGCTCGACCAGGGCCTCGCGCGCAACGGCACGCACGACGGCGGCCGCGGCCATGCTCGCGGCGAGCCGGAACCCGCCTTCGAGGCCGCCGCCTACCGGGTCGACCTCACCTATCGCACGCCCGTCGAGACCCACAACCCGATGGAGCTGCACGCCACCGTGGCCACTTGGGAAGACGGCCGCCTGCATGTCTACGAGGCCTCGCAGGGCGTGACCGTGCATCGCAACACGCTGGCCAGCGTGTTCGGGCTGACGCCCGAGCAGGTCACCGTGGAGGCGCCCTTCATCGGCTCGGGTTTCGGCGGCAAGCTGTTCATGTGGCCGCATTCGGTGGCGGCCAGCGCCGCCTCGCTGGCGGTGGGCCGCCCCGTCAAGCTGCTGGTGCCGCGCGCGCAGATGTTCACGGCCACCGGCCATCGCCCCGAGACGAAGCAGCGGCTGCGCCTGTCGGCCGACGCCAGCGGCAAGCTCACCTCGCTGCGCCACGAGTCGATCAACAGCACCGCCATGACCGATTCCTTCACCGAGAACTGCGGCGGCGTCTCGCGCGTGCTCTATTCCTGTCCGAACGTGCTGGTGAGCCACCAGACCACGCGCGTCAACCACGGCTGCGCCACCTCGATGCGCGCGCCCGGCGCGGCGCCGGGCCTGTTCGCGCTGGAATCGGCGATCGACGAGCTGGCGCTGGCGGCCGGCCAGGACCCGCTCGCGTTCCGCCTGGCCAACCTCTCGACGCGGGACGAGGCGGCCGGGCTGCCCTGGTCGAGCAACCACCTGCCGGAGGCGATCAACACGGCCGCCGAGCGCTTCGGCTGGGCACGCCGCAACCCGGCAGCCGGCTCGATGCGCGAGGGGCGCGAGCGGATCGGCTATGGCATGGCCGCCTGCAACTGGGAGGCCTACCGCACGCCGGCCGAGGCGCGCGTGCAGCTGGGCAGCGACGGCAGCGCGCTGGTCACCTGCGCGATCCAGGACATCGGCACCGGCACCTACACGATTGCCGCGCAGATCGTCTCGGAGCTGAGCGGCCTGCCGATCGAGCGGATCCAGGTGCGGCTCGGCAGTTCCGCGTTCCCGGCCGCGCCGATGTCGGGCGGCTCCTGGGCCACCGCGAGCGTCTCGCCGGCGATCGCCGAAGCCACCCGCAACGCGATCGCCCAGCTCAAGCAGATTGCCGTGGCCGAGGGCGCGCCCTTCGCCGGCGCCAAGCCCGAGGCGCTGCGCTTCGAGCACGGCGAGCTGAGCGACGGCAAGCGCCGCGTCGCCTTCGACGCGCTGCTCAAGTCGCGGCGCCTGGCCAACGCGGAAGGTTTCGCCAGCACCTCGGCGGGGCCGGCCGGCAAGTTCTCGTTCCGCTCCTTCGGCGTGCATTTCGTGGAGGTACGCTGGGACCCGGGCATCTCGCACCTGCGGGTGGCGCGCGTGGTCAGCGCGATCGACGTGGGCCGCGTGATGAACCCGCTGACGGCGCGCAACCAGGTGGAAGGCGCGATCGTGATGGGCATTGGCATGGCGCTGTTCGAGGCCACCGAATACGATCCGCGCACCGGCCTGCCCGGCAACAACAACTACGCCGAATACACGGTGCCGGTGCATGCCGACCAGCCCGAGATCGAGGTGATCTTCCTCGATCACCCGGACCTGGCCTTGAACGAATTCGGCGCGCGCGGGGTGGGCGAGATCGGCATCACGGGGCTGGCGGCGGCGGTGGCGAACGCGGTGCATCACGCCACCGGGCAGCGCGTGCGCGAGCTGCCGATCACGCTCGACAAGCTGATCGATCCGGCCGCGCCGGTCTTCGCCTGAGCCGGCGGGCGGCGCGCCTTCAGGCCGGCGAGGTACTGCCCGGCGCCGCCGCCCCCAGCGCCTCGAGCGCGTCGCCGAGCCGCTCGGCGAAAGCCCGCGCCACCGCGCCGAGCGCCTCGCTCTCCAGCGCCGCGATCGCCACGCTGAAACCCTGCGCTGGGCGGAACGGCCGCATCACCAACCCCTCGCCGGCACAGGCGCTCGCGATCAGGCGGCTCACGATGGTCACGCCGATGCCGCGCTGGGCCATCGCGCAGGCGACGCTGACCGAATGCACCTCGGCCGCCACGGCCTGGCTGATACGGGCCTCGCGGAAGGCCGCGTCGACGTTGTGGCGCATCGGGCTCTGCCGCCACAGCAGCACCATCGGCACGCCGTCGAGATCGCGCGGACCGACCATCTCCAGCGCCGCCAGCGCGTGATCGCCCGGCATCACGCAGACCGCCTCGCTGTCGAAGCGGCGCAGCGCCGTCAATCCCGGCATCGGGCTCGGCAGCCGCACGATCGCCAGATCGACCTCGCGGCTGCGCAGCGCTTCCTCGGCCGCCGCGTAGGTGCCGGAAAACACCTCCAGCACCGCCTCGCCATGCTCGGCGTAGAAGCGCCCCAGCACCTCGGGCAGCAGCGACTGCGCCAGCGTGTTCGGCACCATCACGCGCACCAGCTTGCGCCGCGTGCCGGCCAGCCTCAGCTGCTGGGCGTGCCGCTCCAGGCAGCGCGCCGCATCGAGGACCGCGCCCGCGTCCCCCACCAGCGCCTCGGCCTCGCGCGTCGGCGTGAGGCGCCCCTGTTCGCGCTGGAACAGGGTCAGGCCGAGATCCTCCTCCAGCTGGGCGAGCAGCCGGCTGACCGCCGACTGCGACAGGCCGAGCCGCTGCGCGGCGGCCGTGGTGGTGTGCAGCGCCGATACCGCCGCGAATGCTTCGAGCTGTTTCAGGTTCATGGCAGGTTCTGCATAGACGTATGCCGATCGCGCATAGGCTTGCGAGCGCCATATTGACGCCGAATCATCCCATCGACGACCGGCACCGGGAACGGACCGGCCTTCGCATTCTCAACATTCGAGGTTCGACACGCAATGACGGCTTTCATCCTCCGCCGCATCGTCCAGAGCGCCGGCGTGCTGCTGCTCACGTCGGTGCTGGTGTTCTGCGGCGTGTACGCGATCGGCGACCCGATCGCGATCCTGGTCCCGGCCGACGCCAGCCCCGCCGAGATCGCCGAGGCCACGCGCGCGCTGGGCCTGGACCAGCCGCTCTGGCATCAATACCTGCATTTCGTGGCGCGCGCCCTGCATGGCGACCTGGGCCGCTCCTTCGTGTTCGACGAACCCTCGATTCGTCTGATCTTCGAGCGCCTGCCCGCCACCCTCGAACTGGGCTTCGTCGCGCTGGTGCTGGCGCTCGGCATCGGCCTGCCGCTCGGGCTGCTGGCGGGGCTGCGGGCCGGCTCGCGCTTCGACCGCTGCGTGATGTCGGGCTCGATCCTCGGCTTCAGCCTGCCGAACTTCTGGCAGGGCATCATGCTGGTGCTGGTGTTCTCGGTCACGCTCGGCTGGCTGCCCTCGGCCGGGCGAGGCGCGCTGGGCGACTGGTTCGGCATCCATACCAGCCTCGCCACCCGCGACGGCCTGTTGCATCTGCTGCTGCCGGCGCTGAACCTGTCCCTGTTCAAGATGTCGCTGGTCACGCGGCTCACGCGTGCCGGGGTGCGCGAGACGCTGCCGCTCGACTACGTGAAGTTCGCCCGCGCCAAGGGACTGCCGGCGCGCCGCGTGATCGGCGTGCACGTGCTGAAGAACATCCTGATCCCGATCGTCACCGTGGTGGGCATGGAGCTCGGCTCGCTGATCGCGTTCGCCACCGTCACCGAGACGATCTTCGCCTGGCCCGGGGTCGGCAAGCTGATCATCGACAGCATCACGCGACTCGACCGGCCGGTGATCGTCGCCTACCTGCTGATCGTGGTGAGCCTGTTTACGCTGCTGAATCTGGCCGTCGACATCATCCAGTCCCTGCTCGATCCGCGCGTGCGGCTGGAGGCGGCATGAGCGCCCGCATGAGCCGCCTTACGCCGTCGAACCCGCGCGCGCGCCGGCTGCCGCGCCTCGACCCGCATACCGCGCTCGGCCGCGTCGCGCGCCGGCTGGCGGCCTCGCCCGGCAACGCCACCGCGGTGCTGGTGCTGGCCGCCCTGGTCGCGATCGCCCTGCTCGCGCCCTGGATCGCCCCGCAGAACCCCTACGACCTGGCGCAGCTGAGCGTGGTCGATGCGCGGCTGCCGCCGCTCGCGCGCGGCGCGAGCGGGCATCTCTACCTGCTCGGCAGCGACGCGCTCGGCCGCGACATGCTGGCGGCCATGATGTACGGGCTGCGCATCAGCCTCGGCGTGGGCCTGGTGGCCGGTGCCTTCGCGATGGCGCTGGGCACCACGCTGGGGCTCTGCGCGGCCTACTTCGGCCGCTTCGTCGACGCGCTGGTGATGCGCACCGTCGATCTGCTGCTCGGCTTCCCGACCATCCTGGTGGCCCTGATGGTGCTGGCCGTGCTGGGCCAGGGCGTCGACAAGGTGGTGCTGGCGCTGGTCACGGTGCAATGGGCCTACTTCGCCCGCACCGTGCGCGCGGTGGCCGCCGTCGAGCGCCGCAAGGAATACATGGAGGCCGCGCGCTGCCTCGGGCTAGGCCATCGCCGCATGCTGTTCGGCCATCTGCTGCCGAACTGCCTGCCGCCGGTGATCGTGATCGCCCTGGTGCAGGTGGCCTCGGCGATCTCGGCCGAGGCCACCCTCAGCTTCCTCGGCATCGGCCTGCCCGTCACGCGTCCCTCGCTCGGCCTGCTGATCGCCAACGGCTTCCAGCAACTGCTGGCCGGCAACTACTGGATCAGCGTGCTGCCCGGCCTGCTGCTGCTCGCGCTGGTGTTCAGCATGAACGTGGTGGGCGACAGCGTGCGCGAAGCCCTCAACCCGCGTCTGCGGAAATAGGATCGACATGACGACGCCCACCCTATCGGTGCAGCATCTGCGCACCCACTTCCTCACCGGCGCCGGCATCGCGCGCGCGGTCGACGACGTCAGCTTCGAGGTCGCGCCGGGCGAGGTGCTCGGCCTGGTCGGCGAGTCCGGCTCCGGCAAGTCGATCACCGGCTTCTCGGTGCTCGGCCTGGTCGATGCGCCGGGCCGCATCGTCGGCGGCAAGGTGCTGTTCAACGGCCGCGACCTCACCACGCTCGACCCCGAGGCGCTGCGCCGGCTGCGGGGCAATCGCATCGCGATGATCTTCCAGGACCCGATGATGACGCTGAACCCGGTGCTGCGCATCGACACGCAGATGATCGAATCGGTGCGCGCGCACGCGCCGGTGTCGAGGGCCGCCGCGCGCGAGCGGGCCCGCGAGGCGCTGGCGCGCGTGGGCATCCCCGCGCCCGACGAGCGCCTGTCGGCCTACCCGCATCAATTGTCGGGCGGCATGCGCCAGCGCGTGGCGATCGCCATCGCGCTGCTGCACGAGCCGGAGCTGATCATCGCCGACGAGCCCACCACCGCGCTCGACGTGACGATCCAGGCCCAGATCCTGAACCAGATGCAGGAGCTCTGCGCGCGCACCCGCACCGCGATGGTCTGGGTCAGCCACGATCTGGCCGTGGTCGCCGGGCTGGCCGATCGCATCTGCGTGATGTACGCGGGGCGCATCGTCGAGACCGGCAGCGTCGACGCGATCCTCGACCGCCCGCGCCATCCCTACACGGCCGGCCTGATCGCCTCGCTGCCCGAACAGGCGCGGCGCGGCGAGCCGCTCAAGCCGATCCCCGGCATCGCGCCGAACCTGCTCGCGCTGCCGCCCGGCTGCGCGTTCGCCCCCCGCTGCACGCGCGCCACCGAGCAGTGCCGCCGCGTCGAACCGCCGGTCGCCGCCGAACAGGACCACAGCTGGCGATGTTTTCATCCGCGCCACGGAGCCCCGCAATGAGCCTCTCCCCCGAATCCACGCCGCTGCTGGAAGCACGGCAACTGACGCGCCGCTTCAGCCGGCGCACCGGCCCGCTGCAGCGGCTCGCCGGCCGGCTCGGCCTGAGGCCGGACACGCCGGTGGTCCATGCCGTCGACGGCGTCGACCTGACGATCCGGCGCGGCGAGATACTGGGCCTGGTCGGCGAATCGGGCTGCGGGAAGTCGACGCTCGGGCGCATGCTGGCCGGCATCGTGCCGCCCTCCGAAGGCAGCATCCGCGTGCACGAGGCGGACGGCGCCGCGCCGCGGGACGGTGCGCGGCGCCTGGCCACCCAGCTGATCTTCCAGGACCCGCTGTCCTCGCTGAATCCGCGCAAGCGCGTGCGCGACCTCATCGGCGAGGCGCCGCTGGTGCATGGCCTGGTCGATCGCGCCGGCCAGCAAGCCTACGTGGTCGAGATGATGGAGCGGGTCGGCCTCAACCCCGATTTCCGCGATCGCTTCCCGCACCAGTTCTCGGGCGGCCAGCGCCAGCGCATCGGCATCGGCCGCGCGCTGGCGGTCGATCCGGACTTCCTGATCTGCGACGAGTCGATCGCCGCGCTCGACGTCTCGATCCAGGCGCAGATCATCAACCTGTTCCTGCGCCTGCGCGACGAACTGGGCGTGACCTACCTGTTCATCAGCCACGATCTCGGCGTGGTCGAGCACCTGAGCGATCGCGTCGCGATCATGTACCTGGGGCGCGTGGTGGAAACCGCGCCGAGCGTCGAATTGTTCGCGCGTCCGCTTCATCCGTACACCATCGCCCTGCTCGGCCAGGTACCGCGCCTGTCGAACCGGCGCCAGCGATTCGAGGCGATACGCGGCGAGATTCCCTCGCCGCTCGCGCCGCCCGAAGGCTGCCACTTCCATCCGCGCTGCCCGCATGCGAATGCGCGCTGCCGCAGCGAGCGGCCCATGCTGCGCGAGACCGGCGCCGGGCACTGGAGCGCCTGCCACCTGGTGGAGGCGGCATGATGCGCGCGCGTTTCTCGCGGCACGCGCCGCGCGCGATCGCCGCGGCGCTGGCGGCCGCCTTCGCGATCGCCTGCCCGGCGGCGCCCGCCGCCACCGCCGCCGCGCCGATGCGCGAGATCACCCTGGCGCTGGCCTCGGAGCCCGCCTCGCTGGACCCGCTGTTCTCGCGCACGCAGAACAACATGCAGGCGGCCGAGAACATGTTCGAGCGGCTGATCTCGCAGGACGCCAACCTGCAGGTAAGGCCGGGGCTCGCGCAATCGTGGCGCAATCTCGACGCCACCACCTGGGAGTTCCACCTGCGCGCGGGCGTGCGCTTCTCCGACGGCTCGCCGCTGAGCGCCGACGACGTCGCCTGGTCGCTGCGACGCGCGGGCCACGTGCCGAACAGCCCCGCGCCGTTCTCGGGCGCGGTGGCCAATATCGCGCGCATCGAGGTGGTCGATCCGCTCACGCTGCGCATCGTGACCCAAACGCCGTCGCCGGCCTTCGTCGAACAGGTCGGGCTGGTCTACATCGAATCGCGCCGCGCCGGCGAAGGCCACCCGAGCGCCGATTATCGCCAGCCCGCGGTGGCGGTCGGCACCGGCCCGTATCGCCTGGTGCGCTGGACGCCTGGCGACCGGCTGGTGCTGGAGCGCAATCCCTATTACTGGGGCAGGCGCCCCGACTTCGACCGCGCCACGCTGCGCTATGTCGCCAACGACGCGGCGCGGCTCTCGGCGCTGATCTCGGGATCGGTCGACCTGATCGACAACGTGCCGCCCGTCACGCTCGATCGATTGCGCCAGGCGCGCGGCCTGCAGTTGTTCTCGGGACCCTCGGCGCGCCTGGTCTACCTCGCGCTGGACGGCTCGCGCGCGCAATCGCCGTTCGTGCACGTGGCCGCCGGCACGCAGGCCGCCGCCAATCCGCTGCGCGACGTGCGGGTGCGCGAGGCGATCTCCAAGATGATCGACCGCGACGCGATCGCTCGGCACCTGCTGGGCGGCGCCGCGCTGCCGGCCGCGCAGATCGTGCCGCCCGGCATCGGCGGCTACGACCCGCACCTGGTGCCCGACGCGCCCGATCCCGCGGGTGCGCGAAGGCTGCTGGCCGAGGCGGGCTATCCCCATGGCTTCCGGCTCACGCTGCACTCGTCGAACGACCGCTTCACCAGCGACGGCGATCTCGGCCAGGTGCTCGGCCAGATGCTGGCGCGCGGCGGCATCCAGGTCGACGACGTGATCACCCAGCCCTACAACGTCTATGCCGGCGCCGCCGCGAAACGTGCCTACAGCGCCTTCGTGTTCAGCTTCGGCAATACCACCAGCGACTCGGCGATCGCGCTCACCAACGTGATCGCCAGCCATTCGAGCGCGGCCGGCACCGGCGCCTTCAATCGCACGCGCTACAGCAACCCGCGCGTCGACGCGCTGCTGCAGGCGGCGGCGCGCAGCTTCGACGTCGCCGCGCGCAACCGGCTGCTGGCCGAGGCCGCCGACCTGGCCTTCCGCGACTACGCGATCGTGCCGCTCTACTTTCCCGTCGCCTATTGGGCGGCGCGCGACGACCTGATCTTCCGCCCGAACCAGTCCGAACGCACTTCGCTGCTCTACGTAGAGACCCGACCATGACGTTTCCCGTTTCCCGCCACGCCGCCGATGTTCCGGCACCGACGCCGGCGCGTCCGGCCGCCGTTTCCCACGACGGCCTGCCCGACCTCAGGGTGCCGATGCGCGACGGCGTGCGCCTCGCCACCGACGTGTACTTCCCGCCCGGCTATCGCAGGGAAGTCGATCCGCCGCTGCCGACCATCCTCGAACGCACGCCTTATGGCAAGACAGCGATCTCGCGCGCCGAGATCCATCGCGGCGCGCCGCCGATGACGCGCATCGAGGTGGCCCGCTACTTCGCCGCGCGCGGTTATGCGGTGGTGATGCAGGATTGCCGCGGCCGCTACGATTCGGAGGGACGCTTCGAGAAATACCTGGCCGAAGGCCCCGACGGCTTCGACACGATGGCCTGGATCGCCGCCCAGCCCTGGTCCGATGGCCGGGTCGGCACCATGGGCCTGTCCTATGCCGCGCACACGCAGTTGGCGGCCGCCTGCCTGAACCCGCCCGCGCTGACCTGCATGGCGCTGGACTCGGGCGGCTTCGCGAACGGCTATCACTGCGGCATCCGCCAGGGCGGCGCATTCGAGCTGAAGCAGGCGACCTGGGCCTTCAATCGTGCCCGCAACAGCGCGGCCGCCGATGCCGATCCCCTGGTGGCCAGCACGTTGGCCGGCCACGACCTGCGCGACTGGTTCGCGCGCATGCCATGGCGCCCCGGCCATTCGCCGCTCGCGCGCGTGCCCGAATACGAGGCCTACCTGTTCGAGCAATGGACGCATGACGTCTACGACGATTATTGGCGGCAGCCGGGCATCTGCGCCGAGCACTTCTACGACACGATGCGGCGCGTGCCGGCGATCTGGATGTCGAGCTGGTACGACGCCTATGTGCGCAGCACGCTCGCGAACTTCCAGGCGCTGTCGGACGACCCGGCCGCGCCCGCCTATCTGATCATGGGGCCCTGGCTGCACGGCGATCGCAATGTCCGCTACAGCGGCGATGTCGATTTCGGCGCGCACGCGGTGATCGACGGCGAGCTGGCCGACGACTGGCTGGCGCTGCGCGCGCGCTGGTTCGAGCGCTGGCTGAAACCCGCCGCTGCCGCGGCGCTCACGCCCGATACCGCCGCCGAGCCGGTGGCACGCATCTTCGTGATGGGCGGCGGCAGCGGACGCCGCAACGCCGAGGGGCGCATGTCGCACGGCGGCCGCTGGATCGGCTCGCCGGCCTGGCCGCTACCCGGCACGCAGGAGCGCCCCTTCTATCTGTGCGCGGACGGCCGCCTCAGCGACGACCCCACCGCCGCCCAGGCGCAGCCGACCTCGATCGCCTACGCCTTCGATCCGTCCCGGCCGGTGCCGACCATCGGCGGCGCGCTGACCTCCGGGGCCCCGGTGTTCGATGGCGGCGCCTTCGACCAGCGCGAGCTGCCCGGCTTCTTCGGCGTGCGCGAGCCCGGCATGCCGCTGGGGGCGCGGCCCGACGTGCTGGTGTTCCAGACGCCGCCGCTCGATCACGAGCTGGCCGTGATCGGGCCGATCCGGGTGCGGCTGTGGATCTCGAGCGATGCGCCCGACACCGACTTCACCGCCAAGCTGATCGATGTCTGCCCGCCCAACGAAGACTATCCCGACGGTTATGCGATGAACCTGACCGATGGCATCTTCCGCTGCCGCTTCCATGCCTCGTGGGAAGCGCCCGCCGCGCTCGAGCCGGGCCGCGTCTACGAGATCGAGATCGAGCCCTTCGCGACCGCGAACCGCTTCGCCCGTGGCCACCGGATCCGCGTCGACATCTCCAGCAGCAACTTCCCGCACTTCGACGTGAACCCGAACAGCGGCGAGGCGCCCGCGCTGGCCCGCGCGCCGCGCGTGGCCGTCAACCGCGTCTGGTTCGGCGCCGGCACGCCCTCGCAAATCGTGCTGCCGATCGTCGATACCGACCGACTCGACGCCCTCGCCCTGCCGCCATACCAGGCAGACAGCAGCCGCGCCTGAGCGGCCGGGCTTTCCACTTCCCCCCGGGCCCAGGCCGCGCGGCATGCGCGGTGCCTGGCGGGAAACCGTCGCCTTTATTTCGCATCACTGATCAATACGAAGAACAAGAGATTTCGTCAACCGTAGTGCCTATTCGTGCAGATAGCAGGGGAACCCACCATGAAAGCAGCAGCATCGCGTACCATCCGCATCGCGGCCGGCAGCGTCGGCATCGGCCTCGCCGCCGGCGCCGCCCAGGCGCAATCGAGCGTCACCTTGTACGGCATCGTCGATGGCGGCTTCACCTACACCAGCAACCAGGGCGGCCACGCCAACTACCAGTCCACCGCGGGCAGCGAGCAAGGCTCGCGCTGGGGTTTGCTGGGCAGCGAGGACCTGGGCGGCGGCAACAAGGCCATCTTCCGCCTCGAGAACGGCTTCAACCTGCAGACCGGCACGGCCAGCGCGAACGGGCGGATCTTCGGTCGCCAGGCCTGGGTCGGCATCGCCACGGCCCGCTACGGCACCCTGACGCTGGGCCGCCAATACAACGCCTCGCAGGATTCGCTGGAGCCGCTGCAGGTCGCCACCGATACCGTGCAGTACGCGACCCACCCCTTCGATACCGACGACATCAACAACAGCTTCCGCACCGACAACGCGATCAAGTACGTCACGCCCAGCCTCTACGGCCTGCAGATCAACACCATGTACGCGCTGTCGGGCAATGCCGGGGCCTTCTCGACCAATCGCTCCTACAGCGTGGGGGCCGCCTGGTCGGGCGGCCCGTGGCGGCTCGGCGCCGCCTACGTGGTGCTCGACCACCCGGCCACCGACACCACCGGCGCGATCCCGTCGGACAACTATTTCAGCTTCCTCAAGGGCATCACCTACCAGCGCATCTGGGGAGCCGGCGGGCTCTACGAACTCGGCAACGCCACCTTCGGGCTGCTCTATACCAACACGCGCTTCGAGCTGACGCCGGCCAGCCAGTACCAGACCTACGAGAATGCCGAGGCCAGCCTGCGCTACCGCCTCACGCCGGCCCTGCACGCGGCGATCGCCGAGACCTACACGAACGTGTCCACCAACGGCAAGGTCGGGTCGTGGCACTACTGGCAGACCACGGCGGCGCTGCAGTATTTCCTCTCGAAGCGCACCGATATCTACGTCGACCTGCTCTACCAGCACGCGACCAACGCGCTCGCGCAGATCGAGGGCACCAGCGGCGCGTCGAGCGGCCCCTCGCAGTTGCTGGTCGTGACCGGCATTCGCCACAAGTTCTGAGCGCTCGGCGGCACGCCTTCAGCCCGGCGTGCCGCCCGTCAGGCCGATCACGAAATCGAGGAAGGCGCGCGTGCGTGCCGGCAAATGCTGGCGCGACGGGTAATAGGCATACAGCGGGAAACGCTCGTCGGCCCAATCCGGGAACAGGTTGACCAACTGCCCGGCGGCGATCATCGGCTCGACCGCGAAGGCCAGCATCTGCGCCACGCCGAGGCCCGCCACGCAAGCGCGCACATGCGCGGCCGGATCGTTGACGGTGAGCCGGCCGCGCGCCTCCACCACCAGGTGCCGGCGCTTGCGCCGGAACTCCCAGCGATAGGGGCGACCCGTCTCGGGATTGCGGAACTCGATCACGCGATGGCCCTCGCCGGCCAGGTCCTCGGGCCGCAGCGGCCGGCCGTGGCGCGCCAGGTAGGCGGGCGCGGCCACCGTCACCACGCCGGTGTCGAACAGCTTGCGCGCGACCAGGGTGGAGGCCTTGGGCTCGCCGAACTGGATCGCCAGGTCGAAACCCTCCAGCACCAGGTCGCCGACCGTATCGCGCGCGATGACCTCGACGTCCAGCCCGGGATACGCTGCCATGAAGCGCTCGAGCGGCGCGCCCAGCACCAGCCCGTAGCAGACCGGATCGAGGTTGACGCGCAGCCGGCCGCGCACCACCGCCGCGTCGCCGGCGGCCGCCGCGGCCGCCTCCTCCAGACCCGCCAGGTGCGGCATGACCTGCTCGTAGAAACGGCGCCCCTCGTCGGTCAGCGAGACCGAGCGTGTGGTGCGGTTGAACAGGCGGATCTTCAGGCGCTTCTCGAGCCGGGCGATGGCGCGGCTGACGCCGGGCGGCGTCATGCCGATCACCTCGGAGGCAGCCGCGAAGGTGCCGGTGTCGACCACGGCCGCGAACACGCTGATTCCGCCGGACAGGTTCTCGTGACGCGATGGCATCGGGGTGGACCGGCGCGGGCCGGGCGTGAGGGAGGATGGCGCAAAGGTATCACGAGCCGAAGGCCGCCGATCGATGACGCCATGTCATCAATGCCCTGACCCGGCGGGCCTGGGTCGCGCGCGGGCGAGCCCGCACAATCCGTCTCATTCCCGGCCGGGCCCGGGCCACCGAGGGGCGCCGGCACCGGCTCGCGCCCCGCTGCGAGAAGGAATTCCCCATGTATGCGATCACCGGCATCACCGGCAAGGTGGGCGGCGCGCTCGGCCGCCAGTTGTTGAGCGAGGGCCGCCCGGTGCGGGCCGTGGTGCGCGACGCCGGCCGCGCCGGAGACTGGGCCGCGCGCGGCTGCGAGATCGCCACCGCGGGGATGGACGACGCACCCGCGCTGGCCGCCGCCTTCGAGAACACGCGCGCCGTGTTCGTACTGCCGCCGTCCGACTTCGATCCCGAGCCGGGTTTTCCGAAGGCGCGCCGCATCATCGACGCGGTGGTCGCGGCGCTGCGCGCGGCGCGTCCCGAGCGGGTGCTGTGCCTGAGCACCATCGGCGCGCAGGCCGGCGAGATGAACCTGCTCACGCAGCGCGGGCTGATGGAGCAAGCGCTGCGCGAGCTGCCGATGCCGGTCACGCTGCTGCGGCCCGGCTGGTTCATCGAGAACGCCAGCCGCGACATCGAGTCGGCGCGCGAGCACGGCCTGATCGCCAGCTTCCTGCAACCGCTGGCGCGCCCCGTGCCGATGAACGCCACCGCCGACGTCGGGCGCGTGGCGGCACGGCTGATCCAGGAAAGCTGGCAGGGCCTGCGCGTGGTCGAGATGGAAGGGCCGCGCCGCCTGAGCCCGCACGACCTCGCGGCGGCCTTCTCGCGCGTGCTCGGCAAGCCGGTGCAGGCCGAGGCGGTGGACCGGCGCGCCTGGGACGCGCTGTTCCGCGCGCAAGGCATGCGCCATCCGCTGCCGCGCATGCGCATGCTCGACGGCTTCAACGAAGGCTGGATCGACTACGAGTGCACCCACGGGCCGATCCTGAAGGGCGAGGTGGAGGTCGATGCGGTGCTGCGCGAGTTGATCGCGCGAACGGGGTGAGGCGCAGGCAGCGCGCCAGCCGAACGCCTTGACGACGGGTCAGGCCGCTCGATGACCGTGCTGCATCGCCACCGGCACGGTCGCCGCCGCCTCGGCGCGCTGGACCATGTCGTCCGCCTCCGCCTCTGCCTCCTCCCGCGCCCCTTCCTCCATCAACACCCCCTCCCACTTCGCCACCGCCGCCGAGGCCACCGCGTTGCCGATCACGTTGGTGGCGGTGCGCCCCATGTCGAGGAAGTGATCCACGCCCATCACCAGCAGCAGGCCCGCCTCGGGAATATCGAACTGGCCCAGGGTGGCCGCGATCACCACCAGCGAGGCGCGCGGCACCGCCGCCATGCCCTTGCTGGTCAGCATCAGGATCGCCAGCATCGACACCTGCTGCGCGAAGGACAGGTGCACGCCGTAAGCCTGCGCGATGAACAGCGTGGCGAAGGTGCAATACATCATGGTGCCGTCGAGATTGAAGGAATAACCGATCGGCAGCACGAAGCTGGCGATGCGCTTGGGCACGCCGAAGCGCTCCAGCTGCTCCAGCGTCTTCGGGTAGGCCGATTCGCTGCTGGCGGTGCTGAAGCCGAGCAGCATCGGCACGCGCATGTACCGGATCAGCGCGAACACGCGACGGCCCAGCAGGGCCCCGCCGGCCAGCACCAGCAGCAGCCAGAGCAGCAGCAGGCCGCCGTAGAACTCGCCCATGAAGCGTCCGTAGGTGAGCAGCACCGACAAGCCGCGCGAGGACACCACGTTCGCGATCGCGCCGAACACGGCGATCGGCGCGAGCGCCATCACGTAGCCCGTCACCTTCAGCATCACCTGCGCCACCTCGTCGAGCAGGCACACCACTAGCGCGCCCTTGTCGCCGAGCGCCGTGAGCCCGGCGCTGAAGAACGCGGCGAACACCACGATCTGCAGGATCTCGTTGCCGGACATCGCCTGCACGATGCTGCTCGGCACCAGGTGCGCCACGAACTGGTTCAGCGACAACGCGCCGGCATTGAGCCCCGAGCTCGCGTTGGCCGGCGGCAGCGGCAGCCCCAGCACGGCGCCGGGCTTCAGCCAGTTCGCCAGGCACGCGCCCAGCACCAGCGACAGGAAACCGGCCGCCATGAACCAGCCGAGCGTGCGCAGGCCGATGCGGCCGGCGGTGCGCACGTCGCCGATGCGGGTGACGCCGGTCACCAGCGTGCAGAACACCAGCGGCGCGATGATCATCTTGATCAGCCGCAGGAACACATCGGCGAGCAGCGAGAAATAGCCGCCGAAGCGAGCGGCCTGGTCGGCCGGCAAACCGGCATGGCAGGCATAACCGGCGGCGATGCCGAGCAGCATGCCGGCCACGATGCGGGCGGTGAGCGGAAACTTCATGAGGCACTCCTGGGCGTTCGCGGACGAACGCGGGTAGCAAGGCAGCCGGTTCAATGTCCTGAAACGAGCCGCGTATAGGCGAGACAGGCCACCGCCGCATCCTGCAGCGCGATGCCGACGGCCTTGTAGATGACGATGTCCTCGGCGTCCCCGGCACGGCGCTCGCCGGCCGCGATCACCGTCGACAGGTCGACCAGCGGCCGGCGCTCGACCAGCTCGCGCGGCGGCAGCAGCAGGTCGCCGGTTTCGAGCGGCGTCTGCCGGGTCCAGTCGACCACCAGCCGCGAGGCGCGTTGCAGCGAGGCATCGTCGATCTCGCGCTGGTCCGGCCGCGTCGCGCCGATGCTGGCGACGAAGGCGCCAGGCCGCAGCCAGTCGCCGCGAAGCACCGGCTCGGATGCGCGCGTGGCGAGCACCACGATGTCCGCCGCGGCGGCTTCGCGCGCCTCGACCACTCGCGTCCCGATCCCGTGGCCGGCGGCGATCTCGTCGGCCAGCGCGCGAGCACTTGCCTCGTCCGGGCTGTGGATGCGCAGCTCGCGCAAGCCCGGCCGCGCCGCGAAGGCCAGCGCATGCGCGCGAGCCTGGACGCCGCTGCCGAACAGCCCGAGGCTGGCGCTGCCCGGGCGCGCGAGGTGCTCGGCGGCCAGCAGCGTGGTGGCCGAGGTACGCAAGCCGGTGATCGAATCGCCTTCGAGCAGCGCCACGAGTTCGCCGTCGTCGAGCGAGAACAGCGCGATGTAGAAACGGAAACGACCGTCGATGGTCGTGTAGAGCTTGCTGGCCGCCAGCCGCGCCGAACCGAGCATCGCGCTCATCGCGCTGAACTTCAGGTCGGCCAGGCCGATCCGCGCGCGCGGCTGCACGCTGGCGCCGCCGTTCGCCATCTCGAGGTAGGCCCGGCGGATCGCCTCGACCGAGGAAGGGATATCGAGGCAGCCGGCCACCTGGGCATTGGTATAGGTCTTCATGCGCGCGGCTCCAGCGTGGTCGGCTCCACCGCGCCGCTGATCCAGCAGCCCGCCTCGGGATTGCCCGGCTCGCGCAGGGCCACGCCGATGCTCGACGGCCGCCCCATCGCCACGCCCTGGCGGATCGTGATCGCCGTCTCGCCGGCCGGCAGCAGGCCGTGGTGCAGCGCGCCATACAGGGTCGCCGCCGCCGCGATGCCGGTGGCGGCGTCCTCGGGATAACCGGAGCCGCGCGGGAACTGCCGCGCCTGCAGGACCAGCGGCCGGGCCGCTTCGATCGCGAAGGGATAGAGTCCCGTCGATCCGAGCGCGTCGCACAAGGCGCGCACCGCGTCGAGCCTGGGCGCGATCGTATGGAGCCGCTCGACCGAGCGGATCGGCACCAGCGTCTTGGTGCGGCTGGTGCAGGCGTTGACGATGCCATGCGGGCCGAGCGCGTCGGCATCGAGGCGCAGCACCTGGCGGATCGCGTCGAGCAGGCCCGCATCCTCGACCGGCTGCACGCTGCCGCGCGGCTGGCTCACGTCGATACGTCGCGCCGCTTCGTCGTAACGCAGCTCGACCACGCCGCTCAGCGTCTCGACGCGGGCCGTCGCGCTGCTCCAGCGGCCGGTCTCGCGCAGCAGCCACATCGCGCCGAGCGTGGCATGCCCGCACATCTCCATCTCGTGCTCGGGCACGAAGAAGCGCAGCCGGCACAGGTTGCGAGGATCCTCAGGCATGCAGACGAAGGCGCTTTCGTGACCATAACGCGCCGCCACCGCCTTCATGGCCTCGGCCGGCAGCGTATCGGCATCGAGCACCACGGGCGCCGGGTTGCCGCCGCCGGCACCGGCCGGGAACACGCTGAGGAAATGCGGCCGCGGATCGCCGCGATCGTTCGCGACGCCCGCCGACGCGGACAGGACTCCAACAAGACTCATGAACTGGCTCCCACGTAAAAGTGGCGCCAGCATGCCGAAGCACAAAAAAACGGTCGCGCCCGATCGGGCCAGGCATCGAGCACGATCGGGCCAGCCGCGCGCCGGGCCCGTCGCGCGGGGGCCGCGCCGCCCCGGCGTTTTCCCTGTGCCGAGCGAGCAGCCCGTTCATTTCACGAATCCGCCGCCGGCTTCGTGCCAGGCGGCCGCGCATCGTCGCGAGCGTTTCAAAAACATGTTTGGAGCGGGCGCGCGGTTGATTTCCAGGCAGCCCGTCATCCAGAATCCTCGCGACGGGTTCGAGACGCCCGCCCGAGAAGAACCCCATATTCCGGCCAATTCGTTCCCGTTTCGATGCAATCGATCGCTTTGCAGTCCTGTTGAAACTACATAAACGAAACAAACTCACAGAGGGACTTCTCGCATGTCATCCAAACTCTCCCTGGCCGCCGCCGCGGCCGTGTCCTGCCTGCTGGGCCTGGCCGCGTCGCCGGCCAGCGCCGGGCCGGCCACCGTTTCCGATCCGTTCTACACCTACACCGGCAACACGCCCCTGGCATCGATTCCGGCCGGCACGGTGCTCAAGACGCGCGAGCTCACCTATCACGTGGCCGGCATCCCGACCGCGCTGAAGGCCGAGCAATTGCTGTATCGCACCAACAACGCGCAGAACCAGCCGGTGGTCAACGTCACCTCGGTGATCCGCAGCCAGGTCAGCAACGGCCACGCCATCTCCTACCAGTCGGCCTACGACTCGCTGAACCCCTACGACGAACCCTCGCAGGTGATCGCCGGCAATCGCGACATCACCAAGTTCGTCAATCTCGGCACCCTGATCTACAGCGCCGAATCGATCCCGCTCTCGGCGCTGCTGCTCCTGGGCTACAACGTGATCGTGCCCGATACGCAAGGCCAGACCGCCGACTTCGCGGCCGGCCCCGAATACGGCATGACCACGCTCGACTCGATCCGCGCGGCGCTCAATACCTCGTCCACCGGCCTCACGCCCGCGAGCAAGGTGGCGATGATCGGTTATTCCGGCGGCGCGATCGCCACCAACTGGGCCGCGCAGCTGGCGCCGAGCTATGCGCCCGACGTCAACAAGCAGCTGGTGGGCGCGGCCGAGGGCGGCGTGCTGGTCGACCCCGCCCACAACCTCAAGTACGTGGACGGCAGCATCGTCTGGGGCGGCGTGGCCGCGGCCGCGCTGGCGGGGCTCTCGCGAGGCTTCGGCTTCGACCTGACGCCCTACCTCAGCGATACCGGCGTGGCCGTGTTCAAGGACATCCAGAGCCAGTCGCTCGCCTACATCCTGCCCAGGTACACGGGCCTGCGCTGGAAGACCCTGTTCAAGCCGCAATACGCGAACGACATCAACAGCATCCCGGTGTACGTGACCTACGCCAACAAGGTGAACGCGGGGCTGGCCCCCTCGCCGACCATCCCGATGTACATCGGCCAGGGCACCATCGGCATCGTGGACGGCACCTTCAGCCTGCAGGTGGGCGACGGCGTGATGCTGGCCCACGACGTGCGCGCCCTGGCGCAGAAGTTCTGCGCGAGCGGCACGCCGGTGGTCCATGTCGAATATCCGCTCGACCATTTCGGCTCGGTCGCGACCTGGGCCGCCGGCATGCTGCCCTGGCTCTACGATCGCTTCGCCGGCAAGCCCGCGCCCAGCACCTGCGCGCTGACGGCCCTGCTGCCGAGCAGCTCGCTGGCGCCGGAAACGCAGCACTGAGCGATGCGGCACGCACGCCGATAACAAAAAAACGCTGTCGCCCAGGGGCGATCCGCCGTCGCGGATCGCCTTCTTCATTTTCCTTCACCGCCCCCGTCCGCCCGCTCCGCCGTCACGACCGAATGCCATAATCGAGCCTGCCCGACATTCAAGAAGACGTCCCCGGAGAATTTCCATGCAGAACCTCGACAATCCCTCGCACGACCGCGAGGTCGGCGTTGCCGACGCGACCCAGGACACCACGCGCATCGACGACGTGCGCATCGGCGCGGTGCGCCCGCTGATCTCGCCGGCGCTGCTGCAGGACGAGCTGCCGGTGCCGCAGGCCACGCAAACCCTGGTCGAGGACACCCGCAAGGCGATCGGCGACATCCTGCACGGCCGCGACGACCGCCTGCTGCTGGTGGTGGGCCCCTGCTCGATCCACGATCACGACCAGGCGCTCGATTACGCGCGCCGCCTGAAGGCCGCCGCCGACACGCTGAAGGACGAGCTGCTGATCACCATGCGCGTCTACTTCGAGAAGCCGCGCACCACGGTGGGCTGGAAGGGCTACATCAACGATCCTCGCCTGGACGGCAGCTTCCGCATCAACGAAGGGCTGCGCGCGGCGCGCCACCTGCTGCTCGACATCAACGCGCTGGGCCTGCCGGCCGCCACCGAGTTCCTCGACCTGCTGAGCCCGCAGTACATCGCCGACCTGATCGCCTGGGGCGCGATCGGCGCGCGCACCACCGAGAGCCAGAGCCATCGCCAGCTCGCCTCGGGCCTGAGCTGCCCGATCGGCTTCAAGAACGGCACCGACGGCGGCGTGCAGGTGGCCTCGGACGCGATCGTGGCCGCGGCCTCCAGGCATGCCTTCATGGGGATGACGAAGATGGGCATGGCCGCGATCTTCGAGACGCGCGGCAACGACGACGCGCACGTGATCCTGCGCGGCGGCAAGAACGGCCCGAACTACGACGCGGAGCACGTGGAAGCCTGCTGCGCGGTGCTGCGCAAGGCCGGCCTGCGCGAACAGGTGATGGTGGACTGCTCGCACGCGAACTCGAACAAGTCGCACGAGCGGCAGATCGAGGTCGCGCAGGACCTGGCGGGGCAGCTCGCGCAGGGCGAGCAGCGCATCGTCGGCGTGATGGTCGAGAGCCATCTGGAGGCGGGGCGCCAGGACCTGAAGCCGGGCGTGCCGCTCAAGCGCGGCGTGTCGATCACCGACGCCTGCCTGAGCTGGGCGCAGACCGAGCCGGTGCTGGAAGTGCTGGCCGATGCCGTGCGCCAGAGGCGCGCGCATTCGCGCCAGGCCTGAGCGCCGCGGCGGCGGCATGGCGCAGCGGTAGTCGGACGAATCGGCTGCCGCTGGCGCGCTCGCGGTTGCCTGCCGCCGGCCGGCGAGCACCGCGCCGCCAGCCGGCGGCAGGCAGCGGCAAGCAGCGCACCGCCGTGAATTTCGACGCCGGCGCGACGCGCCTTATACTGGCCGCTCGATCCGCGTGCCGGCCCCTGCCGCGCGAAGCATCGCATGGCGTGCGCCGCGCCCCTGTCCGGCGCGTCAGGAATCGCATCATGAAGCACTATCCCACCGCCTCCCGTCATCTCTCGGACGACCGCGTCGCCGACGTCCGGCACGTATCGGTCGGCGGCTATCGCACCGAGCCGCACGCGCACGACGAGGAATACATGTTCCTGCTGCCGCGCGCCGGCCAGTTGATCCTCAATGTCGAATCGAACGCGGCGCCGCTGCGCGTCGCGCCGAAATCCTTCGTGGTGGTCCCGCCGCATCGCCTGCACCACACCCACGGCTACCGGCCCCAGCAGGAACACGTGGCGGTCTACGTGGCCCGCGATTTCGTGGCCCATTGCGAGCGCAAGGCGCGGCGCGCGCTGTCCTGCGCGCGGATTTCGGTCTGGTCCGCGCCGCTGCCGCTGCTCGACGCCGTGCGCGTGGCCGCCGGCACCGGCCAGGCCGGCGGCGGCGAGCTGGCCGCCTATCGCGCCGAGCTGGCCGCCCAGATGGCGGCGGCCGCCTGCGTGGAAGCCGGCCTCGCCTCGGCGCCGCTGCCGCCCGGCAGCGCCGACGCGCATCGCGAGCTGGTGCGCGACATCCTTGCCTTCCTCGACGCGACGCTCGACCAGCCGGTCGGGCTCGACCGCATCGCCTACGAGTTCGGACTGTCGCGCCGCACGCTCACGCGCATCTTCCGCGACGCGACCGGCGAATCGGTGGTCGACTACCAGTCGCGCCGACGCGTCGAGCAGGCGCGGGCGCTGCTGCGCGCGCCGAACATGACGGTGGTGGCCGCGGCCGCCGCGGTCGGGCTGGAGTCGCCCTCCTATCTGGCCCGGCTGTTCCGGAAACATGGCTACGCGCCGCCGCGCCGCATCAAGGGCTGAACGCCCGCTTTCCCCGCGCCCTCCCCGTTTCCTTCAGACGAAATCGCCGCCCGGCGCGGCAACCGTCGCCATTAGCCACGTTTATCGATTCGATAATCGGCAGATAGTTTTCATTATGGCGACCGCCCTTTAGACTCCGTGAAAACCCTGAGCCGCGCGCCGTTCGATCCGGCGCGCTTCGTTTGGACGTGTCCCGCGGTTTCGGCGCGACGCCTCGGCAGACCGATGGCGAAGCCGGCCGCGCGAACCGTCACCTGACCGAGAGGCAAGAGCATGACCGCTTTGTTTACCCCGTTCCGCCTGAAGGACGTCGAGCTGCGCAACCGCATCGCGGTGCCGCCGATGTGCCAGTACAGCGCCATCGACGGCTTCGTCAACGACTGGCACCTGGCGCACTACACGAGCCTGGCGCGCGGCGGCGCCGGCCTGGTGATCGTCGAGGCCACCGCGGTGTCGCCGGAAGGCCGCATCACGCCGGGCTGCACGGGCCTCTGGGACGATGCGCAGATCACCGGGCTGGCGCGCATCGCCGCCGCGATCAAGGCGGCCGGCGCGGTGCCGGGCATCCAGATCGCGCATGCGGGCCGCAAGGCGAGCGCGAACCGTCCCTGGGAAGGCGACGACCATATCGCCAACGACGCGCCGGGCGGCTGGCAGACCATTTCGCCGTCGGCCTCGGCCTTCGGCAAGCACCTGCCGAAGGTGCCGCAGGCCATGACGCACGAGGACATCGCGCGCGTGCGCGGCGATTTCGCGGCCGCGGCGCGCCGGGCCCGCGAGGCGGGTTTCGAATGGCTGGAGCTGCACTTCGCGCATGGCTACCTGGCGCAGAGCTTCTTCTCGCCGCACGCGAACCAGCGCAGCGACGAATACGGCGGCGACTGGACGCGACGCAGCCGCTTCCTGCTGGAAACGCTGGCCGACGTGCGCGCGGCATGGCCGGAGAACCTGCCGCTGACGGCGCGCTTCGGCGTGATCGAATACGACGGCGACGATGCGGCCACGCTCGATGCGTCGATTCGCCTGGCGGGCGACCTGAAGCGCGGCGGGCTCGACATGCTGAGCGTCAGCGTGGGCTTCTCGACGCCCGACGCGCAGATTCCCTGGGGCCCGGGCTTCCTCGCGCCGATCGCGGCGCAGGTCAAGCAGGCAACCGGGTTGCCGGTCGCCTCGGCCTGGGGCATCGACGATCCGAAGGTGGCCAATCGCACCGTCGAACAAGGCCAGCTCGACCTGGTGATGGTCGGGCGCGCGCACCTGGCCGATCCGCACTGGCCGTATTTCGCGGCCAGGAAGCTGGGCGTGGAGCGGCCCTCGTGGGTGCTGCCGGCGCCGTATGCGCATTGGCTGGAGCGTTACGCGGTGGCGACGGGGGATTGAGCGGGATGGATCGCGTCGGCGGCCGGGATGGCAGAAATATCTTCGCTGCCGTCCCGACCGCCGTCGTGCGCCGCGGCGATCACGATCGCCGCTTTTTCGGCTAGGAGCCCACCACCACCGGCGCCGGCAACTGATCGACCGCCGGCGCCTCGATGTCGCGCGTGTGGATCAGCTCGCTATCCTGCTCGGTGATCGCCGGATAGGCCTTGCGCGAGTGGAACAGCTCGACGCGTCGCGGATCGCGCTGCAGATCGAGGTTCAGCGAGAAGGTGTCGAGCTGCGTCGTGCCGGTGATTTCCTTGTCGGGAATCAGCGCATAGTCGACCGAACCATCGGCATAGCTGATCTTCACGAAATAGCGCGCATCGGCATAAAGCGCCGGCAGGCCGCTGCCGAATGGGCTCGGCAGCGCGAACACATTGCCGCTCTTCGCGAACAGCGGCGGATAGACCTGCGAGGTGCCGTCGGTCGAGCTGGCTGTCAGCGTACCGATCAGCGTCGCCACCGGCGTGTCGATCTTCACCGGCGCGAGCGCGCCGTCGGCCACGCTCGTCGCGTCGTAGCGCAGCGTCGTGCCGTTCCAGCGATACACGCCCGGCGTGGCGGCCTGGTCAGCGAGCGTCGGCGTCGTGTCGAGCCAGTTCTGCATCTTCATCGCCTGGTAGGCCGTGAACTGCGGATAGCAGGCGACGGCATTGCCGTCCTCGCCGCCATTCATCGGATCGTGCTTGCCGACCGATTGCCCGGTCGCCTTGTCGATCACCGGCCCATCCGCGTTGACGCGATACCAGGTGCGGAACTGGTTGTGCACGGTATCGAACCCCCAGGGATTGTTCGGCCCGTTGATGCCGTCGTTCGGATATTCGTCCGCGATTCCCCATTGCTTCGCGGTCCCCTCCGTGAAATGCGACAGCCCCAGGGAATGCCCGAGCTCATGGGCGAAAAGGTTGCCGCATTGTCCGCTCGCGTAGTTCCAGGTGGCGGCCCAACCGGTCCAGCCGCCCGAGTAGCCGAAGGTGTTGGCATCCTGGTACTTGCCCTTCGCCGCGTCGTAGTACCAGCCGATCCCGATATACGAGCCGAAGCTGTAGGGCGAGGAATCGCCATAGACCGTCGCGCCCTTCGCGTCGCGAATCAGCAGGCCGCGCCCGGTATTGGCCAGGCTGGCGCGAATCGCGAACGGCTTGAGCAATTTGCCATAGAGATCATTGGCGCCATCGGCCGTGACGTCGGCGAATCGGGTGTATTTGCGCGGAGCATGATTACCGCCCTGAAGCACCGCATAATCGAGCTTGAGTGTCGTGTAATCGAAATAATTCAGGGTGCTGACCGGAATCGAGCCGTAATAGTCGCGCGCCAGTTTCGAAATCGGCACTTCCGAGGTAGTGGGATCCTGTGCCGTCGGCCACAGCACCAGCGACAGCCTGCCGATCGTGAAGCGAGCCGGTCGCGCCCACTTGACGGGCGTCGCATCGAGGCTCGCGCCGTTGCCATAGCGGATGCCGAGCGAATACTGCGGCACCACGTCCGCGGCCGGCACCACGGCGCTCCACGCCGCCGTGCTGTAGGGCTGCAGCTTCGCCTGCGTCAGCCCGCTTTCCAGGATGCCGGGCAGGCCGGCTGGCGGCGTCAGGGGCACGCTGTATACGGTCGTCGCGCCCTGCCTGACATCCAGATAAGGCTGCACGCCAGCCGGGACCGGCGTATCCGGGGTGAACAACAACAGGGCCTGGCGATGGATGATCGGCACGGGCGCCAATCGCGTGCCGCCGCTGCGCGGCACGACGTGAGTCTGCGCGAATTCGATTTTCCCGCTCGGTGCCGACTGGGCAAAGGCGTCGTGTTCCTGTGCAAGCACCAACAGGCCAGCCAATGCCAGCAGGCGTGTCAATTCGGACGATCGATTCATTGGAAAATCCTCTCAGAATATTCGGTTATTAATTTCCCATCACTGTCTCCTGAAAGCGGGTAATTATTTTTTTATCTTCACGATTACCGAATATTACATCATCGACTTTTCACCAAACAGCATTTCGGATAATAGAAACGCCCATTAATCAAATGGGTCGACAAAGGAAGCCAATTCTTCCCGGCAGGAAACGACACCTCTCGAAACACGCCGGCGCCACCCCGCCCCGCCACCCGCCCCATTCCCCCCGGGAATGACTCCTATCACCGCCACCCGTCTTCTTCGCCCGCCCCCGCGCTCGCATCATTCGCTCACCAACCCACCCAACAGGAGCGAACCATGAGCCACTTCCCCGCCTACACCATCGACACCGCCCCGGCCGCATCCAGGGCCACGCTCGAAGCCACGAAAAAGGCCTTCGGCTTCCTGCCGAACCTGCAGGCGCACATGGCCGAATCCCCCGAACTGCTGGCCGGCTATTCCGCGCTTTGGGACCTGTTCTCGAAAAGCACGCTGACGCCGCAGGAGCAGCAGGTGGTCTACCTCAGCGCGAACTTCGAGAACGACTGCCACTACTGCATGGCGGGCCACAGCACGCTGGCGAAGATGGTCGGCATGACGCCCGAATCGATCGCCGCGCTGCGTGCCGGCACCGCCCTGCCCGAGGCGAAGCTGGAGGCGCTGCACCGCTTCGCCACGCTGGTGGTGCGCGAGCGCGGCTTCGTTCCCGAGGCCGACATCGAAGCCTTCCTGGCCGCCGGCTACACGCGCCAGAACGTGCTCGAGGTGATCCTCGGCGTGGCCACCAAGGTGATGAGCAACTACACCAACCACGTGGTGCACACCGAATACGACGCCTTCATGAAGGGCAACGAGTGGACCAAGCCCGCCCAGGCCGTCGCCGCTTGAGCCGCGAAAAACCATGCAGCAGCCGGCGCACGCAACAGGCAGGCCGCGCCGGCCGACGCGCTCTTTCGATCATTCCCCAGGAGTCCATCATGTCCCTGCAACAGAAACTCGACGCCTTCAAGGCAGACTTCCGCGCCGGCAAGCCGCCCTACAACGCGCCCGCGGAAATCCACCCGATCATGGAGCGCGCCACCGCCGAGCTGATCGCCAGCGGCCAGGCCGGCCGCGCGGTCCAGGCCGGCGATCGCGCGCCGCAATTCACGCTGCGCGACCAGGACGGCAAGCTGGTGTCCTCGGCCGACCTGCTGGCCCAGGGCCCGCTGGTCATCACCTTCTATCGCGGCGTCTGGTGCCCTTACTGCAACCTCGAGCTGCAGGCGCTCGACGCGGCGCTGCCGCAACTGCGCGAATACGGCGCGCGGCTGGTCGCGATCTCGCCGCAGACGCCGGTCAACAGCCGCAAGTCGGTGCGCGACAACCAGCTCGACTTCCCGGTGCTGAGCGATGCGAAGGGCGAGGTCGGTGCCGCCTTCGGCCTGCGCTTCGCGCTGCCCGACTATCTCGTCGAGCTCTACAGGAAGCTGAAGAACGACCTGCCGGTGACCAACGACGATCCGTCGTGGACGCTGCCGATGCCGGCGCGCTACGTGATCGGCCAGGACGGCGTGGTGCTCTACTCGGAGGTCAATCCCGACTACACGCGTCGTCCCGAGCCGGAGGACCTGTTCCCGGTGCTGGAACGCGCCCGCGCCGCGCGCTGAGCGCCTCGCCCCCTTCTCTCTCGCCACTGGAGCCGATTCATGTCACAACGCAGCTTTCTCGTCACCGGCGCCTCGAAGGGCATCGGCCTCGCGTTGAGCCGGCGCCTCGCGCGGGCCGGCCATCGCGTGGTCGGGCTGGCGCGCGGCCAGGCGGCCGATTTCCCCGGCGAACTGGTCAGCGTCGATCTCGGCGACACCGGCGCGACCGACGCCGCGCTGCGCGCGCTGCTCGCGCGCCACGCCTTCGACGGCGTGGTCAACAACGTGGGGCTCGTCAAACCGCAGCGGCTCGGCGCGGTCGAGCTCGCGACGCTCGACGAGGTGTTCTCGGTCAACCTGCATCCCGCCGTGCAGACCGTGCAGGCGCTGCTGCCGGGCATGCGCGAGCGCGGCTGGGGGCGGGTGGTCAACGTGTCGAGCCTGACGATCCTCGGCATCGCCGAGCGCACCGCCTACGCGGCGGCCAAGGCGGCCCTGGTCAGCTTCGCGCGCTCCTGGGCGCTCGAGTTGGCCGATACCGGCATCACCGTGAACGCGGTGGCGCCGGGGCCGACCGAGACGGAACTGTTCCGCGCCAACAACCCGCCCGGCAGCGAGGGCGAGCGCCGCTACCTGTCGGGCGTGCCGATGGGCCGCTTCGGCCAAGCCGACGAGATCGCGGCGGCGATCGCCTTCCTGCTGTCCGAGGACGCCGGCTTCATCACCGGCCAGACGCTGTTCGTCGACGGCGGCGCCTCGATCGGCCGGCGCGCGTTCTAGGCGGCGCGGCAGGCCGTGCGGCCGGCTGCACCGCCGTTCAGCGCGGCGCGACCGGCTCGCCGGCCAGCACTTCCTCGACGAAGGCCACGAAGGCCCGCGCCTTCGAGGTCACCAGCCGGCCCGAGGGAAACACCGCCCAGAGGTCCACCGGCGGCAACGCCCAATCCGTCAGCACCGCGCGCACGGTGCCGTTCTCCAGCTCGGGCCCGAACATCCATTCCGATGCCACCGCCAGCCCCATGTGGGCGAGCACGGCGGTGCGCATGCCCTCGGCCGCGCTGACCCGCACGCGCCCCGACACGGCCACCGTCACCTCGGTGCCATCGCGCCGGAACGACCAGGATTCGCCGCCGCCGCGCTGCGAGTAGACGATCGCCTGGTGACGGCTCAGCTCGGCCGGCGTGAGCGGCGTGCCGGCCTCGGCCAGGTACTCGGGCGTGGCCACCACCAGTCGCCGGCTGCTGGCGATCGGATGCGCCGTCATCGAGGAATCGTCGAGCCGCCCCATGCGCAGCGCCACGTCCACGCCTTCTTCCAGCAGGTCGATCGCGCGGTCGTCGAGGATGATGTCGAGCTGCAGGTCGGGATGGCGGTCGACGAAGGTCTTGAGCGCGGGCAACACGTGCAGCCGCGCGAAGGTCACGGCGGCGCCCACCCGCAGCCGGCCCGACAGCCCCGCCGACGATTCGCGCACCGCCTGCTCGGCCTGGTCGGCCTCCTCGATGGCGAGCCGCGCATGTTCGTAGAAGCGCTGGCCGGCGTCGGTCGGCGTCAGGCCGCGCGTCGAGCGCAACAGCAGCCTCGCGCCCAGATGGGCCTCGAGCTGGGCGACGGACTTCGAGACGGCGGGCTGCCCGAGCTTCAGGCGCCGCGCGGCGGCCGAGAACGAGCCCGCCTCGACCACCGCCACAAAGGTTTCCATCGCTGCCATGCGGTCCATCGTCCCTTCCCCCAGTGATTCGAGCCGGTGCATCGGCGCCGGGCAGCAGTCTAGCGCGCATGGCACGGCGGAAGATATCGCCCGGCTCCCGGCCCACGCGATCGCATGCCTTCGCGCCCCGGCATGGCCGAGCGCGCGGCGGCCGGCTTATGCCGATTTCGTCAACGAGGCAGTTCCGGCCAGGACGATGCCGCGCCGCCTGGACCAATCAAGGCAACGCAGCGTCCAATCCATTTCATCAGTCGCCGAATTAAAGGAAAATCACCTATGCAACTGGAATCAAAATCAAATAAATCGAAGCAAAGTCCATCCGCTTAAATCGCGCGCACGCCCGCCGGGCGCGCTCGCGCGGATTGCCGGCAAGCCGCGGCGACGGCCGCCGGGCCGGGAACGGTTCCTGAGCCAGACTCATCCCAGCCCCTTTTCAACCTGCTATTCCTGACAGTGCCGGAACAGCGGGATACCCGACTGATCTCATCAAGTCAGCTATCAAATTGATGTAAATACTGCAATTGGTGTTTATAATCCCGGAATAATTTTTCATTTAGTTGAGCAATTGCCGGAATTGCACCGGGATTTATTCATGCAACGTCAACAAAGCGGCCGTTAGACTCGTCTGCGCATGTCGAGCGACATGCATGCATGAGGCGCAGTCATCACGCAGGCGAGTCTTCGGATCCGAAGCCGCCGCGCGATTTTCGAACCAACAGCCGGGTTTGCTGACTTAAATGTGTGGACGGATGGCGTTCGCGCCGCGGGCTTCGGCGGGGTTCCGAAGCCGGGCCGGGCGGCGTCGGCGGGTCGGGAGAGCGGCTCGCGAGGCGCCAGGCAGGATGCCCGGGCCGGATTCGGCCCGGCGGCGGCCGTAACGAAACCGGTGCATCATCGTTGTCAGATTAGTAAGCCGGCGGCCCGAGCGCGCCGGCACGAGGCGAGAGCAATCAACTTACGTCAGAGTCAGAGCCACATGTCGAGCCCGAACAAATACTCCGCGCTGCCGTCCCTGCGGGCCCTACGCTACTTCGTGAGCGTAGGCCGGCACCGCAGCATCAAGACGGCCGCCGAGGAAATCCACGTCACGCCCTCGGCGATCAGCCAGCAGATCGTCAAGCTCGAGGAAGAACTGGGCGTCAGCCTGCTGCAACGTTCGCCGCGCGGCATCGACATCACCCCGCACGGCATCCGCTACCTGCAGGAACTGCAGCAGGTGTTCGACCTGATCCTGCGCGCCACGGACCGCCTGCGCAGCAACGCCAACCATACCGACATCGTCACGGTCAGTTGCGCGCACAGCTTCGCGATGCAATGGCTGGTGCCGCGCCTGTCGGAGCTCTCGCGCGTGGCGCCCGGCGTCGACCTGCGCATCAGCACCACCAACCGCTACGCGGCCTTCGTCGACGACCAGATCGATTTCGCGGTGCGCCACGGCGCGGGCCGCTACCAGGGGCTCAAGTCCGAGCTGCTGCTCGACGATCCGCTCTACCCGATCTGCAACCCGCGCCTGATCGAGCAGGCCGGGCCGTTCCAGTCCTTCCAGGACCTCGGCCGCGTCACCCTGCTGCACGACGAGCGGCACAAGGAATGGCTGGCCTGGCTCGACCGCTACCAGGTGGGCGGCGTGCGCGGCGATCGCGGCACCATGTTCATCGACTCGAACGGCGTGATCCACGCGGCGCTGGCCTGCCACGGCGTGGCGCTGGCCCGCAAGTCGATCATCGCCTCGGAGCTGGACGACGGGCGCCTGACGATCCTGTTCGACGCGCCGATCACCCCCGAATACGCCTACTACCTGGTCTACCCGGAGCAGACGCTCGACAACCCGAGCGCGCGCGTGTTCCGCCAATGGCTGATGGAGGCGGTGAAGAACCCGCGCCCCGCCGAGCAGCCGGTGGTCCAGCTCAGCGCCGCGGCCGACTGAGGCCGCCGGAACGCGCCATCGCCGGCAGCCGGCCTCGCCGGACCGCCGTGCCAGGCCGGACGTCAGACCGAACACCAGGCCGGATATCAAGCCGAGCGCTTGCCGGTCAGCACCGACAGCTTGAGCACGCCGCTCGCCAGCATGGTGCCGAGGATCACCACCGCGCAGCCGAGGAACATAGTGGGCGTGATCGCCTCGCCGAGGAACAGCGAGCCCCACACCAGGCCGAAGATCGGCACCAGGAAGGTGACCGAGACCGCGCGCGCCGGGCCGGCGGTCGAGATCAGGTGGAAGTAGATGATGTAGGCGATGCCGGTGCAGGCCACGCCGAGCGCGATCACCGAGCCCCAGGCCAGCGCCGAGACGGGATGCGCGGGCCAATACAGGAACATGAAGGGCAGCAGCACGATGGCCGCGCCGATCATGCTGCCGGTGGCGATCGCCAGCGAATCGACGCCGACCAGGAATTTCTTGGTGGCGTTGGCCGAGATGCCGTACAACAGGGTCGCGCCGAGCACGGCGAGCGGCGCGATCGCGCCGGCGCCGAACGAGCCGCCGCCCGTCAGGTCCTTCCAGACCAGGATCAGCACCCCCGCGAAACCGATGAACAGGCCCGCCACGCGCAGCCCGCTCAGGCGGTCGCCGATCCACAGGAAGGCGACGATGGCGGCCCACAGCGGCGTGGTCGCGTTGATCACCGAGGTGATCCCGGCCGGCAGCGTCAGCTCGGCGTAGGCGAACAGGCAGAACGGCAGCGCCTGGTTCAGCACCCCGATCACGAACAGCGGCAGCAGCTTGCCGGACATGCGGTGGAAACCGCGCCGGGAGGCCAGCACGATCGCGAGGAACACCGCCGCGATCAGGATCCGCACCGCCATCAGCGGCACCGGCCCGAACTCGGGCGCGCCGACGCGAATGAACAGGAAGGAGGCGCCCCAGAGGGCGGCGAGCGTCAACAGCAGCGTGAAATTACGGGCGTTCATGTCTTGGCTTGGGGAGGGTGGCCGGCAAACGTTTGTGTAGGAAGGAAAATCAGGGCCGTGCCTCGGCGGGCTCGCCGCAAACCCTGGCGGGATCGGTGTTCGCACCGCAGACGATCACGGCGACGCGCTCGTCGCGCGCCGGCACGTAGCGTCCCGACAGCAGCGCGGCGAAGGCGGTCGCGCCGCCCGGCTCGGCCACCAGCCGCAGCTCGCGCCAGAAGGCGCGCTGCGCGGCGACGATCTCGGCATCCTCGACCGTCAGCATGCGCGCCACGCGCGGCGCGATCACCTTGAAGGTATGGCGGCCGGCGCGGCGCGCGCCGAGCGAATCGGCGGCCACGCCGCCGACCGTCACGTCCACCGGCTCGCCCGCCTCGAGCGCGGCACCCACCGCGCGCGCCGTGACCGGCTCGACGCCGATCACGCGGGTGGCCGTGCCGGCATACCAGGCGCATACGCCGGCCAGCAGGCTGCCGCCGCCCGCGGCGACCAGCACCGTGTCGGGCGCGCCGGCCTGCTGGTCGAGTTCGAGCGCGACCGTGCCCTGCCCCTCGATCAGCTCGGGTTCGTCGAAGGCGTGGATGGCCAGCGCGCCGGTCTCGCGCGCATGCCGCTCGCTGGCGGCCAGCGCCTCGCCGTAGTTGGCGCCGCTCACCATCACCTCGCCGCCGAGCTCGCGGATCTGCCGCAGCTTTTCCGGCGGCGTCAGCGTCGGCACGAACACCTGGGCGGCAAAGCCCAGCGTGCTGGCCGCATGGGCGACCGCGATGCCGTGGTTGCCGCCCGAGGCCGCCACCACGGTGCGCGAGCCGTTCACGTCGCCGCGCGCGAGCAGGCGGTTGAACACGCCGCGCGGCTTGTAGGAGCCAGTGTGCTGGCAGGTCTCGAGCTTCAGCGCGAGGTCGAAATCGAAGCCGAAGCTGCCGGCGGCCAACTGCAGCACCGGCGTGCGCCGCACGCGCGCGGCGATGCGCGCGTGGGCGGCCGCGATGCGCACGCGCCAGTCGTCGAGCGCCGCCTGCGCCGCCGGATCGTAGAGGACGAGACCTTGGTCCCGCCCGGCGCCACGCTTCATGTCCATCGCCTGCTTCTCCTTGCCCTCAGGCACTTTCGTCGGCCAGCACGCGGCCGGTCACGCCGGCCAGCGCCGCGCGCAGCACGCGCAGGCCGCCGCTCAGCACGGACTCGCGCCAATCGTCGCGCGGCACGTCGAAGAACGCGCGCAGGGCGGCACGCGCCCGCGCGGCGGCCGGCGAATCGCCATAGGGATCGTTGCGCCAGGCCACCGCCTCGGCGCTCAGCGCGGCCACCGCGTCCGGCACCGGGTGGGTGCCGAACTCGAGCGCGATCGAGGTCAGCGAGCGGCCGAACAGCCAGCGCCGCCAGGCATCGTAGAGCGTGCCGTCCAGGTCGTTCGAGACCGCGCCGCCGGCGCGCGGCGCGCCCAGCGCCGGCCCGAACCAGGCCTGGGCGCGCGCCAGCGCGGCCGAGCCCGGCAGGTCGAACGATACCGGCTGCCCCTCGCCGTAAGGCCCGAGCCCGGTGTGCAGGTCGACCAGCGCGATATCGGCGGCATGGCCGAGGTTCTCGCGCACCAGCTCGCCGATCAGCCGCGCGCTCCAGGTCGCCTCGTTGCCGCCGTAGAACAGCCCGTCCGGATGTCGATACTGGCCGCGCGAGAGCGCTTCCTGGAACGCGGCGATGCCGTGGCGCCCGGTGAAGTCGCGCAGCGCCGCGTCGGCACGCACGCGCGCCACCGGATCGTCGTCGCCGGTCAGCAGGGCGTCGTGCAGCGCGTCGTAGCCGTCGTTGCTCGGGCGCGCCGCGTTCCAGTCGATGAAGTTGCGGTTCAGGTCGACGTTGTCCTCGTTGACGCGCCGATGCCAGGCGAAGCCGAACGGGTTGAGCGCATGCACCAGCATCACCGCCGCGTCGCAAGGCAGCTCGCCCGCGTCCTCGCCGGCCAGCCAGGCGCACTGGATCGCCGAACCCGCGTAACCCTCCACGCCATGCGTGCCCGATACCACCACCAGCACGCGCGAGGCGGCGGCCGGCCCGAGCCAGGCCACGTCGGTGGTCAGCGTGACGCCGTCCGGGCCGCGCGCGGGGTTGCGCACCTGGGCGAGCCGCGCGCCACGCCGCGCCGCCGCCTCGCGAAAGCGCGCGCGCGCCGCCTCGTAGCTGTCGGAGAACATCTCGCCGGCCTTCATCACGCCGCCAGTTCGATGCCCGTGGCGCGATGCCAGTCGACCGTCAGGCCGAGCGAGCTCATCTCGCTGTCGAAGCGCGCCACCGCGCGCTCGCGGAAGTCGGGGTAGAGCACGCCGTGACGGATGCCGGTGTCGAGCAGCCCGGAGATGTCGCGCCAGAGGTAGGGATGGATATGGTCGCGATACCAGTCGCAATGGACCTGCGCGCGCACGCGCTCCTCCGGGTTCTCCTCGAACATGCGCTCCAGCACCTTCTTGCCGAAGGCGAGATGGGTCGCTTCCTCGCGCGCGATCTGGCGGAACGAGGGGAAGATGTCGGGACGCGTCTCGCTCATCTCGGCCAGCTCCTCCATCGCGAGCACGCCCTCGGCATAGACGTTCAGGCCGATCAGCACCTCGAGCTCGTCATCGCTCTCGAACAGCTTGTCGAAGCGGTTGTCGATGTCCTTCAGTCGATAGCGCTCGATCAGCGCGTCGTCCCATTGCAGGCCCAGGTGGCGCACGCCGTCCTTGAAGAAGTTCGAGTGGGAGACCTCGTCGTGTGCGTGATGCACCAGGTAGAACTTCTCGCGCAGGTCGTCGCGGCGCGGAATCCACTTCGCGCACAGATCGATGATCTCGAGCTCGGAGAAGTAGAAGTTGACGTTGACCGTCAGGATCAGGTCGAGCAGTTCCTGGCCGCCCTGGTCGAGAATCTTCTTGTAGAGTTCCATGCGTCAATCTCCTTGGCCGCGCTTGAGCAGGTAGCGGGCGAAGCGTGACTTGTCGGCACGCAGCGCCTGGGTGGTGATGTCGAGCAGCGAGCAGAGCAGCGCCACGCTGGGCGTCTCGCTGGCAAGCTCGCTGTCGTGAAACGATGCGCCAAGCCGCTGGGCGCCCATCTGCAGGAAGGCGTGCAGGGGGCTTTCGCGGCTGTCGGAAAAGGCGTCGATGACCAGCGTGGTGTTGAAGCCGCCGACCAGGTAGCGCTTGACCACGGCCTTGAACAACAGTCCCGACAGGCCATACGGCGCGCTGTCGAAACGACGCCGGCGCCAGGCGGGATCGACGATCAGCCGCTGCGGCTCGACCAGTTGCGTATAGCGCTTGAGCGGGCCGAGCGGGAAGAACCGCTCGATCGGCAGGCCGACGCGCGAATCGCCCACCACGCGCACCGTCGCGATCATGACTTCCGCCGCGCCGGCGTGCGGCCGGACGAACACCGCCAGATAGTCGCCGCTGGCGTGATAGTCGTCCTCCACTGCATGCACGTCGTCCTCGACCTCGAGCAAGCCGCGCTCGGCGCCGTAGACGCGTTGCCACAAACCACCCACTTCGCGCATCGACTGCGGATCGTCGCGATCCAGCGTGCGTACCGTGAACTGCGGGAAGGCATCGGATGGCGCCAGCCCGGGGGGAGCCCAGGCTGGCGCAAGCGCTTCCACGGCGGTCGATTCATCTTCCGGCATAGGCAGTACTCTCGTTTTCCGAGGGCTGGCGCCGCTCGGGTTCTCTCAGGTTCGGAGGCTGGTGCCCCTCGCTCTTGCCGCGGGTTCTGCCCGTCGGCGCTCTCTCAGGTTCAGGGGCTTTTCGCCCTCTCGGGGGCTTTTCGCCCCTCGTTGCTGTCGCGTCGGGATCGTGATCCCTCGGCTTCCTCGGAATGCGGGAGTCATGGCTCCCTGGCTGTTATTCGGTACCACGCAATGGATGCACGGCGATCGCATGCGCTCGCGCTGGGGCCGGCGGCACGTGCCGGCCCGGGTGCCGCGCCGCGATCAGCGGTATTCGACGTAGTGGAGCGAGTCGTCCCACATGCGCTTGTAGAAGGTTCCCGCCACGTAGGAGGCATGTGCCATCCAGCGCACTTCCTCCTCGTTGAGCGGCGAACGATCGATGATGTCCCACAGCTCGACCACGTGTTCCTTGTCGGTCTCGCCGTGCGAGAAGAAGAAGCTCAGGTTCTCGTGCTTGAGCGGCGTCTTTTCCAGCACCAGCTTGCCGAACCAGGCGCCGTAGCGCTGGCCGATCCCTTCCAGCACGATCGAGCTGGCCAGGCGCGTGCCCGGCATATGCAGCGCGTTGTGCACGTTGAACGCCACGTAGGCCATCGCCGAGGGTTGCGGCAGCAGCGTCTTCGGATCCGGGCCCTGGTAGCCGGTGGAGTAGAGATCGTCGAGGATCCACTTGTAGTGCGGGATTTCCTCGTGCGCATGCGCCACCAGGTATTCGCGCAGTTCGGTCAGGCGCGTCGGGCAATTGGCGGCGGCCGCCGCGAACGACATCGAGCCCTGGTAGATCTGGTAGAACAAGGTCAGCAGCAGGTGCTGGTAATCGGTCACGCTCCACTTGCCCGCGTCGAGCGCGCTGAACACACGGTTGCCGGCGAATTCCTCGATCGCCTGGTTCGCCGCCTGGCGAACCGCCTTGTAATCGACTGACACCAATCGCGACTCCGCTTGCTTGAAGGTTCATCCACCGGCGGGCTGGGCCCGCGCCGGGCGGCTTTCGTTTCGTCTCGATTGTCAATCGTCTCGCGAATCGAAAAGAATCGGAAGGTCGATTAATAAATCGATATAAATCTGACGTCGGAGGGCAGATTACCAATGCGAAACAAAGGGAACAAGCTAGATTTTTTTCGGCAGCTTTAGATTGGCTAAAGCTCGATTGCCGCGTGCCGGTGCGGCGCCGGCCCGGCACGATACGCCGGAGATGTCCGTCTGGCGGGGCGCGGCGGCCGGCGCACCGGTCAATGGCACCGGTACCGGCGATGGATGCGAAGAATCGGCCTCGAATCCGATTTAATCAATGAATAAGCCGCTTGTTTCAAGCTTGAAAGCTGCGATCGCAGAGAAAGACAAGCGCTGGAATTGGTTTCAGGCCGGATATCATTAAAATGTTTTCCGGCATTATGCAAAGAATCGCTTTGATGGCGCAAGTGGCGATCCGCGATTGCCGCGCGGCGAGCATCGACGCCCGTCGGCGTTCAACACTTCGAACTGCTGACCAAGCATGCGGGCCGTGCGGCAGCGCTCGATATCGAGCATCGCGGGATGCCCGGTCGGCAGGATCGACACGGATCGATCGGCAAGCGCTCGCGAGCGAGACGGCGGGCGGGCGGGAAAAATCCGCCCGGACAGGAAGCACGACGACCCGGCGAGATCGCCTCGTCCGTCGCCCGGCCGCTGCCGCGACCGCCGTGATCCGTGCCGCAACCGGCACGCGCCAGCCCCGAACGTAATCGTCCGTAATCTGATTCTTTGCTTTTCTCGCGAAAAATTACAGGCTCGATTTGATTCGCGCCCCGGCCTAAACAACTTTCAAAAATCAAACGACAGTCATTAACAATAGCTTTCCATTTCGACATCGTTCCTCATACTTCACGCCGCGCTCGATCGCTCTGCCCGGCGCCCGCCGAGGCGATCGTCCCATGCGACGGTCCCTGGCAAGCCGACAAAACCCCTGAAAATTCAGCATCGTCAAGCGTTTTTCGCGCCCGCCATGGCACCCGCAGCCGCCTCCATCGATACCGGCAGCCTCATCGCCACAATGGAAAGCACTTCGTAATAATCCGCATCTTCATATCATTTCAAACCTTACGATCCATGTGATCTATTTATTTCTTTTTTATTAAAAAATGGCCGAATAGTCAGAATTCCCCGGCGATCCCTGTCACGAAAACGTAAATAGCCCGCTCCAATAATTCGCCCCGACAAAAAGTTCACGGATCGGCTTTCGTGAGAACGCAAGAAGAACTCATCAACCCACAGGGACCCCAAAATGTCGGTTAGTTCAAAGCTACGCATTCCCCTCCTGCTGACCTCGATCGCGGCAGCCAGCATGCTGGTTGCCTGCGGCGGCGACGATGATTCGTCCTCCGCATCGAACGGCAACGGCGGCACCACCACCTCGACCAAGACGCTCACCGGCACCGTGGCCGCCTCGGCCCTCGTGCCGGGCGGCACCACCGGCGACCCGGTCATCAAGGCCGGCTACTACGCCGGCGCCACGGTGTGCCTCGACGTCAACGGCAACGGCAAGTGCGATGGCAGCGACCCGGTCGCCACCACCGACGCCAAGGGCCAGTTCACGCTGACGGTCGCCTCGAACGCCACCGGTCAGTTGCTCGCCGACATCGGCACCAAGGCCACCAACACGGCCGCCGGCAGCGCCGTGGCCAGCCACCTGGTGCTGCGCGCCTCCGCCGCCCAGGTCGCCGACCAGGGCGCGAACATCGTGATCAGCCCGATGTCGAGCGAAGTGCAGCGTCTGGTCGAAGCCAACAACAGCAACTACGCCACCGAGAAGGCCAACCTCGCCACGCGCCTGAGCGGCGCCGGCGTGGCCAACGCGGCCTCGTCCGTCACGGTCCCGGCCGCCGACGTGCTCGCCGATGCCGGCAAGCTCTCGGGCGCCGAGCAGGCCGCGATCCTCTACGAGGACAACGCGCTGAGCAACCGCTACACCTACGCGACCACCAAGCTCGATCGCGGCGACCTGTACCCGGACAACCTCGCGATTGCCGGCGGCGATCCCTCGCTGGCGAAGCTGCAGGGCATCAGCTCGGCCACGCTCGTGACGCCGACCCAGACGCAGGCGCCGATCACCTTCGCGCAGGCCCAGCAGGCCGCCTTCAATGTGGAAGGCATCCCGCGCTACGACGCCGTGTTCATCCTGATGCTCGAGAACCGTTCGATCGGGACCACCACGGGCGGCACGATCGGTATCGAGGGCTCGGGCGACGCGCCGTACATCGCCGGCAACCTCGACTTCAATACCGGCAAGTGGAACCAGGCGACCACCTACTACTCGACCGGCAACCCGTCCGAGCCGAACTACACGGCACTGGGCGGCGCGGACGACTGGGGCATCACCGACGACAACTGGTGGGGCTGCGGCGTCGACACGTCCTCGCTGACGGACGCCGCGTTCAAGGGCGGCACGGCATCGGACGGCCAGCCGCTGGTGGCGACGCCGGCCGGCACGCCGACCCAGACGAGCGCCTTGTCCAGCTTCGGCACCTGTCCTGCCGGCACGACGACGGCGGCGCACAACATCACGGCACCGAACCTGTTCACGCTGCTGACGAACTCGGGCCTGACCTGGCGTACCTACAGCGAGTCGATGAACCCGGGCCAGGACGTGCGTACCGACAGCATCGCCGACACGGCGGTGGTGGCCGGCTACAACGGCGCGGCAGGCACCACGACGGCCGGCATCACCAGCCCGGCGATCGCGATGCCGAGCTCGCTGTACAAGACCAAGCACCACCCGGGCATGGCCTACCAGACCGCGCGTTCGCTGCCGGACTTCTTCGCCAGCAACCGCACGCTCTTCGGCACGCAGTACGCCAGCGCGATCAAGAGCACCTCGGTGTACCCGGTCCCGCAGAACTACAACTTCGACCAGTTCAGCACCGACCTGGCAAACGGCGACGTGGGCGCGATCAACTTCATCATGCCCGACCAGTGCGACGACATGCACGGCACGGGCAACGACCCGACCTGCAAGGGCGACAACCTGGTCAAGCGCGGCGACTCGTACGTCCAGCAGGTGGTGAGCAAGATCCAGGCATCGCCGATCTGGAACAACCCGAAGCGCCACGTGGCGATCGTCGTGATGTTCGACGAAGGCGAAGGCAGCTCGACCTCGTGCTGCGGCTGGAACCCGTCGCAGACCAGCAAGGCCGAGCCGCTCACGTTCGCCAACGGCACGTACACGCCGACGGTGACCACGGTCTACAACCACGGCAACCACGGCCACGGCAACTCGATCTTCGGCGTGATCACCAACCATGGTCCGCAGGGTATCCAGGATAGCGACGCGTACAGCCACTTCTCGCTGGTCCGCACGATGCAGGACATGTTCCAGCTCGCCGACCCGGCACCGGGCCAGGAGTTCACCTACCTCGCGCGCGCGAAGTACACGGAGAGCTTCATCGCGCAGAACATCCTGAACCTGCCGGAACTGGCAAGCAGCGCCGATACGCACTTCGACTCGGTCCGTCCGATGAACCATGCGTACATCACGCCTGCCGGCTACACGCAGAAGCTCAATCCTGCCGACATCATCGGCACGCAGGAAGCGAATCGCCAGCCGGGTCCGGACAAGACCCAGACCAACATCTGGGCGATCCAGTAAGTCCCGCGTCCGCGGGGAGGAGCCGGCCCGGACGGGCCGGCTCCTCCCCGCTCCGAACGCTTGCGTAGTGAAGCCGGGCAGGCCCTTGGGCACGCCCGGCGATTTCGTTGATGACCCTGTCCGGCCACCCGGCACCGCGCCTCGCGCGACCGATCGCGCCGAACGACAAACCGAATGCCTGACCAGAAGAAGATAACCGCCATGCGCACGCTATCTCTTGCATTGATCTGTGTACTTACCGCGCTGCTGGCTGCCTGCGGCGACGACTCGTCCGGCGGCGGCGCCTCCGGCTCGTCGGGCGCCTCCGCGCCGGCCGGCGGCAGCAGCGCCGCGGCCTCGACGCTGAGCCCCAAGGCGCAGCTCGGCGAGAAGATCTTCTTCGACAAGACCCTGTCGGGCAACAAGAACATGGCCTGCGCGAGTTGCCACGATCCGGCCTATGCCTACGGGCCGCCGAACAGCCTGTCGGTGCAGCTCGGCTCCGATCCGTCGCAGGCCGGCGTGCGCGCGGTGCCCTCGCTGCGCTACAAGTCGATGACGCCGCCCTACAACGACAATGCCGACAACCCGGACGGCGTCACGCAGAACGCACCCGGCGGCGGCTTCATGTGGGACGGCCGCGCCACCTCGCTGGCGACCCAGGCGGGCCTGCCCCTGCTGAACCCGATCGAGATGAACAACAGCTCGCCGGACGCGGTGGTGAAGGCCGTGCAGAACGGCGCCTATGCCGCGCTGTTCCAGCAGGTCTACGGCAACGCGGTGTTCGGCGACACCACCAACGCCTTCAACGCGATCGGCGACGCGCTGCAGCAGTACCAGAACGAGGACGAATCCTTCGCCCCCTACTCGAGCAAGTTCGACCTCTACATCGGCAACAAGATCGGCGGCACGCTGACCGCCGCCGAGACGCACGGCCTGCAACTGTTCAACGACACCAGCAAGGGCGCCGGCTGCGCGGCCTGCCACTACGTGGGCGCGAACTTCAACGGCTCGACCGGGCTGATGACGGACTTCACCTACCAGGCGATCGGCGCGCCGCGCAACGACACCTCGATCCCCGGCAACCCGAACCCGATCCCGGCCGACGCGGACACGAGCTTCTTCGACATGGGCCTCTGCGGCCCCTACGCGACGCTGCACGTGCCCGGCACGGCATCGAGCGGCGCCGGCCCCGATTCGTTCACCGGCGTGAACGTGCCGGACCCGTACTGCGGCCGCTTCAAGGTGCCGACGCTGCGCAACGTGGCCACCCGCAACGCCTTCTTCCACAACGGCGTGTTCCACTCGCTGGTGCAGGTGGTCAACTTCTACAACACGCGCGACACCAACCCCGAGTACTGGTACCCGGCCACCGGCGGCACCGGCGCGGCCACCAGCAACCCGAGCTTCGCGCTGCAGCCGACCTACGTCGCCGGCGCCACCATCAACCGCTTCAACGACCTGCCGGCCGACTATCGCGGCAACATCGACGAGGAACTGCCGATGGGCCAGGGACAGACCGACGCGGGCGGCACCACCGCCGCCGACGGCGCCCAGGCGCGTACCTTCCACTCGGCGCCGCAGCTCTCGCAGAAGGACATCGCCGACCTGGTCTGCTTCATGAAGACGCTCAGCGACGGCTACCAGGCGCCGGCCACCGCGCCGAGCTCCGGCGACTGCGTGAACTGAGCACCTCCTGTCGCCCGGCCCGCCCGCTCGATGCGCGGCGGGCCGGGCCGCTTTTTCCCGACTTTCCGAACCGCTTGCCACTCATGATCCAACGTCTTTCCGCCGCCCTGCTCGCCGTGATGCTGTCCACCGCCGTCCACGCCAGCCCCAGCCCACAGGACGCCAGCCGCGAGAACTTCACGGCCGCCGTCAACGACTTCCTCGCCAAGCGCGGCCACCTCTGCCTGGGCAAGTACGACTGGCCGATCTACGTGACCGACGAGGACAAGGCCAGCCACAGCGCCGATTCGCTGCAACTGCCGGTGCTCGAGAAGCTCGGCATCGTGACGGGCAAGGATATGCTGGTGGACGGCCACGACCAGGGCAAGAAGCTGGTCGCGCATGCACGCCAGTATCAGTTGACGGCCGAAGGCCAGAAGTATTACCTGCACATTCCGGAAGTGACCGCAACCGCGATGACGCGCGTCACGCACCCGGCCGATTTCTGCGTGGCCACGCTCACGCTCGACAAGGTGGTGGGTTGGGAGAAGCCGGTGCAGCGCAACGGCGAGACCATGACCTCGGTGCTCTACACCTACAGGATCGATCCGGCGCCGTTCGCGAAGAACCCGGATTTCCTGCGCGTCTACCCGATGGTGCAGCGCGTGATCGAGGGCCAGGGCACGCAGCAGTTGCGTGAAGGCATGCACCTCACGCCGAAGGGCTGGGTCGCCGACGAGATCTTCCAGCGCTGAAGCCGGCCGGGCGGCGGCAAGGCGGGCCAGCGCGCCCGCCTCCCGCGCCTGCCCGCGCCTGCCGCGCGAGGCTGGCGGCGCAGGCGCCGCCTTACTTCATGCCCGGCTCGGCCGCGTCGATGCGCGGCACGAAGCGCCGCGTGCGGATCCACTTGGTGGCCACCCACTTGTCGCCCGAGCCGATCGGCGAACTCGCGTGCAGCGAGGCCGGGTCGGAACGCCCGCTGCCGTTGCCGTACTCGAAATAGAAGGCCTGGCCGCGCCGCGGCACCACCGAGCAGCCGACCTGCGGAAACAGCGTCTCGCCGCCGCTCTCGACATCGTTCAGGTACATCAGCAGGGTGCCGACGCGCTGCCCGCTGCGTGCGATCGATTCGGCATTGACCGGGTTGCCCGGCACGAGGTAGTCGACGTGCGGCGTCGATTCGGCGCCGGCCTCGTAATGCAGCATCTGCAGGCCCTCGCCGTTCTCGACCGGGAAGCCGGTCAGCGCGGCGATGCGCTGCTCGATGCGCGAGATCAGCGGGGTTTCGCCGAGGCGGAAGAACATGCCGTCGCTGCTGCGATGGCCGGCCACGATGTTGCGGCCGGTGACCGGATCGACCACCGTCGAGCGGTTCAGGCGCGGGCGCGCCAGCTCGATCAACTGCCTGCACTCGCCGGCGCTGAGGAAACCGTCGAGCAGCACCGCGGCGGGCCGTTGCAGGCGCAGCAGCACGCGTGTCTCGTGCTGGCCGAGCCGGATCAGCGGCCCTGCCGGCACGCGCAGCGCGGCGGGCTCGTAGCCGGCCCGCGCGCCGCCCACCTCCAGCTTGCCCGCCGGCAGCGGCGTGCCGTACATCAGCGCGGCGGTGACCGCCTCGACCATCGCGGCCGCCACCTCGGGCGCGCTCTGGTGCCCGACCAGCTCCTTGACGAGCGCCTGCGCGTCGACACCGCGCGTCAGGTTCTGCAGGATCCAGTCGCGCACCGGCGCGGGAAAATCAACCGTGATCGACATCGTCGGAAGGGGCGAAGGCTCGCCCGTAAAAAGTGTCGAGATTACGACAGCTTGTTGTCACGACGATGACGGCGGCGGCAGGACTCCCGCCCTTCAGGCGAAGCGCTTCACCTCCTCGCGCCACTGATGCCGCTGGCGCCAGCCGAGCAGGCGCTTGAGCTTCTCGTTGCTCAGCAGCGTCTCGAACTCGCCGATCGGCCGCTTGACCGGCACGCCGGGGTAATAGCGCTCCAGCAGCACGCGGCTCGGCAGGTCCGAGGACACGTCGTCGGCCGCCACGTTCATGATCTCGAAGCCGAGCCCGTCGGTCTCGATCGCGAGCCGGCAGGCCTCGGCCAGGTCGCGCCCGTCGATATAGCTCCAGGCGATGCGCTTGCGCAGCGCCGGGTCCTTCAGCCAGCCCGGGAATTTCGCGTAGTCCTCGGGGTCGAGCACGTTGCCGATCCGCAAGCAGTAGATGTCGGCGCCGGTGCGTGCCTGGAAGGCCTTGGCGGTCACCTCGTTGACCACCTTCGAGGTCGCGTAGCTGTCCATCGGATCGACCGGGTAGTCCTCGTCCAGCGGGAAATAGGCCGGATCGCGGTGGCGATGGGCGAACACCACGCCGTAGGTGGTCTCGCTGGAGGCCAGGATCACCTTGCGGATCCCCAGCTTCGCGGCCGCGTCGAGGATGTTGTAGGTACCCATCACGTTGATGCGGTACACCTCGTTGTCGGGCGTCACCATGATGCGGGGAATCGCGGCGAAGTGGACGATCGCGTCGATCGGCTTCGGCTCCAGGTCGTCGGCGAACTCCACCGGCGCCGTGCTCGAGGCCAGCGCGTTGAACACCTGGCCGGCATCGGTGATGTCGGTGATCAGCGTGCGCGCGGTGCGCTTGGCCATCGGCACGCGATCCAGGTTCATCACCTCATGGCCGTGCTCGACCAGGTTCTCGACCACCCATTTCCCGGCCAGGCCACTGCCGCCGGTCACTATCACGCGCTTCGTCATCTGCTGCTCTCCTTCAGATCGGGGTCACATGGCGAGCGCCCACGCGTTCGCCGCTTCGCCAATCTTAGCGACGGAAGCCGCCGCGAATCTGTGACGTCCGTCATAGCCCGGCCCGGCTTGTCGGGATCGTGCGCGGCCCGGCCCGCGCCTGGCGCCGCTCGCCTCCGGGACAACCCCGATCCGCTTGTATGACGGGCGTCACAGTTTCCCGTTCGGACCTGCTCGTATGCTTGCCGCATCGACGAACGACAGCCGTGCACGATCCAGGAGACCCGCGTTGAAAGCCATTCCCAGCCACCTCGACACCCATCGCGAAGCGCGCCTGCCGGCCCTGCTGCGCGCCTGCCTCGGGGTGCGCGAATTCAACATCCTCGCGGTGCTGATCGCGGTCGGCGTGCTGATCAGCCTGTTCTCGCCGTACTTCCTCACCACCAACAACCTGATGGGCGTGTTCCGCTCCTTCTCGCTCACGGCCATCATGGCGATCGGCATGATGCTGGTGATCGTGACGGGCGGCATCGACCTGTCGGTCGGCTCGGTGATGGGGCTGTCCTCGCTGGTCACCGCGCTGGCCTTCCAGCACGGCCTGGGCAGCCTCGCGGCGGTGGCGGCGGGACTGGTGACGGGCATGCTGGCCGGCGCCGTGAACGGCCTGCTGGTGACGCGCATCGAGCTGCCGCCCTTCATCGCCACGCTCGGCACGCTCAGCATCGGCCGCGGCCTGATGTACATCATCACCAAGGGCGTGCCCGTCACGCCGGACGTGCCCGACGGCTTCACCTTCCTCGGCCAGGGCTACCTCGGCTTCATCCCGTTCCCGGTGATCGTGATGGCCGCGCTGGCCGCCTGCTTCGCCGTGATCATGCGCCGAACCCGCTTCGGCCGGCACGTCTACGCCACCGGCGGCAACGAGACGGCCGCCCACCTGAGCGGCGTGCGCACGCGGCGCGTCAAGTTCCTGGTCTACCTGCTGTCGGGCACCATCGCGGCGCTGGCCGGCGTGATCAGCTTCTCGCGCTTCGTGTCGGCCGAGCCGGCCGCCGGCTTCGGCGCCGAGCTCGACGTGATCGCGGCCGCCGCGATCGGCGGCGCCAGCCTGTCGGGCGGCATCGGCAGCGTGGAAGGCGCGGTGATCGGCGCCGCGCTGGCCGGCATCATCGCCAACGGCGTGGTGCTGCTCAACATCGATACCTACGCACAACAAACCATCACCGGCTGCGTGATCCTGATCGCGGTCAGCATCGATATCTGGCGGCTGCGCCGCAAGGCGCGATGAGTTCGGTCGCGCGTCCCTGAACGTCCCTTCCCTCCTTCTCGACACACCATGAGCAAATCCGGTCTGCTTCGCACCACCCTGGCCAAGGGCCTGGGCATCCTTCTCGCGGCTTCCGCGCTGGGCGGCCTGGCCGCGCAGGCGGCCGCGGCCAAGGATGCGAAATCCATCTCGATCGCCGTGATCCCGAAGGTCGCCGTGCCTTTCTTCGACGACTGCAACACCGGCGCCAAGGGCGCGGCCGACAAGCTCGGCGTGCAGTACCAGTGGGTGGTGCCGCAGAACACCCAGGGCTCGACGCAGGTGCGCATCATCGAGGACCTGATGGCGCGGCACGTCGACGGCATCGCGATCTCGGTGAACGAGCCGAAGTCGGTCGAGAGCGTGATCCGGCAGGCGCAGCGCAACGGCATCAAGGTGCTGACCTACGATTCGGATTCGCCCAACAGCGGGCGCTCGATGTACATCGGCACCAGCAATGTCGCGGCCGGCGCGACCATGGGGGCCACCATGGCGCGCGCGATCGGCAACAGCGGCGAGGTGGCGATCATCACCGGCCAGCTCGGCGCCGTGAACCTCAACGAGCGCATCGCGGGCATCAAGCAGGAGCTGGCCAAGTATCCCGGCATCAGGATCGTCGAGACGCAGGGCACCGACGACGATCTCGCGCGCGGCGTCTCGGTGGTCGAGACCACGCTGCGCGCGCACCCGCAGTTGAAGGGTATCTTCGGCGTCAGCCAGGTGGGCGGCCCGGCCGTCGCCAAAGTGCTGGCCACGCGAGAGTTCGGCGCGCAGAAGGGCAAGCTCGAGGTACTGGCCTTCGACGACCTGCCCGATACCGTCAAGGGCGTGAAGGACGGCCTGATCCAGGGGATCATCGTGCAGCGGCCGGTGACCATGGGCCGCCTCGCGGTCGAGCACCTGTATGCGCAGATACAAGGCACCGAGGCCGGCGCCAAGGACATCGACACGGGCGTGACGGTGGTGACCAGGGACAACCTCGGCAGCTACAGCAAATGAACCCGATGCGAGCTCACGGGCAGCCGGGAAACACGAGGCACGCTGCGCGGGCGGCGGCCCGTGCCCGCCGCGAGCGCCTGGCGCGAGGCAGCCGATGACGCCCTACCTAGAAGTCAGCCGGATCTCGAAGACCTTCCCCGGCGTGCGCGCGCTCGACCAGGTGAGCCTGCACGTCTCGCGCGGCGAGGTGCTGGCGCTGGCCGGGGAGAACGGCGCCGGCAAGAGCACCCTGATGAAGATCCTGACCGGCGTGCTGCAGCCCGACGCGGGCGGCACGATCGCCGTCGAGGGCCGCCCGGTGGTGCTGGCCGACAGCCATCATGCGCGCGCGCTGGGCATCGGCATCATCTACCAGGAGCTGTCGGTGGTCGACAACCTGAGCATCGCCGAGAACATCTTCCTCGCCCGCGAACCGCTCAACCGCCTCGGCTTCGTCGATCGAGCGCGCATGAACCGCGAGGCAAGCGAGCTGCTGGCCGGCATCGGCATGACGATCGACCCGCGCCGGCTGGTGGGCGAGCTCAGCGTGGGCCAGAAGCAGATGGTGGAGATCGCCAAGGCCGTGTCCTGCCAGCCCCGCATCCTGATCATGGACGAGCCCACCGCCTCGCTGAGCCATCACGAGACGCGCCTGCTGCTCGAGCTGATCGCCAGGCTGCGCGCGCGGAAAATCGGCGTCGTCTATATCTCGCACCGGCTCGAGGAACTGTTCGAGCTGGCCGATCGCGTCACCGTGCTGCGCGACGGCAGCACCGTGGCCGACGCGCCGATGGCCGCGGTGGACCGGGCCTGGCTGGTGCGCAAGATGGTGGATCGCGAGCTGGACGAGCTCTACGCGAAATCGGCCTCGCATGCGACGCGCGAGGTGGTGCTCGAGGTCGAAGGCCTGACGATGCGCTCGCGCAAGGGCGCGCCCGGCTGGGTGCGCGACGTGTCGTTTCGCGTGCATCGCGGCGAGATCCTCGGCATCGCCGGGCTGGTGGGCGCCGGGCGCACCGAGATCATGGAGATGATCTTCGGCATGCGCCCCGCCTCGGGCGAGGTTCGCGTGGCGGGCAGGCCCGTCGCGATCCGCGGCCCGCACGACGCGATCGCGCACGGCATCGGCTTCGCCACCGAGGATCGCAAGGGCCAGGGCCTGGTGGCCGGCATGAGCATCCGCGAGAACTTCAGCCTCACGCATCTCGAATCCTATTCGCCCTGGCAGTTCGTCAGGCATGCCGAGGAAGCGCGGCGCTGCCGCGAGTTCGTGCGCGAGCTCGGCGTGAAGACGCCGTCGATCGAGCAGAAGGTGGTCAACCTGAGCGGCGGCAACCAGCAGAAGGTGGTGCTGGCGAAATGGCTGGCGCGCCGGCCGCGCCTGTTGATCGTCGACGAGCCCACGCGCGGCATCGACATCGGCGCCAAGGCCGAGGTGCACGCGCTACTGGCGCGCCTGGCCGAACAGGGGGTGGCGATCATCGCGATCTCCTCGGACCTGCAGGAAGTGCTGGCCATCAGCGACCGGATCCTGGTGGTGCGCGAAGGCCGCGTGACCGGCGATTTCGCGCGCGACGAGGCCAGCCAGGAACGGGTGATGGCGGCCGCCACGGCCTGAGCCACGCACCCCGCATATCGACCATTCAAGGGAATCGCAGACAACATGACCACCATCGTCGTCATCCACACCGGCCCCGTCACGGTGCAGCCGCTCAAGGACCAGTTCAGGCAGCAGCTTCCCGACGCGCGCATGATCAACATCGTCGACGACAGCCTGCTCAACGACGTGCGCGCCGCCGGCCACCTGACGCCGGCCGTCACCGCGCGCCTCTATACCTACATGGCGAACGCCCAGGCCATGGGCGCCGACTACATCCTGAACGCCTGCTCCTCGGTGGGCGAGGCGGTGGACGTGCTGCGCGGCATGATCGACACGCCGATCGCGAAGATCGACGAGGCGATGGCCGACGAGGCCAGCCGCATCGGGCCGCGCATCGGCGTGCTGGCCACCGTGCCGACCACGCTCGAGCCGACCGTGCGCCTGATCCGCAAGAAGGCGCAGCAGGCCGCGCGCGAGGCGCGCGTGGTGGAGCGCGTCGCCGAAGCCGCCTTCGAGGCGCTGCTGGCCGGCGACACCGTGGGCCACGACGCGATCCTCAAGCAGACCATCCTGGAACTGGCCGAGCAGGTGGACGTGATCGTGCTCGCGCAGGTGTCGATGGCGCGGCTGCAGCCTTCGCTCGGCACGCTGGGCGTGCCGGTGCTGTCCAGCGCCGCGAGCGGCGTGGCGGCGCTCAGGCAGGCGCTGGCCGGGCGCAAACGCGCCTCAAGCGTTGGCTGAGGTGGGCTTGATCTCGTCGCGATAGGCCGGCTTCGCCAGCGCGGCGCCGGCCGCGACCGGCGGCATGGCCGGCAGGTCCAGCTCGGGCAGGTGGCGCGAGACGAACAGCGGCGTGAGCACGATCTTGCGCTGGTGCGTGTCGACCAGGCCCTCGGCCTTCAGGTCGCTCAGGTGCCGGTTGACCGACTCGCGCGAGGTGCCGATGAAGTCCGCCAGCTTGTCCTGCGCGATCGGCAGGTCGATCAGCAGCGCGCCGCCGCTGCCCTCGTGGACGAAGGGGCTGCCGATCTGGCCGGCGAACATCGACAGGATGTTGACCAGGCGCTTGCGCACGTCGTGCAGCGAGAGGTTCTCGATCAGGCGCTGCGCCTCCTGCCAGCGCTGGTGGTGGCTGCGCAGCACGAAGCGGCTGATCACCGGGTAGCGATCGAGCAGGTCGCGGAAGTTCGCCTTGTTGATGTAGCAGATCCGGCAATCGGTGAGCGTCTGCGCGTAGTGCGAATAGCCGGCTTCGTTGAGCACGTCGCCGTCGCCGAAGATCATGCCGGCCTTGATGAAGGACAGCGTGATCTCCTGGCCGTCCTCGGTGATGCGGTAGAGCCGCAGGTGGCCGACCTTGAGCAGGTAGACGTAGTCGCTGCGTTCGTCGGGACGATAGACCACGGCGTTCTTGCGCAGCGCCCGATGATCGCTGAACGCGGGCATCACGTCTTCCAGGCAATTCTTTTCAATCAGCGAGAGAAGCTCGCTCTTTCCGACGAACCACATCGCATGTCTCCTTTCATGAGCGTCGTGTTCCCGACGCATGTCCTCATCGAATCCGGCGCGGCCCCGGCGGGCGATCGGGGGGCGGATCGGCGCGCCTCGCACCGGCCGGGCCGGCGGGGCTAGCGTAGCAAGAACAACGGCCCGCGCGCCAGCTTCGCATGACATCGCGATCCCGCGCGGCGCGGACGGCGCGGGGCGGCGAACTGACAGCCTGTAAGTGTCGGACCACGCTGCCGGGCCATGACGCATGATGCGCCAGGCCGCGAATTCCGGCAGGCTCGCCGGATCGCCGCCATGCGGCGCCGCCGGTTCAGGCCGTGCCGCGCGCGTAGCGGCCCAGGCCCTCGGCCAGCGCCGTGAACACCGCCATGCAGCGCGCGCTGCGCCGCAGGTCCTCGTGCATCGCCACCCAGGTATCCAGCGTCAGCGAGATCGCGCGCGGCAGCAGACGCACCAGCGCGGGATCGCGCGCGCCCAGCGCCACCTGGCACAGGCCGATGCCGAAACCGGCGCGGATCGCCGCCAGTTGCGCGAGATCGCTGTCGGTGCGCAGCGCGAAATCCTCGCGCGTGAGCGGCGCGATGCGGTGGCTCAGGGAACGCACGAAGGCCGTCTCGCGATCGAAGCCGATCAGCGTGTGACGCGACAGTTCGGCCATCGTGCGCGGCGTGCCGTGCCGCACGAGGTAGGACCGGTGCGCATGCAGGCCGATCTCGATGCTGCCGGCGCGGCGCACCAGCAGCGCGGCCTGCTCCGGCCGGAACATGCGCACGGCGATGTCGGCCTCGCGGTGCAGCAGGTCGTCGACGCGGTTCGACAGCATCAGCTCGATGCGCAGCGCCGGATGCGCCTCGCGCAGCGCGGCCAGCATCGGCGGCAGCACCTCGACGCTCACCACCTCGCTGGCGGTGATCCGCACCGTGCCGCGCACGCCGTCGCCATGGCCGCTCGCGGCGCGCCGCAGCGCGGCCGCCGAGGCGGCGATGGCCGCCGCGTGCGGCTGCAGCTCGCGCGCGGCGTCGGTGGGCGCGTAGCCGTCCACCGAGCGCGTGAACAGCGTGAGGCCCAGCGCGGCCTCCAGGCTCTCGACATGGCGGCCGACGGTGGGCTGGGCCAGGCCCATCGCGCGCCCCGCCGCCGACAGCGAGCCGGTGTCGAGCACCTGCAGGAAGCTGCGGTACCACTCCCAGTTGGGCTCGCGGCTTGCTGCCGGCCCCGCTTCAGCGTCGCTCATGATATGCATTTATGTATGGATGAGCCACGATATTAGCCAATTTTCATTCAGACACGGGAAGACCACACTGCAGGGCATCGAAGGCGGCAGCGGGCCGCCGACAACCAGGAGCCTTGATATGTCGAAAATCGCCCTGTTCGGCGCCGCCGGTGCCATCGGCCAGAGCATCGCCGCCGCGCTGCGCGCCTCGCAACGTCCCTATCGCGTGGTCGGCCGCAACGCGGCGGCCCTGCAAGCCGGCTTCGGCGACGACCCGCTCGCCGAGATCGCCACCTGGGATCCGGATGCGCCGGGCTCGATCGAGGCCGCCGCGGCGGGCATCGACATCCTGGTCTACCTGGTCGGCGTCAATTATTGGCAGTTCGAACTGCACCCTGCCCTGATGCGCAAGACCATCGACGGCGCGGTGGCGGCCGGCGTCAAGCGCATCATGCTGATCGGCACCGTCTATCCCTATGGACAGGCGCGGGCCAACCCGGTGCGCGAGGATCATCCGCGCGAGCCGCACACCTTCAAGGGCAGGATGCGCAAGGCGCAGGAGGATCTGCTGATGGAGGCGCACGCCGAGGGCCGCATCGAGGCGACCGTGCTGCGCCTGCCTGACTTCTACGGCCCGGGCGTGACGGCCAGCATGCTGCACGGCGCGATCCGCGCGGCCGTCGAGGGCGGCACCGCCGAGCTGCTGGGCCCGCTCGATCGCGACCACGAATTCGTGTTCGTGCCCGACGTGGGGCCGGTGGTGGAACGCTTGCTCGACACGCCCGCCGCCTATGGACGGATCTGGCACCTGGCCGGCGCGGGCACCACCAGCCAGCGCGTCCTGCTCGACGAGATCGAGCGGCAGACCGGCCGCAAGCTGAAGCTGCGCGTGGCGAACAAGACCATGCTGCGCGTGCTGGGGCTGTTCAGCCCGATGATGCGCGAGCTGGTGGAAATGAACTACCTGATGACGGAGCCGTTGATCCTCGACGACACGGCCTTGCAGAAGCTGATCGGGCCGATCCGCAAGACGCCGTATGCCGAGGGGATCCGGCTTTCGCTGGCGGCGCAGGCCGCGCGCGTGGCGGCCTGAAGCCTGCAAGCGCGTGCCTGGAACGGCCGGCACCGGCGCCGGCCGCCGGCGCGCTCACATCTTGCCGATGCCGGCCAGGATCGCCCCGCGCACCTGCTGCAGCGCGGAACGCGCGTTCGCGATCTCGGTATCGCGCGGCTTGTCGCCGGCGCCCTGGGTGATCTGCTTGAGCACCGCGGGATCGATCGCGGCATCGAACATCCGCTTGACGGCCAGTTCCGCGTACAGCTTGGCGTCGGTCACCAGCTTGGCGGCCTGCATCACCAACTCGTTGCGCTTGGCCTGGTCCTTCTCCGCGCCCAGATCGCGCCGGTGCTCGAGGACGAACACCAGGCTGCTCATCGATTGGGTGAAATCGCGGCTGGCCCGGCCGAAGGCGACCGAATGCGGATCGGAGCCGGTCACGATCCGGCCCCGGTTGACGGTGGTATCGAAGGCGCCGCCCGTCAGGCTGCGCTGCAAGGAGGCGACGCTGGCATGCAGCACGCGCCCCTCGCTGGTATCGCCGATCTTCGAGCGGCTCATCATGTCCGCCACGTCCCGGATTGCCTTGAGCAATCCGGCGGCGAACAGGTGGTCGCCACGCTTGCTGGTATTCATCGCCTCTGCTCTCTCTTCGTTGTTGTCGATGTTGCGGGCTCGCCCGGCGCGCGGTCGCCGGGGCTCCGTTACTGTAGGAGAAAATCGAGCAGGGCGAAAGCACCGGGCGTCCCGGCTTCAATCCTTGAGCGTGTCGAGGAAGGCCAGGGTCACTTTAACGGATCATTCCGGGACGAATGCTTGAACCTACATTGGTTCGAGACGTTGGGCGAAGCCAAAGCGATAATCGAGGCATGGCGGCGGGACTACAACGAGAGCCGCCCTCACTCTGCTCTCAAAGACTTGGCGCCGGCTGAATTCGCCCGTCAGCTGGCGCTTTTGCCGGGCCCCACCGGGCCCGAAACGCCGGAAAACGCGCGCTAGGTTTGGTACGAAATACCCAAGCGGATCACTGCCCCAGGCCGTCGCGGACATCGTGCTGTTCGATGCGGTGACCGGCATGAAGCGCCGGTTTCCAGAGCTCGACGTGCAGTTGCTCACCGACAGCAGCCCCAGGCTGCAGGAGCGGGTGGACGACGGACCGCTCGATGTCGCGATGCTGATACTGCCCTCGGGGGCGGCGCTGCCGGCCGGCTTGTCGGGTAGCCGGGTTGCCCGCTTCGACGTGAAAGTCGTGCAGAGCGCGGACCAGCCGCTGGTGGCCCGCAGGACCGACATGCATGCGCTGGCCGCCCACGGATGGATCCTCAATCCGGATGGCTGCGGTTATCGCGCGGCGCTGGAACGCGCCATGACGGACCAGGGACAGGTCGTCAGGCTGAGCATCAATACTTATGTCACCGACATGCAATTGCGACTGGTGGCCAGCCGCCTCGGCCTGGTGCCGATCGACGTGCTACGGGCCAGCAAATGGCACCGCAAGCTGAGCGCGGTGGAGCTCAGCAATTTCGCCCTGGTGATCGATGTCTGGCTGGCCCATCCACGCTATCCGGGAAATCTCCGGCAGGCCGTCGAGGTGCTTCGCGAATCGATCGCGGCGTCGTTCGACGGGCAGTCGGAGCGCAGTGCGAAAGACGCCGCGTCGAGGCGAGGGGCGCCCCGCCCTTCCAAGCACGAAACGTGATCAAATTGGCAGGCGGGGGATCGCGCCGATGCCGGAATCGATCACCCGGGGTGACGCACCTCTCGCTGGATGAATGCACGACCACCTCCGACCTCGCGATCGCCTATCACGCCACCGGCAGCTCGGCGGCGACGGAACGCCTGGTTGCGCTCTGTCAGGAACCGGCGCTCGGGGCGCTCGCCGAATAAGGACCTGCTTGAACGGCAAGGCCGGCCTCCGCGCCCGAATCCCGGCCGGGATGCTCGCGGCTCCCGGCGGGCGCCGCCTCCGTCCAGAGCCGCTCGATCCGCTGCAGGCAGGCCTGCTTGCTGGCTGACTCGCCGATTACCTCCCAACCAGCGGGCAGGTTCCTGCCGTCGAACCATACCGAATAATGCCCTTCGGTGTTTCGTGCGACGAAATACAAATCGTCCATGTGCGTTCTCCTGGAAAAGCCACGTGAAGCGATACACATCGCCGCGAGCGCGGCTAAACCGCTGACTCACGCCGAGTAGGCGCGAATCATCCCGGCGGCGACCGTGTGATGGGTCGCCTCGTCGATCAGCACGAACGCGCCCGTGCCCGGATGCGCATCGTAGGTATCGCAGACGATCGGCTTCTGCAGCGTCAGCGCCACCCGGCCGATGTCGTTCATCTTCAGGTCCTGGCGGTCGCTGGCGTGCGACAGCGTATGCACGTCCAGCACCTGCTTGACCGCGCCGATCTTGGTGAACACCGTGTTGGTGGTCTGCTTGAGCAGATACTTGCGTTGCGGGGACAACGGGGTTTCGTCGAACCAGCAGAGATCGGCCTCCAGCTTCCGGGCCGGCTCGATGCGCTGCGCGTTCGGCACGAACACGTCGCCGCGCGAGACGTCGACGTCCTCGGCGAGGCGGATCGTGACGGTCTGCCCCGCGAAGGCGGATTCTACCGCAGCCGTGCCGCCCGGCACCGGCGCGACGATCTCGGCCACGGTTGCCGTGCGGCCCGAGGGCAGCACCGCGATCTCGTCGCCCACCTTCACTTCGCCCGCCTCGACGCGGCCCATGTAGCCGCGGAAATCGTCGGCCGAGCTGCCGTCCTGGCGCGCCACCCACTGCACCGGGAAGCGCAGCGCCTCGCCGCCGTCGATCGCCACCGGCAGCGTCTCCAGCACGTCGAGCAACGGCTCGCCGGCGTACCAGGGCATGCTGTCCGAGAGCGTGACGATGTTGTCGCCCTTCAGGGCCGACACCGGCACGAAGCGCACGCCTTCCAGGCCGAGCTGCTGCGCGAGCACGACGTAGGCATCGCGGATCAGGTTGAAGGTCGCTTCCGAATACTCGACCAGATCCATCTTGTTGATCGCGACGATCACGTGCTGCAGGCCGAGCAGCTTGACGATCGCGCTGTGGCGCTTGGTCTGCGGCAGCAGTTGCGTGACGCCGCCCTCGACCGTGACGCGCGTGGCGTCCACCAGGATGATGGCCGCGTGAGCGGTGGAGGCGCCGGTCACCATGTTGCGCGTGTACTGCTCGTGGCCCGGCGTGTCGGCGATGATGAACTTGCGCTTGGCGGTGGCGAAGTAGCGGTAGGCCACGTCGATCGTGATGCCCTGCTCGCGCTCGGCTTCCAGGCCGTCGGTCAGCAGCGCGAGGTCGAGCTCGTCGCCGACGGTGCGCTTGTTCTTGGCGCGCGACAGCGCGGACAGCTGGTCCGACAACACGGCCTTGCTGTCGTACAGCAGGCGGCCGATCAGCGTGCTCTTGCCGTCGTCGACGCTGCCCGCCGTGATGAAGCGCAACACGCCGAGGTCTTCGTGGTTCTCGATGATGCTCATGATGTCTGTGTCCTCGCGTGCTTCAGAAATAACCTTGCTTCTTGCGCTGTTCCATCGCGGCCTCGGAGGTCTGGTCGTCCATCCGCGTGGCGCCGCGCTCGGTGATCTCGGTCACCGCGGTCTCGGCGATGATCTTCTCGACGTCGTCGGCATCGCTTTCCACCGGGCAGGTGCAGGAGATGTCGCCGACCGTGCGGAAGCGCACCTGGGCGGTTTCGCTGATCTCGCCCTCGCGCATCGGCGTGAGCGGCGTGACCGGCACCAGCAGGCCGTTGCGGCGCACGATCTCGCGCTGGTGCGCGTAGTAGATCGAGGGCAGTTCGAGCTGCTCGCGCGCGATGTATTGCCAGACGTCGAGCTCGGTCCAGTTCGA